>JAUXFM010000019.1 GCA_030622955.1 Lentisphaerales bacterium
AGATTACGCTCAAGGCCCCGGTGACAACTACTACTATGCCCGCGAGCAAAACGCCAAGTAGTGTCAGCACGGCCGTGGCCAGCTTCCAGGTGCCGGAACGCCCATCTTTCTCGATCGCTTCCACAAAAAGAGGAACAAAAGCGGCGGACAATGCGCCCTCGCCAAAAAGCCGCCGGAAAAGATTCGGGATCCTGAACGCTATTATGAAAGCGGAATGCACGGCCGAGGTACCGAACATCGCACCCATAAGCACCATACGGACAAGCCCCAGGAGACGGCTCACTGCCGTGCAGCGCCCAACAAGTGAGGCAGACCTGATTACGTGCCTGTTATCAGTTCCCATCGTGACTTGCCAACTCCTCTTCGCGCGCCTCCAGCAAACGCATGGCAGACTCAAAGACACGTTCCGCCTGGATCTGCAGCATCGCCTGGCTCGCCTTTGTCGATTCTCGTGCGATATCGCGCGATTTCAGCACCCCGTGAGCGCAGACAACTGTTGCCCAGTCCCCCAGCGGCCCCGTCTTAGCATGATCGGTAGCGCCGAAGATGCCCACTGTCGGCACACCCACTGCAGCGGCAAGATGCATGCCGCCACTGTCGTTGGCAACAGCCAGTTCGCACAGAGACAGCATACTCGCAAACTCAGAGAGCGAAGTAGAGCCGGCCATATTTACAGCCCCGCGCCCGATTTCATTAGCTATATGTGCGCAAAGGACCCCTTCCTCAGCCGTACCCATTAACACGATGCTACTTCTGCGAGAGGCGAGCAACTTCCTGCCCAGCTGCACATAATGCGCCGCCGGCCATCGCTTGGAAGGCCCGCGCGCTGCGCCCGGCACCATTGCGATCCAACTGTCACCCGCATCGACCCTCATCCCCATATCCCGAGCCGCAGCCAGCAGCTTCCCTCTAGATAAGGTCTTCGATCCCAGGTCTATCTCCAGAGAGGGCGGCTGCAGGTTCTCAGGGTCAACTCCCATAATTGAAAAATACTCATACGCCTGGTGCCCCTGCCCCGACCGTAGCTCCGGCATAATGCTGTTGGTAAGCATCCATCGCCTGAAATGACCGGGCACACCAATCCGCGTGGGAATCCCGGCAAGATATGGTATCAAGCCGGACCTGAACGAATTGGGCAGCACAAACGCTTTCCGATAGCGACCTGCCTCAACAGAGCGAACAGATTCCCTGATTCCACCCCGCCCGCTCTTCAGGATAAGGATATCATCCACAAACTTGAAGATATTCCATATCGGGACAAGCTTGGGCTTGGTGAGCACAGCGAGAGCCCTATCGGGAAAACACCGCTTGAATTCAGAGATCGCCGGCATGGACATTATGCAATCGCCCAGCCAGTTCACACTGCAAATGAGAATATTCGATTCTGTCGGCATGCGTCATGACCTCTCCAGCGCGGCCTATTTGCTCCCAGCCATGGCCGGTTCCTTCTCCTTGGCGACAACGGCTTCCGATGCGGTAAAGGAACCCTCTTCAGTGGATCCTGCCCGCGCTGTTTGGCTACCTGTCTTCCTGTTTGACTGATCACCATTCCTGACGGGCCTGAAACAGATCTTGGAGATGCAGTCGTGAAAATCCTCAGAGCCCTTGAGAATCCTGATATCCACCCTGAGAAAGTAGATGGGCAGGTCACGTCGATCGACTTTCGGAAATCGGGCAGCGTCCTTCTCCGTGGTAATAATGGCATCTGCTCCTTTCTTGACGCTGTTGTTGATCATGTCGATCACTTCCTGCTGACTATACCTGTGATGATCAGCAAAACGGCGCATATGTACAATTGAAGCACCCTGATCCTCCAACGCTTTCTCAAAACCGCTCGGTTCCGCAATACCTGAAATCACTGCCACCTTGCGTTTCTGCAAATATTTCAATTCTTTTCGTTCCTCACGGAACGCGTTTTGCAGATAACGCGGACAATGTTCGCATTCTGTGATCTCAGCCACCGTATTGTACTTCCGAATCTTCGCTCGCAGCTCTTCGGTACTCTTGCCAGTGCATTTCGTAATGAATATAAAGCTCGCCCGCTTGATATTACGCACCGATTCACGCAAGAGCCCCCGTGGCAACACGTATCCGTTGCCAAATGGATTGGTCATATCAACCAGGACAATGTCAAGCCGGTGCTTGAGGCTCAAGTACTGGAAGCCATCATCAAGAACCAGCGTATCACAGCCCATCTTGTTTATCGCATAACGGCCACTCTTGACGCGGTTTTTGTCCACAAGTACCGCAACGTCGGGGAGGTTGCTCGCCAACATGTAGGGCTCATCTCCACTCATCGCTGAATCCAGCAACAGGTTCTTGCCATCAGAGACCACACGCGGTGGACGCCTCATATCACGCAAGAGAAATCTGTCAAGAGCTCTCTGGAAGAACGCCGGCTGCTTCTTCTTGTACCCACGGCTCAGTATCGCGACCTTACGCCCTCTCTTCTGTAATTCACGCGCAAAAATCTCTACCACGGGAGTTTTGCCGGTGCCACCCACAGTCAAGTTCCCTACACTTATGACCTGACAACCCAGCGTATGATGCCTGAAGATGCCCTTGGAGTAGAGGAAGAAGCGGAAACGCATCGCAGCCCGATAAATGTAGGACAGTTGCTTGAGCACAAAAAGCAACAGCCTGACGCCTTTGCTTACGTGCTCGCCCTGTTTAGGATCATTGATGATCCCGACAAGAAATCGTTCGAGTCGTTCTAGCCTGTTCCTAGCCACTGTTCCTCCAAGAAATCGTCGAACCTAGCTCAAAACCAAGTTGGCCATTACCCAGTTTGAGATATGTTCAAATAGAATCGATGTTGCACCACCGAAGAGGCACAGTCAAGCGCAGCGTTTCGCAACACTGGCAAAGCGAACACCACGCCCGCTTGACAAGACCCATTCTTTCACATAGAAATCCCGTTCAGCATCACTGAAAGAGCAAACTGGGATACTGCAATCACAACATCCAACAACATTATCACCCCCGCGAACTGGATTGACCAACTGCACCCCGCCAAGCTGTTCGGACAGCATGCACCGCTCGAATTGGAGATTGGCTGCGGAAAAGGCACCTTCATGCTTGCACGTGCGTCTGCGCACCTGGACAGGAACTTCATTGGCATTGATCGTCTGCGTGCCCGCTTAAGACGTGCCGACAAGAAGATCTTGAGAGCAGGTCTTTCCAATGTTCGCTTTGTCAGAATTGAGGCATCCTATGCCGTCGATCGTTTGATCCCGCCGGATTCCATTTCAACAGTGTACGTTCTCTTCCCTGATCCATGGCCCAAAAGAAGACATCATCGGCGCCGCCTGTTCAACCCGGACTTCCTGCAAAGCTTGAACCGTATCATGACAGCAGGCAGCATACTTCACGTAGCTACCGATCATCGGGACTATTTCGACTGGATAACTGAGCTGCTCAACAATAGTAAGCATTTCGAAGAGGCCGAGCCTTTGCAGCTTTCTCCAAACGAACGGACGAATTTCGAAATCCAGTTCGCAGATAAGGGCATGGAGATCCATCGGTGCACCTACTCTGTCCGTTTGAGCGAACAGGAAACGAATCCCTGAATCCGAAGCCCGGCACCTTATCCCTTTTTCGGCTTCAGCCTGGCTGCAGCACCCATCATCATGGATAGCAGGAGAACTATTGCGCCTTTGCGAACATTCGACTCCACCAGGCCATTACAAAGTAACGCGATCAGGGCAAGAAACGGGACAAGGGCCAAGACTCGCTGTGCCTTGTCTGCGACAGATCCGGCAGCCAGCCAGGCGGCATCTAGAAGAGCCATTGTCATCCAGGTCACATAAATTGCCAGTCCTATTGCCCCCACTCCGACCAATACCTCGGCAATGTTCGAATGAAGCGTTTTTCGTTTCTCAACATCGGGATAGACCTTGGCCATAATTTCGTGCGTGAGAGAACACCACCCCAATCCCATTGGGTGCTGGCTCACCAGCTCCGGCGTGATGACCAGCCACATTGTCAGACGCTGCCCTGGTTTTGCAGTCTCAGCCTTCTCGACCAGCACCTCATAGCGTTGCGCAATTGCAATCCTGGTGAATGGAAGCACCGCGACCAGCAATAATAGAGCAAGAATCCCCGGAATGATAATCCGCCACTTCCTCACAAGCAGACGGACAACTGGTACAGACAATTTTCGAAGCCAATTGATCTCAAAAGCGGCCAGGATTACAAGTGCAGCGCCAAGGCTCAGGAACGCCCCCCTCTTGAACTGGAGCACAATCGCGACAATCTGCAGCAGCAGAAGCAACCATATAATCACAGACCGTTTCTTCATTCGCCACAGAGCCACCAGAACACCAACCGTGACAATGATGCCAACCATTACAAGTTGTGCCGCTGTTATGTCGGCCACGTCCGCTGCCGCCCACCAGAAGGCGTCACCAGGATTCGGTATACGCCTGAGGCACCTCATGAAACTGCCTATTCCGGCATCAATCGACCCCTCCACAACAACCGGCGCCATTGCCCGCAGGGCATCGACGATAAGCAGCAGAGACAACAGGCTGGCTCCGATCATGAATGCAGCTAATACGCGGCCAAGGCGATCCCGTGAGTTGACGAGGCAGGCACAGACAGGAATGGCAATGAACCAGGCAATCTTGTCGAGCTGAGACATGCCCTGTATGGGATCCACCCCGAAGCAGAGTGTGGTTATAAACGCAACCCCCAGAAACGCAAGCCAGAGCCATGCTACAGTCGGAAAAACCGGCCTAGTCCGTGATCTGGCAAGATGAAAGACCAACAGAATCAACGAGAGAACCACTAGCCCCCTGCCGACAGGCAGTGAAAATGGTGTTGCGGCTACCGCGCCGAGCAGGCAGAGGAAAGAAAGTTCTTCTGCATCGCGCTTGCCAAGTTCCCGGCTCCAGAGGCCAAACATTCTGCACTATCTCCCAAGAGTTTCAGGTTTGATGATGGCGTCCCTGCCTATGGTCAGTCTCAGAAATTTCTTCCAACTGACGCCCCATTTCTGCTTGAAATGGGCTTTGGGGTCAATGAATTCTCTGCTCTCATCAAACCTTGAGATTGTCGTCCTTGAGAAATGATACACAAGACTTGCTCCGACGCCTACGAAAAGCCGACATCCGTATTGGTACATCTTCATTGCCAGATCGGGATCACTGCCATTTCCGGGGAAGTACGCCTCATCAAACCCGCCGATGGCATCCCAGTTTGATTTCGGCACCACTATTGGGGTCCAGGTGCTGACCATGTCGTAGGGACGCTTCAGTGCCTCAAACTCGTTAAGCAGTCGCTCTTCGTCAAAATTACTGGGGTCGCTGCCATAATCCTTGCCGCCAATGTAGCACTTCGCCGCCTTTCCTGCCTCGATGGCAGTGCCTGATAACCAGATTTTGTCAGAAAGCCCGAGATAAGGCACCATGGCCCTGTCCCAACCCGGCAGCACATACATATCGTCATTTAGAAAACATATATAGTCGGTCGTCGCCAGCTTTGCCGCCCTGTTGGCCGCACCACATACGCCAAGATTCTCCTCCGATTTGTCATAAGTGAGGTTCTTTCCCGCGACCCATGCCAGGCATTCCTCATCGAACTCGTTGAAGAATACGATCACCTCATGATCAGATGCACTGTTCTTCAGAATCGCACGATATGCAAGATCAAGGAACGCCAGGTTATTCCAGCTGGGGATGATTATTGAGAATCTGGCACAGTCAGGCTTCAGGTTTCAGCCCTCATCCTTCTCTTCAAGCACTTTCTTATACACCTCAATCGTACCGTCTACCATCTTTGACAGCGCAAAACGCTCACATGCAGATTGACGAGCCAGTTCCGTAATCGTGATCCGTTTACGCCTGTCGGTCAGGACTTCCATGACGGCTTCAGCGGCCTGCTGTGGATTATTCCTATCCACAACCCACCCGTTCTCAGCCACTGATTCCACTGTGCCCGGCGCATCCACTGCAATGACGGGCACAGTCATAGCCATTGCTTCCCTTACGGTGACAGAAGCGCCCTCCATAACGGATGGAAAGAAAAGGGCATCAAAGCTCTTCATCAGTCTTGTTGCATCCTCGCGAAACCCGATGAAATGAAAACACATACCCAACCCCTTATCCGCTACCAGCCTCTGCAGGCTATCTCGTTGGTCGCCATCCCCGAGCAGGACCCAATGGATTCCGGGGCCCTTATCCTTCATGAGTGCCGCCACTTCTATCATGAAGGCCCAGTTCTTCTTCAGCGAGAGCGTCCCAATGCCACCCACGATCCAATCGGCCCCCTTCATCGAACCAATGAATTCGTCGTCCGGCTCAAGATTGGCCAGCTTCTCAATGTCTACGGCCGACTGAACAACATGTATCCTGTCTTCCGGGTAGCCGCTCTTCGCAAAAACCGACTTGACTGTGTTCGATATTGCAATCACAGCATCGATGCTGGCCAGCGAGTACTTTCGGCGCGATAGAGGGTTACGCCTCAAAGGTGAAGCCACGCGGCGGGTATAGACAAATGGGATCCCCAGTCGCCTGGCTACCTTGCTTCCGAGCGCCGCGGAACCTGAATCATGGCCATGCAGCAGGTCTATCTGCTTCGTACTTATGGATTCGGCCAGCTGCTCGACTGCACCAATTCCCGAGGGCAGAGGCAGCACAGGCAGATTCTGTTCTCCCGCACGCTTGAGAAACTGACCCTCAGCTGGCGTAAAAAGCAGTGGCTCAATCTTACGATCAAGAAGCCCGGAGACAAGTTCAAGCACCTGGTACTCGCCGCCACCCCACTCTCTCCCACTGTGTATTTGTGCAATATTCATGGAGCCGACTTTTAAGTTTTAAATTTCGCCCGTTCCTCTCTCGGTACTATCATTCTGTACAGCGCATGCAAAGGCCTGTTGCCACCTTTCCGCCAAAATTCCATCACAGGCCACCAGCGTTCACTGTAATCCGCTCCCAAATATAGTCTCAGAAATCTTCGCCTCGTTTCCTCGTCAAAATCAAGCCTGCGCATGCACTTCAGGTCGAAGAAGAGCTTCAACACCGAAAATGGCACATGATTCACGGAAATGTGGTCAGTGTCTATGACTGCCAGGCGATAACTGTCGCCTTCCTTCTGAACAAGGATGTTGCCTGACGCCATGTCGTCATGCCTCAATCCTCTCTCGTGCATGCCAGCCACCAGCCGGGCCATCTTCTCAACGAACTCATCGAATAGTAGCCCGTACGAAGTATTGCCTCCCTCTGCTTTCAGCCTGACATCACGAATGGAATATTCAGCCGGGAGTTTCTCATACATGAAATACGATTCTCTTCGCAGGACGGACCTGTTGTAAGTCCAGCATGCGAGTGGATTGATCGTATTGATCCCCGCGCGCGCCAGCATAAGCGCCCCTTCAAACGCCGAACGCGAGTAATTCTTGAACAATTGGGAAACGATGATGTTGGCTCGGCGCCAGAACTTGTAATCGGGACTGGCCCAGGAGATTTTGAGGATTACCTCACTGTCCAGCCATCTCGGTTTCAGGCAGTATACCCGATACCGCTTATTGTGGGAATAGAGCCTGTTGTCCTCGGATACATCGAGAAATCTGGCTTCCAGTATGTATGATTCAAGAAGTTCCGCACGCGCAGAATCTGCCCTCACTAGATACTGACCCGCACAGTAGCGGCCGCTCCTCATTTCCATTTCCTGGTAATCGGACATTGTTCTCAACGAAAACCAATCGCTGCCTCACCAGCACCAAGGCCGCCACCAGACACGGACAGGGCCGCCCTGCCAGCCTTGCCTGTGCCGGTGACGAACAATCTCCCGAGCCCGCCGCTTATCTCGTCGACCCGCTCTTCAGAATAGGTCCTGGCCCAGGCCGGTCCATCAATGCTGACGTGCAGGCTCCCTGCCCAGCTCCTGTCAATTCGGCCTTTCTTGTCGCAAAGGGTGATCCCCAACCCAACTGTATCACCAAGGCCTGCCTCTTCCGAGTCGGGCATCACATGTATGGCAACGGCCCGATCCCAGGGCTGAAGAGCAGCAGATGCGAGACCACCAGATCCGCTCGCCTCAGCAAGCAATTGGACGGATCTGTATTCAACGTCAACGGCAAAATGGTGTTTCCCTTTGAGTTCCGTTACCGGCTTTCCATCGATAGAGAGCGTCACGCTCCCACAATTGGTAAGCACATGAACCTTCCGCGTTGTCGCCCCATCAATGCTCCAATCAGCGAAAAGGGCCACATAAGGATCGCGTGACCCCACAGTTCTCGTCAATGCAACGGCCATCTTGGGGACGCGCCATGCGTCCATGATACCGGAATATCGCCTGAACCGATTTTTGCGAAGCGTCCCATAATCACTGAAACACCACAACAGGAGTCCCGCTACATAGTCCTTACCCTCGATTTTGGAAAGTGCCGATTCAATACCCGCCAGCTGTATCGCTTCCTCGTCGATCTGCCCGCGCTGTGAATCCGGGTGGTTGGCACACTCGCTCACCACAACGTTCCTCAATCTTGCCGCATTCCTTGCTTTCGGCAGAACATCCAGCTCATAGTTCACGCCCCACAGGTCAGGTATCCCCAACGTGGATTTACGGACGGCTCTGTAGAAGTGGTTCTCAGCATAGATCACCGGCCGGGTGCCGTCATGATCGGCGGCCAATTCACGGAGTTCAATGAAAGCCTGGCGTGATCTACCTTCATTACCCATGCCCCAGAGGATGACGCTCGGGTGGTTTCGGTCACGCACAATCATGTCACGCATCTGGCGTTTCGCTGATTCAAGCCATCGCCCTGTCCGCACGCTCTTCCAGCTTGCTATCTCCGCATAGACAAGGATACCCAGCTCGTCACAGGCATCCAGAAAGACCGGATGCTGAGGATAATGCGAAAGCCGCACAAAGTTAAGACCCGACTGCTTGATGGCTCGAGCGTCAGCACGATGCAATCCATCCGGCATCGCACTCCCGAAGCCCGGCATGCTCTCATGCCTGTTACAACCCAATAGCTTGATCGACTTGCCATTCAGCACAAAACCCTTGCCTGGCTCGAATATTGCACGCCTGATCCCGAACCTGGCCTCAGCATGGTCACCATTCTCCCCTCCTTCGACAACGGACCCCCTGACCCTGTATAGGTAAGGATCATCAAAATTCCACAGCCTCGGATTGATGACGTCCAGTCTTGTCACGAGTTCTCCTGAACTCGCAGGCGCAATCTCCGTTTCTTCAGAGCGAGTGGAAGCAATCACAACATCGCCTGCATCAAGGATCTGCCATTCAATCGCGACCCTGCGGCTGCTTGCCGTCGTGTTCCTCAGTTCGGCACTTATCCTGATCGATGCTGAATCACCTGATAGCTCTGTGCCCACATGGACCGGCTCCCTCTTGAAATGGATGGCCGGCACTGCCCGTAACATCATGGCTCCAGAAAGCCCACCATACAAAATAAAATCGGGCATGGCTATGCCTGGCAGTACATGAGATGCACACCTATTGGTGAGTCGTACCCCGAGCAGATTCTCTGCGCCCATCCTGATGTGTTCCGTCACATCAAGTGAAAAACCGAGGTACTGTCCATCAATCCGTGACACCTTCTCACCATTGAGCCACAGTTCGCCTGTTCCGTAAAACCCCTCGGATTCAAGATACCAGCGAGAGCCTGGTCCAGGCGGATCGCCGACAAGAAAGGCCTTTCTGTAGGACCCGTAGCCTCTGTAGTAGCGAAGCCCAGGAACATACGCATCCTGTGAATTCCAGCAATGCGGAAGATCAACCTGTTCTTCATCGCCAACGCCCTTGCCGCTTAGCCAGCCACGGCGCAGCTTTCCCTTCCTGAAGAGCCAACCGCGCGACAAGCAGATAACATTCGGCCGCAGCGGGGAACCTGATGGAGTCGACAATTTCATTGGACAACCCAGTGCGCTGGTGGACCCCCCCCTATAATGTGAACAGCTAGCCTTGATACATAGTGACATGACGCGCCAAAATCCAGAATAATCACTGATTCTGATTCCCCTGGATGCAACACACCACCTCGCCTCATCCCCAAATAGGCACAGAATCGTCACCGCCAGCGACATCCAAAGGCTCAGTGTAAGCACTGAAAGCCATTCTTCTGCAAGTGCTTTCCAATTGACATCACCCGACAGGGAATATATAAAAACCAGACTAGAACTGCTCTCAAGAAAGGGGAATAGATCCTATGCGACGCCCATCATTATCAACAATCGCGACAGCAACCTTGCTTTTCGTCGTAATCTGCACCGCCGCCTTTTCCGCTGAGAAACCGCCATCGCATAGCCTAAGCTACAAAATATGGTCTGCCGATTGGCAAATATTTGAGGAAGAAGTCGACAGTTCGGTAATGCATTTTCTCAATTATACACAGAAGAAATATCCATGGACAATGCATCTTACGGTAGGCTACGGCGACGGCTGGGAAGCCGAAGGGAAGATCGACGGCCCGACTCGTACGACTGTCAAATTGCTGTTCTCTCAGGATGTAGATCTCCCTACTTATCCTGATGGCATAAACCTTGACCTTCAGAAAGGCATACTGCGTCTTGCATTCGGCTATTTCATGTCAAACATCGACATGAAGAATCCCGCCGTCTTCCCCCGCGCCGAAGATGGACAAGCAACGCTCCATGGCCCCGAATTTGCCGGCGACTGGATAAGACCCGTTGGTGAAAGCAAGTTCTCAACGAGACTGGCCGTTTCGGTCTTACCGTTCGTCTTCTGGTCAGCAGATGGCGGATCATTTGCTGGCACTGAAAGCGGCATGACCATTGGATTCAGCGGCGAGCTTGAACTGACTTTAACGACCAAGCAATACTACGCCGCTGCCGGCTACAGAATTTACGGGCTTCAGCCAGCTGGCGGCCCTACCAGCTGGCGGGGTGATGTCGATGACGTAATGGTCGGCCCCTATCTCCACGCCGGGCTCTTCTTCTAGAATTGCGGTTGGACCAGGTTAGCGCCTGAGTGAGCGGCGAGTCTTTCTTGCCAACGTTGCTATCCGGCGGCAGAGTTCTATCCAGCCGCTGCTGTAGCTACTGAGCTGCATCAGGCTTGAGTACCGCTCAAGAAAACACCGGTATCTACTCTCATTTTCATTCAGGACCTCGTTGTGGAGCTTTGCAAACTCCTTGCCAACGAGGGCGTGGAACAGCAACGTCCCAGGCTTCCCGAAAAGTGCCTTACCAAAGTCAATGACGTGAAGCCGGCCTTTGCTGTCCCTTACGAAGTTCTGGATGGCAGCATCGTTCACGATAACGCCACGCAGGTGGATACGCATCATCAGGTCGGCCAGCAACTCAAGCTCATCATCACTGATCCCGGATACGGGCTCTCCCTCAACGTAGGCACGTTGAAATACGACTTCGAGCTCTCCCTCTCCCGTCTCGCGTGCACGGTATCCGAAGGAAGCCGGGAACCCTTCGCCAAGTTTCTCAAGCGCACGATGCTCACAGATCCATGGCTCAGGATATCTTCGGATCGAGCCTGGCACCAGGTATCGCTTCGTGACACGGTCATTGCCCTTGATATAGATCTCGCGCAACGTACCACGGCGCCACCGCTGCCTCAATAGTTCACCAAATTCGCCAGCATCAGCCATCAGGAATCCTTCCTCAAGGTTTGCGTAGAAGATCTTCGAATAGCGCAATCATCCGCCTGGTAGTCTCATCAATATTGAACGCTCCCCGGATTTTATCGCGTGCAGCGCTGCCGAGTCGTTCACGTAGTTGTGCATCGTCCCGCAGCTTTACGATCGCCGCCGCCAGGCTACCTGGATCAGCCGGAGGGACAAGGACGCCGCTCTCGCCATCCGCCACCATCTCAGGCATTCCGCCAACAGTCGTAACAATCGGTGGCACCTCCTGGGCCATGGCTTCTATTACCGCCCTGGGGAAGCCCTCCCTCTCAAGAGACGGCATCACGAACACATCGCACGCACCCATGAGTGCGCTCGCATCCTTCCTGAAGCCTGGCAGATGTATCCTGTCTCTGATCCGAGGATCCTGAGCAAGTCGGACGAGTGAGCTATCCCGCACCTCACCCACCAATAGAAAATGGCTGTTGTCATCATTCCCCAGCCGAAGAGCCGCCTCAAGCAGGACATCCACGCCTTTGACCTCTCGAATACAACCTGCGAAACCTACAACAAAAGCTCCACCCGGAATCCCAAACTCTTCAAGACCCGATGCCTTTGATTCATACCATGAAACATCGTGTCCCTTGTAGATCATTGCCAATCGCGATTCAGGCACATGCAAGGAGCGAAGATACGCCATAACCGCATTGGAGTTGCAGATGATCTTGTCTAGACGCCTGTTCAGGTATGTTATCCATGACGCGGGATCAAACCAGCTGAGATGGCCGATTGTGCCGCGATAACCAATGGTTTTCACCTTCAGCCCGCGCGAGGCCATGAGTCCAACCGACAGGCTATGGTTACGCGGAAGATAGAGAACATCAAACGCTGTCTCCTTGAGCCTCTTCCTGATACGCCCAACGACCGAAAGATCCAGCCTGTGCCTTATCTCAAAGGTACTCACAGGTATATCGGCATTCCTGAGCTCTGCGATCTCCGGCGCCCTGGGAGAGCACATCACTTCAACGTCAATACCAGCCTCCTTGAACCCCCTGTAGAGAGCTCGTTCGGACCGGTCATTGAAAGATGTGACTACGAGTAAGCGCATGCGTTGGTGATTCGTCATTAGTTAATTGTTGTTAGCGCCTCAGATCGGCCTGTTCTACAAATACAGTGAGATCCCGATGGCTAGACTTACGGCATCAAAAGAAACGTCAATATCCTCACCTGTGACAGAGTCTTTCACATCAACATCATCAAGCAGAAACTCGCCTCGCGCTGTGAACCTCAGAAGAACTGATTCGGTGAGGAAGCGCGCAACACCCAACTCTCCGGAGAACCCGAGCTGTTCTTCAGGGCGCTGCGCCGCGTCGACGTCAAGCCAATAATGCGAAACAGAAGCACCAAGGTAAGGGAGTAGATCGCCATCAAGCGGGATCCACGTCCTCAAACCCAAGTAGACGGAATCACTTGCGATGCCATCGTATGATACCGACATTCCTGAGAATCGGATATCGATCCTGTCAGCCACGCCATAAGAAATGCTTACCAGCGGGGCCCAGGCGTCATCAGCACGCGATCCATCCACTACATCAACCTGCGCACTGCACCAGCAGAGATCCACATCCACGCCTATTATCTCTTCGAGTATGATATCATTGTACTCCTGCTCAGCTTCAACAACAGCGACCAGCAACAACACTACTACAAAAGAACACCCCAATACTTTTACCATAGAAAATCCACCTCTGATCAACCATACTTGGCCACTTGACTCGAGCTCGGCCAAGTCAACCATTAACCATGCTCAAATACACCGGTCGGCCTGAAACGTTTACTCTTCTGCCCGAATGGCACAGCGGCTCGCCCTTCGCATCCCTTACGATCGCGATCTCGAAAGGCATCTCAACCTTGATCTGGGGACCCGGGCGATAAGCAATACAGCACTCTGCTCCGACCTTGTCTCTAAAAAAGAACAACTGGACCCCCGTTTCATCCACAGGCAACCTGGCATGACGCACAAAAGTACTGCCACCCACCTCCGCCAGGAAGAACTTCAGCATCAAAAATGCGGGACGCCGTCTCCAATTCGATCGATCCGTGTCATCCACCAGCCCAAACCCTCGCGCAACAAGCCGCCACCAGTAAACACGCTCGACCATTCCCGAACAGATTGCCAATAACAGGTACCGCAGCATGTAATCGGCATAATCATCTTCACTCACGCTGGGGTCGTTGGAACGTTGACCGGGCGATTCATATGGTGATGTCACAGGCGAATGCACACCCGCACCTTTCAGCGGCCAGTTTACCTCCGATACGATCAAGCGATCCTCGCAACGATCAGACCAGCGGGCTATGGCTCGCGCCAGGGCGAATTTCTCAAGAGACGAGAACTGCCCCTGCTTTCCCTCGGGCGCACCCCGCCTGTCAACATAGAGATGATGCGACAATGCATCAAACTTGATCGACGGCGGCACATTGTCAAGTGCGGCCAGCAAATACGGATATTCAAAATCTATCGCCGCGGGCCCCATCAATTTCAATCCGGGATGCCGCTCCTTCAGGTTGGCCACCACCTGTAGCAATCTTCTATGTTCGTCGAGGCACCAGACTCCCCACTTCACTCTGTTGACCGCATGACCCACTTCGACTCGTTCCACGATGTCAGCCACCTTATCAACTGTTGACTCGATGAACTGCTCCCACTTGTCAGGATACTTGACTCTGTTCCTGTCCTGGACAAGTGCGACCGAGACTAATCTACCGGATTCGCGCAGCCTTCGCACGAGGCTCACGGCATCACTAAGTCTGTCGGGCTCATGATGGGCGTGGAACCTCACCATTACCGGAATGGTGCCCAGCTCATCAAGAAGGGATAGCCGCCGGTCCAGCGAATCCCGTGCGGCATCAACTGTAATACCGATCGTGTCATGCATTACCACTTCGTGCGAGAAGCAGCTCTGCACCAGTTCGCTATAGATGCCGCGCACGGGGGCAAACGCCTTGAGCGATAAACCCGCCATCTTAAAGATGTCTGATATCTTCCTGTGGCGCGCGCGCTCTTTGGGCCTCATCGTGCTAATCGCCTGGGCCGATTTCTCGTCCCATATCCATATATCCTGGGGTTCCGGGTAACTTAAACCGGACGCCTCTCTGCTCGCAAGACTACGAATAGGATGCCGGTATTTGCGGGTCCTTGAATGAAGTGAATAACAAGCCCTGTATCTTCTTTCCCATCTCTGAAACTCTGCCGGTGGGCAAATATCACCAAAATACATCTCCTTGAAGACTCGCAGGAAATCTGAAGGCAATGCAATGCGTGAAATGTCCCTCGCACGTTGCCTCAACGAAAGCCGCCCCACGTTACGCCCCCTGTTGAGATCAATGAACTGTATATCTCGCCAAGCGCCCTCACCATCCCTGCGCATGAGGATGTTCTGGTTGCCGAGATCTCTGTGAAGTATCCCCATATCATGCATATTGCGTACTGACTGAGCGATTTGGCCAAGAAGAGCCATCAATGAAGTGCAATTGTGGCTTTCGCGGTACAGGTGGATGAGTTCATCCTTGAAGGAACTGAGCTCATCTTCGTAAACCGACAGGTAGTAACTCTCCACAAGCCTTCGCCCCTGCCAGCAATCCATGAAGCCAACCGGTGCCGGTGTAGAAACACCCAGCCGCGTCATCTGCGACGCGAGCATCCATGTTCTGCGCGCCTTGCTGCCACGAGCCATATCTATCGCATCTTTCAGGGCGGATTGACGTCCAAATGCCTTCACAAACAGAGATACATTCCTGCCACGGTTAGTGATTGCTATCCTGATACCTTGATGCCTCCCGGCCACCAATGTGACGGCATCAGGGCCATTCAGCAATTCGGCCATGTCAGCCAGTGTCCCAAGCGTTTCGTCATCGCTATAATCGGTGGCAATCGCAGCAGCATATCGCCCTATCTTAATGTCGCTAGTCTTCTCAACATTCATGATGATCCCTGCTCCCCGCCAAAGGGAAAGATCCAGTTGGTCTCAGAATAGTGATGCAATAAGATATCCGGCATATCGTACAGGGTCAAGAGGTCTGGAGATCCGGAACATTGCTGCCCGCAGCACTTCGGGCAGTGATGTAGGCGGGCGGGCACTGTTTCAGCATGTTTAAGGCTTTGGCCATTCGTGTTTAATGCTTGTTCCGGATTTCCATCCAGAAGCAGGCAGCCCGATTTGGAGCTTCGAATTTCCGCCGCTCCGCTTTACCCGACAGCGGCGATCCCAGAATTGTGTTGATTCCGGCGAATAACTCTTTCAGGATACAGCCCTATGAACAAAGAAAACCAGACATTGACCATGGAAACTCTGGCTTCGCTCTGCAAACGACGTGGCTTCATTTTTCAGACCTCAGAAATATACGGCGGCATTAACGGGTTTTGGGACTACGGTCCACTTGGCACTGAACTCAAACGGAATATCCGTGGATCCTGGTGGCACAGTGTCGTACAGACCCGTGACGATGTCGTTGGACTCGATTCATCGATTATCATGCACAGCAAGACATGGGAAGCTTCCGGTCATATCGATGGATTCTCTGACCCCATGGTTGACTGCAAGAGCTGCAAGAAGCGGTACAGAGGAGACCAACTTTGCGAAGAACAAGGCAAGGCCCTTCAGAATGAGGCCGGCACATATTCATTGCCCGAAGGCATCAAGTGTCCTGCATGTGGCTCAAAGGATCTCACCGAGCCAAAAGCATTCAACCTGATGTTCAAAACTTTTGTCGGACCAGTAGAGAATGATTCTACGGTTGCATATCTACGCCCTGAAACCGCACAGGGCATCTTTGCCCAGTTTCAAAATGTCTGTTCTGTGGCCCGCCAGAAAGTTCCTTTCGGCATCGCTCAAATAGGCAAAGCATTCAGAAACGAGATCAATCCCCGCAATTACACGTTCAGATCACGCGAGTTTGAGCAGATGGAACTGGAGTTCTTCATCAAGCCGGGAAGCGATGAAGAATGGCACAATTCCTGGGTCGAGGAGCGCCTCAAGTGGTACGAATCCATCGGCCTGCCAGGATCAAGTCTTCACAAGTATGTCTACCCCAAAGATGAACTCGCACATTACGCCAGTGCCTGTGTAGATATCATGTACGACTTCCCTTTTGGCACCCAGGAACTTGAAGGCATCGCAGCTAGGGGAGATTTTGACCTTTCGCGCCATCAGGAGTGCAGCGGCAAGTCAATGGCGTACTTCGACCAGGAATCCAATGAAAAGTTTATTCCACATGTTATTGAACCCTCTGCCGGCGTAGACAGAATCGCTCTCGCGCTCCTCTGCAACGCCTACACCGAGGAATGGGTTGCAAAAGGAGAAAGCTCAGAGATCATCCCCGCCGAACCCGGAAAGAAGCCACCCGAAGGTTACGAGGCCCGAACCGTTATGAAATTCGCGCCAGCTATTGCCCCGATCAAGGTCGCCGTCTTCCCATTGGTTAAGAACAAACCTCAATTACTCGAGAAAGCGCGCGGTGTATTTGACAAACTCAAGGTCTGCTGGCCCTCCTTCTGGGACCAGACGGGTGCCATAGGCCGCCGCTACCGCCGGCAGGACGAGATAGGAACCCCCTTCGCAGTAACCGTGGACTTTGACACACTCGAGGATGACACCGTAACACTGCGTGAACGTGACAGTATGAAGCAGGAACGCGTCAGGATTGATGAGCTGATTGGCAAATTGCACGGTGCCCTCATCTAGCAAATGAACGATCTCACTGACATGCTCAGCAAAGTTGCCAAGGGGGAAATGTCTCCCGAAAAAGCGGCAGAAGCGATCGCAGGCTCCACGGAAAAGAACATCGGTTTCGCAAGGATTGACACAGACAGAGCGAAGCGACGCGGACTACCCGAAGTCATCTATTGCCCGGGCAAAACGCCTGCCCAGGTTGTCGGCATTGCCCAAGTACTTGTCGATGCTAACCAGGACGTACTCGCTACACGTGCCACACCCGAGCAATATGCAGCAGTGAAAGCGCAGATCCAGAAAGCAGAATACAATGAAACTGCACGCGCGATAACCGTTGACACAGCAACGAGACCGAAAGAGAGCGGCCTCGTTGTTGTCGTGAGCGCCGGCACATCGGACCTGCCTGTCGCCGAAGAGGCCGCATTGGTGGCGGAACGGATGGGTGCCAGGGTCGAACGGGTGAGCGATGTGGGTGTTGCCGGACTGCACAGGGTGGTTAAGCACGTTAACCTCCTCAAATCCGCCAGGGCTATCGTCGTCGTGGCAGGAATGGAAGGTGCTCTACCTTCAGTGGTCGGGGGCTTGGTGGATAGACCAATAATAGCCGTACCCACAAGCGTCGGATATGGTACAGGCAGCGAGGGCATCCCTGCACTCCTGTCAATGCTGAACACCTGTGTCCCCGGCATAACAGTGGTTAATATAGACAATGGATTCGGGGCCGGTGTCGCTGCCGCAATGATCAACAGGACTGTGTGAAGTCTCGACCAGGATTCCTTTTTTTTCGCCACTGCCCAAAAAAGCTCTGGATTGATCAACCAGTCCACACTATAATGCATCAACTTGTTATAGTGAGTCGGACACAATGATTCCTGAAACAATTGCTTGCATACTAATCGTGATTGCCTGCCTAACCCTGGTGGGGCTCTACATTATAACACTCAAACTTGGCACTGCTGACCAGGACCATGGCCATCATGTGAGCATCATCGGATCAGTCCTGGAATTCCAACGTCGCATGGAGAAAAAACGCAAACTCTGGCTATTCTGGCTCTGCCTGGTTTGCTGGCTCGTCTGCATAGCAGCCGGTGTTGCCATTTCGATCACGAGATTATGATCTGGCGAGCAGTTCTCTAGCGGATCAGGCGCAGCTCAGCAAAGGCTGGACAGTCGACAGCTCCCCCTCTACAATCCCCACCCATGAACATCCTGAGTTTTGAGAGTATCGGTGGCGCAAGTGGCGATATGATGCTCGGTGCTCTTCTGGATCTGGATATCGACCAGAAGGTATGGCGCGAGCAACTCGGAACTCTCGATTGTGGTCAGTTCGAAATAATCTCTACTGCTCACACGCATGGTGACACGACCGGTAACAGGGTCACCGTCAAGATCCCGGCAGAACCCCAGCCACATCGACATCTAGCAGACATTCTCGACATCATAGAACAGAGTGCCCTGCCCGCACCAGCCAGGCTCGCAGCATCGATAGTGTTTCGCACATTGGCTGATGCCGAAGCGTTCGTTCATGAAACAAGTCCATCGCATGTCCATTTTCACGAGGTCGGAGCCGTTGATGCCATAGTAGACATCTGTGGCGCCTGCCTGGCCATTGATATGCTAGAAGTGACCGATATCGCCGTCGGGCCACTGCCGCTCGGTACTGGAACCGTTGAATGCCAGCACGGGACGATCGCGGTGCCGGTACCTGCTTCCGTTAAACTGCTCGAAAAGCATCCGACAACCCAGACAAGCGTTCCCTTCGAAATGGTTACACCCACAGGCGCGGCACTCCTCACTGCACTAAAAACTCTCGATGCTGCACCCATCGGCACTACTATTTTCAAGACAGGATATGGATTCGGTTGCCGTGAATTAGCCGATCGTCCTAATGTGCTCAAAGCTCAACTGTTGCAGTTGAGTAGATGACAGATACAGCACAGAATTGCCTCGTCCTTGAATGCAACCTTGATGACACCGTGCCGGAATTGATCGGATCTCTGACCGAACGACTCCTGGAAAAAGGGGCACTTGATGTATTTACAACAGCTGTACAGATGAAGAAACAGCGACCGGGCACCCTACTAACAGTTCTTTCTAACGAAAAGGACAGGGAGCAGATCCTTGACCTGATCTTCAAGGAAAGCACCACGTTTGGCGTTAGAGAATATCTGACAAGACGAACGGTGCTCGAACGGCGTCATATTACCATCGAGACCGAATATGGCAGCATTCACGTCAAAGTGGGCACATGGCAAGGCGAAGACGTCACACGTGCTCCCGAGCATGCCGACTGCCTGGCCGCCGCTAACAAGCACGCTGTTCCCGTGAGGGTGGTTTATGAGGCGGCCATACGCGCCACAGACACCTGAAGAATCTACCTGCTGGAGCCGCTCCAACTCAATTTCTGCCGCAATACAGCAAAATAACTGTATCCGGGTAGATGAACAAAGCGGACACTTCGATCTGCACGACGCACCTTGATATAGTCTCCGTCAAGCAGGCTGTCGCCCACCTGGCCGTCCACGGACAACAGCAGCTCGCCATGCGCTTCTCCCACTGCAATGGTAATGCTCTTTGAGTCGGGCACAACCATGGGCCTGGAACTGAGCGTATGTGGACAGATCAGGCTTATGATAAAGGCACCTGTCTCCGGACAAAGAATCGGGCCACCCGTGGAAAGGGAATGCCCCGTACTACCGGTCGGTGTTGCGACTATCAGCCCGTCACACATATAAGAGCTGACCCCTTCGTCTTCGACCGCAAGATCAAGAGAAACCACACGCACAGAAGCGCCACTTCCCACAACGACATCGTTCAGCGCCCTGTAAGCTCCGATGCGGTCGCCGTTTCTGTAAGTCGTGCAATCGATAAGTGACCTGGTGCTGGTCGAGTAGTTCTTTTCGACAAGGCAATCCATTGCCCTGTCTAGATCATCTTCCGAAACGCTGGTGAGAAAACCCAGGCTCCCTATGTTGACACCCATGACGGGAACATCAACATCTCCGAGCAATCGTACAGTACGCAGCATGGTGCCATCACCACCCATTGCGACAAGTGCATCAATCGCGGAAGAGACCTGGTCGCCATCAAAAACACTTGCCCCAGAAAGATGTGATGCCGTTTCTTCATCGGCAAAGAGTTCAAGACCAAGTTGGCCAGCTTTCTGGTCGAGCCGTCTGAGCACTTCAGGAGCTCGAGGCTTACTGCAGTTGGCTACGATCCCTATCTTCATGAAATATCTCCATCGCGTTCCCAGAACGCGAGAAACTCGACATTGCCAGCAGGCCCCTTGATGGGTGACTCACACAGCCCGGTACGCTTCATAGCAAGCTCGCCCTCTGCAAAAGCACGTATCTTCTCGACTACCGCGGCCCTCGCTTCCGGATCCTTAACAACACCGCCCTTTCGGACCTGCTCTCGCCCTGCTTCAAACTGGGGTTTGATGAGCGTAATGACCCGTCCACCTCGCCTCAGCAGTGTCTTAACAGCAGGCAGTATCTTGGTCAAGGAAATGAAAGACACATCAATAACAGCGAGATCAACTTCTTCCGGGAGTCCTTCAAGATACCGCGCATTGACACCCTCCATCACCACTACCCGCGGATCATTGCGCAATTTCCAGTGTAACTGTCCCTTGCCTACGTCAATACAGTAAACCCTGGCAGCGCCACGCTGCAACAGACAATCCGTGAACCCACCGGTCGATGAGCCAACATCCACACAGATAAGATCCGACACATTGACATCAAAGGCTTCACAAGCCTTCTCAAGTTTCAGACCACCCCGCCCGACAAACCGCTCTCCCATAATAATCTGGATCCTTGATTCTTCGGGGAACTGGTGCCCGGGCTTACCCTGGGGATGGCCATCAATAGTAACCTGGCCGGCCCTGATGAGACGCTGCGCTTTTTCTCGGCTTTCTGCCAGACCCGCAGACAGGACAAGAAGATCCAAGCGTTTCTTTGTCATCCAACTAACCCCGAAGAAACGATTTCATTGAGAAGATAAAACCTCGGTCACACGATTCACAATGGCCTCACCAGTCAACCCATATTGTTTCATGAGAGACTCAGGTTTCCCGTGCTGGACGAACTTGTCGGGCCACCCCTCTCGAAGAACTCTCGTGCCGAGGCCAGTCGCTACGATCTCTTCCTCAACAGCGGATCCGAACCCGCCGTCGCGCATGCCGTTTTCAAGCGTAACGATTACAGATGCTTCACCCGCATGCTTCCTGAGCAAGTCGCTGTCCAGCGGCTTGATAAACCTGGCATTGACAACGCCACATTTCACGCCTCTACCTTCCAGAAGGTCGGACACCTGCCTTGCAAGAGATATCATGTCGCCCAGTGCCCATACCCAGACATCTGGCTTTTCCCCGGTAAGAACAGCCGCCTTCCCCAGTTCCAGGATCCCACATTCTTCAGGGACATCCACACCAGGCCCGATCCCTCTCGGATAGCGGATAACTGCAGGCCTCCCCCAGCTCACGGCAGATTGAAGCATATCGCCAAGCTCGCGCTCATTCGCAGGCTGCATGATTATAAGATTCGGAATCGGCCGGAACAGGGCCATATCAAAAATGCCATGATGAGTCGGTCCATCATCACCCACAATCCCTGCTCTATCCAAGCAGAGGATCACGGGCAGGTTCTGTAGGCATACATCGTGGATGACACAATCGACTGCCCTCTGCGCAAAGGTCGAATACAACGCCACCACAGGGACCAGACCTTCCGATGCGAGACCTGCAGCGAAAACAACAGCATGTTCCTCAGAAATGCCCACATCGAAGAAACGTTCCGGAAACCTCTCGGCAAAGCCGCTCAAACCGGTGCCAGCCGCCATAGCCGCAGTGATGCCTACCAAACGAGCATCATCGCCTGCTATCTGTTCCATCGCCTTCCCGAAGACCTGCGAATAAGTAAGTGCCCCGGACTTACTCATCGTCTTCCCCGACCGCACATCAAACGGGCTTGTGCCATGCCATTTCTCGGGGTGTTGTTCGGCAAAGGAATAACCCTTGCCTTTTTGTGTCGCAACATGAAGAAGAATAGGCTTCTGGTAGTTGCTCGCTATTTCAAAAGCCGAAATAAGCGCAGGCAGGTTGTGTCCGTCAATCGGCCCAACGTACCGCATCCCCAGTTCTTCAAATATTATACTGCGAAGGAACAGACTCTTTACCAGTTCCTCGATCCTGTAATAGACGTTACGCAACAGCCCAAGCCCCAGGTACTTGGCCACGCCTTCAACAGATGTCTTCCACCGGTTGTATCGCGGATTAGCCAGCAGACCGCCGAGATAACGTGCCACCGCACCAACATTGGCCGAGATCGACATCTCGTTATCATTCAGCACAACAACAAGTCGCTTTGTCGTGGTCGCTAGATTGTTCAGCGCTTCAAGGGAAATGCCGTTGCCCAATGAACCATCTCCGAGAACGGCCACAACGTGCTCGTCGCTGCCGCGCCTGTCACGCGCCGCCGCCATGCCCAGGGCAGCAGATATCGCCGTACCGGAATGACCTGCTCCGAAAGCATCGTAGGGGCTCTCCTCGCGCCGCAGGAAACCCGAAATACCACCAGCCTGTCGAAGGGTACCGAATCTTTCTTTTCGCCCGGTAAGAATCTTGTAGCTGTACGCCTGATGACCAACATCCCACACGATCTTATCCGTTGGGGGTGAAAAGATTCTGAGCAATGCGACAGTAAGTTCAACAGTGCCCAGATTCGCAGCAAGATGTCCGCCCGTCTTGCTGATGGTTTCGATAATGAGATCCCGCAGCTCCTCCGCCATCAACCCCAGATCTTCTGCGCTGAGTTTCTTTACGTCTGTCGGCAAATCCACTTTATCGAGCACATTACTCATGCTTGAAGTATACAACAGAAGCGCGAACGGGAAAGGATGTTTTTCTCATCTGCATAGGCAGCTCTACCTTGTCCCAGAACGTTACGGGGGCGGGCGAGGGGTCAGCTCTTAGTTCTGCCTAGTTCCCGCGAGCGTAGTGAGCGGTATGGCTTGATCGGTTCCATCGTAAATATTTGAGGGGCGCTTGGGTTGCCGAAAAACAAGAAACGAGTAATCTCACATAACAAGATTACTCGTATCATCTGTCGTTAACTATTAACTCGAGGGCTGACCCTATTTCCTCCACTTAATAATCTTCTGCAGCTTCCGGTTTTCCTGAAGAAGCACCGGGAGTTTACATGACTCGGGGCCAATGTGGCTCGCGACGCCTTCAATTGCAAGGCTCTTTCATTCTCTACTCTCTGCCGGTTTTAATCGGCGCTTTCCGCTGCACCGCCTGAGTTTCCCTGGCTTTCAGCCTTATCCAACATCGTTTTACGCGCGAATGAATAATATTACACTACAGGCTGCCCAAGGCCTCTACCCCAGCACTTCGCCAAGACGTTCTTTCAACATTTTCAGGTTGTAGGGTTTCTGGAGGAATCCTGCAATCACAAGATCATGGAACTCATCGACCACTACCTGCTCGCTGTAGCCACTCAACAGGATAACGGGAACGTCGTCCTTAATCTCACGGATCCTCCGGAGGATCTCGTCCCCGGACATCGTCGGCATGGCTACATCGAGAAAGATCACCGATACCGAATCGGCATGCTCCTCGAACTGCTCAATAGCCTCCGCCCCTTCACCGGCCGTGACAACAGAGAAGCCCAACGATTCAAGCATCTGCCGCGTAACAAGACAAACAGTCTCATCATCATCTATGAGCATGGCCGTTCCCGAGCCACGGAACTTCTCAGCCTTCTCTTCTGTGCCGACATCTGCAACGCCAGCAGTACTCGTACTGGCCGGCAATACAACTGTAAAACAGGTTCCCCGCCCCACTTCACTGTCCACCTTGATCGCACCGCCATGACTCCTGACAATACCAAGCACTGCGGCAAGCCCAAGCCCACGCCCGGTGATCTTCGTCGTGAAGAATGGATCAAATACGGATGCACTGGTCTCTTCGTCCATCCCGCACCCGGTGTCAGTGACTTTCAGGCAGACATACTCGCCCTCAGCCAACTCGTTGTCAAAATAGGTCGCAGACAGAAAAGCTGCATCACAGTCAATTGTGCTTGTTTCAACAATGACCTTCCCGGACTCATCCGCAATAGCATCTGAGCCGTTCGTGATCAGGTTCATTACCACCTGACGGATCTGTGCAGCATCTGCCTGTATTGATGGCAGATTTCCGGCGAAGCGATATTCGATTTCGATCTTGTCAGATATCGAGACCTCCAGCAGATGAGCCATCTCCTCGACCAGCGATGACAGGTTAATATCCTGCTTAACAAACTTGCCCATGCCGGCATACGCGAGCATTTGACTTGTCAGCTCAGCGGCACGCAAAGCGGCAGTTTCAATACGCTGTACGCTCTGCTGGGCCGGCGATTCCGGCGGCAACTCCATAAGTGCAAGGCTCGCGTGGCCAAGGACACCCATCAGGAGATTATTGAAATCATGGGCGATTCCACCTGCCAACACGCCAAGGCTTTCCAGTTTCTGCACATGCATCATCTTGCACTCCAGCTCCTGGCGCTTCTCCTCGCCTTGCACACGGTCAGTGATGTCAACTGCCATGCCTATCACTCCAGCCTTGGCATCACGTGCCGGACGGTAGGGAGAGTAGAACAGGTCAAATATGACCCCCTGCACCTCTCGCGTGGCACGACGCAGCTCGCCACGCAGAGCTGCCCTGATATCCGCTACTACTTCCGGATACTCTTTGTAGATTTCGAGGGCCGACTGTCCCACGACCTGGCCCGCCTTGAGCCCCAATCCCGACAGGCCCTCGCCTTCAGAGAGCGTAAATATCCCATCCTCGTCGAGCATGAAGATGATCGCCTGTGTATTTGTGACTATTGTCCTCAGCTTCGTTTCGCTGTCACGCAGGGCATTCTCTGCCATCTTTCTTGCACCAATATCCCGAGAGACCCCGAAGGTGCCGATAATGGTCTCCTTGCTGTTCCGCAACGGCATCTTGGTTGTCGAGACCCAAATTTCTTTGCCATCAGGCCAGATCTCCTTCTCTTCCTTGTCAATGATCGGCTCACCAGTATCGAGCATACACCGCTCATCTTCAAATAGGTGCGTTGCATGGTCCTGGTCAAAGAAATCAAAATCTGTCTTGCCCACAGCATCAGCAGGATCATCCAATCCGAACAGTTCCGCAAGACACCTGTTTATTCGAAGGAAACAGCCGTCTCTATTCTTGAAATAAACTCTGTCTCGAGAATTCTTCATCAGCGATTCCAGGAGATGCCTCTCAAGTGCAAGGGATTCACCTGCTCGTTTCCGCTCTAACGCGTTCGCAATACTTGAGGCAACTATGCGAATCAGGGAGGTGGCCTTATCGTCCCAGACTTTCTTTTCCCACACACTTCCGAATCCCATGAATCCAAGTGTGTTGGGACCACAAATGAGAGGCACCATGATGGTCGTTTTTAAATCCTCAGCATGAAACTCGCTCTGTTCCGCTTCAGCTTCAGGCGGCATGTCATTCACATCCGGCACGTAAACAATCCGCCCATCCCTGATCTGGTCCATCGACCATTTGAAATGCCGTACGTCAATATTCTGGAGTTCATCTACCTGGATGTCCACGCCATCACTACACCACTCATGGGTCGTGTTAAGCCTGGTGCCTTCCTCAGCAAATTCCAGCAGGATCGTACGGTCAACCTTCGTGAATTCGCCAAGAGCCCTCATGACCGTGTTGATCTCCGCATCCACAGTGTGCGGGCTGGCTTTGATCAGCCCCAACGAAACTGCGGTAATGAGCTGCTCGAGGTCAGAGTGACTCTTCAGCTCCTGCTCAGCTCCCTTCAACTCGGACAGATCTGTAACCGTAATAAGAATCGAAGAGCTCCCCTGGAACTCGATCTGTCGCATGGTCGCAACAACATCCAGCGTCCTGCCGTCACGCGCCAGCAGCTCATGCTCATGACGGCCACGAGGGCCCGCACCATCCTGGTCATGCAGGGCTCTTCTAACGTCGTCCTGCCCGTCAGGAGAAACAAAATCAGAATAGCTGAACTTGCCGACAACAAGTTCCTCGTCGGCATACCCAAGAAGTTCCTCGCAGGCCGGATTAGCATAAACGATCTGGTCGTCTCGACTGATGAAGATAATGCTCGGGCTCTCTTCAGCGATAGAACGAAACTTCTCTTCAGATTCGATCAGTTGATGTTCAGCACGTTTTCGATCGGTAATCTCAGTCATTATCCCAATCGTTGCCGTACTGCCCTCAAACTGACCCCGGTTAGTTGTAACGATGACATCAATGGGTGGACCAGATCGAGGGAGCAGATTGAGCTCGAAAGGCGAAATCTCTTCTCCATTATCCATCCCTGTTTGCGCTGTCTCAATCAGTTTCTTGTGCTGACCTGACACCAGAGAAGAAAGCTTGAAACCAGGGGTGCAGATCTCATCAGTTGAAACGCCCAGCATCGTCACGCATTTCTCATTAGCATAGACAACGCGCTTGGATCTATAGATGAAGAGCATACTCGGAAACTGATCCGCGAGCCCCATGAATTGCTCGGTTGATGCAACAAGCTCTTCCGCTCTTTTCTGAGCGATTTCTTCCAGATGCGTCCTGTAGACTTCGAGCTCGTCCTCGTTTCTCTTCATCTCTTCAACGTCACGGAGTACCCCCATAACGCCTGCGACTTCACCGGCTTCATTACGAACGGCCCTCGCAAAATCCTCGTACCATCGGCTGCTTCCATCCTTGTCAAGCAACCTGAATCTCGACGGGAACTCAGCACCATGGGCCATGGTCTCCTCAAATTCGGCCGCTATCCTCTCACGATCCTCTTCCGCAATGAACTCCATCAGGTTCCGTGAAACGATCTCTTCAGGAGCATATCCCAACTCTGCCACCTGGGCGCCAACAAATGTGACGACACCCGATCTATCCGCTGAAAACGGAATATCGCGGATGTTGGCAATATCGAACGGCAGAGAATCCGGCACAGTTTTCTGCGTCTGCGGGAGCGGTGGGCTATCCTGTTCAGAGGTTCCCTTCGCTTCCACATCAGCTTCTTCTCTCTGCAAAGTCTCAAGCTCGCGCTGAATATCCTGAAATTCAGCATTGAGACCAGACGATGGTGATTCTTGACTTACGCTATCCATTATCTCCCGGCGAATCATACATTGTTTTGTAAGGTATATTCTAGTCCCCAGGCATTCACCTTGCAAGGCAGAAACCCGGCACATTTCCTCGAATTGACGCCTTACGCAGGACTTTTGCAGACTAGAAGAAAAATCGACCACTAGAGCAGTTTCATAAATACTATAGCCGTTCTAGTCACGCTTCATTAGAACGTCCGCGATGAAATCTGCAATTGTCTCATCGTAGGATTCGGTCGATGCGATCGAATTATGCCCACCGCTCATCTCGTAGAAGATTTTAGGTTCGTTCGCTTTCGCAAAGATTCGCTGCCCCTGCTCAAACGGGATCATCTCATCTTCAGTGCTGTGCGCTACCATCACGGGACAACTCACTTCTGAAATGCGCTGCTCGGTATCATAACT
>JAUXFM010000108.1 GCA_030622955.1 Lentisphaerales bacterium
CCTGCTCCTGAGCCCGGCAAGAAAGCATCAGCCAACCTGATTCAACGTTTCTGGAAAAAACTGGTGGGAGTGAGGATCTGGGTGAATACGCTCTGCTGCATGCCTGCCCATCATGAAACAGATGAGTTTGGGCATCTGTTTCCCTGGTTCCAGTCTTGTGTAGCTGCGGTTTCGACACAGATACATAATATTGCACTACAGCATCGTACTGCATGCTGCCGCTGGCACCCCAGCTTGCCAGTCTGTTGCCAGTTGTACGTTGTATTCGTGCCGTCCACATTGATCACGCTTGTGACGCGGTCGGCCTCGTCAAACTGGTAGTACCCCATTCGAGGTCGTAGATTGACAATTGACATTTCAGAGTTCATTTTCTACCACAATTTCGAGAACAGGTTTATGCACTTTTTCCAGCTCTCTATCTCGCCAAAGCCTCACTCCTCCATTGTGGGATTCAGGCTCTACACTTCGCAACGATCATGGCAATGACTCCAACGGCCTCCATGCCGGTACTGTCGATCGTAATGGCGTCATCGGCTACTGCCAGCGGGGCCACTTTGCGCGTACTGTCGATTTCATCGCGCCGCTTGAGTGAATCCAGTACTTTTGAAACAGCCGCATCTTCCTTCTGCACCAACAAATCATGCTGCCTGCGCCTCGCCCGCTCTTCAGGGTCTGCCGTAAGATAGAACTTGAGACGTGCAACGGGAAAGACAACCGAGCCGATATCGCGCCCCTCAACCACCAGATCGCCGAGCGCAGGTAACGCACGCAACCATTCCACAATACGCGCCCTCACTTCAGGAATCGCCGCAAAGTGGCTCACATTCTCCCTCACTTCAGGAGAGCGAAGCGCCTCGATAGTATCCTCGCCATGGATCTTGAACCTCATGGCGTCATCTTCAATTCTAAATTCCGGTGCCAGCGGCTTCACCCATTCAATCGCACGAGCCGAATCATCGGCACTAATGCCATCCTGAATCGCTTGCCATGTTACCGCTCGATAGAGGGAACCGGAATCGACGTATATATAGCCCAGTTCTTTCGCGACACCGCGAGCTACCGTAGATTTTCCTGATGCTGATGGGCCGTCAATGGCAATGATATCACTCGCCATCAGAAGTCATCCTTTGCACATCATCCCAGAACCCCGGATAGGAGGAGCCTGCGCAGTCACCATCAATAATAGAGATCGGTTCCTCGGCACGCATGCCCAGGATCGCCATAGACATGGCAACACGATGGTCACCAAAGCTATCGAGTTCTACGCCACCCTTGATGCCAGGGCCGCCGGTGACGACCAGCCCATCAGACAACTCCTCAACTGCGACGCCCATAGCAGACAGATTTGTTGCTGTAGAACGGATCCTATCGGACTCCTTGACCCTCAATTCAGCAGCATCACGAATAACAGTCTTGCCATCGGCCAGGGCTCCGGCAACAGCAACAAGTGGCAACTCATCAATGAGATTCGGTATCTCATCGCCGCCCACCTCGGTCCCTTGCAGTCGTTTACCCCTGACATCAACCGAACCAACCGGCTCCCAATGCAATTCATCAGCAGAGGATGTCTCTATATCGGCGCCCATGCGACGCAGGACATTGAGTAAGGCCGTTCTACGAGGGTTCAAGCCGACGCGATCGACAGTCAGTTCGGCGCCCTCAGTTGCTGCGGCTAACGTGATCCAATATGCTGCAGAGGAAAAATCGCCCGGCACATCCCAGGATCTTGCATCAAGGGAGAGCCCCTCACTGCCTTGCCCCTCGATTTCAATGCTCAGCCCATCGATCGTGACAGGCAATCCGAGCAAGCCCAACATTCGTTCCGTGTGATCTCGTGTCGGCTTGGGTTCGACAACCAGGGTCCTTCCTGAAGCAAACAAGCTAGCCAACAGGATGCATGATTTAACCTGTGCAGAGGCCATGGGTAGGCTGTACTCGATACCTTTCAGCGCTGAACCCGTTATCCTTATAGGCGCGCTGTTGTTCTTGCCAAGCAATTCAACCTTGGCACCCATCCTCTCAAGCGGCACCTGTATCCTATCCATCGGCCTGCTTCGCAATGACTTATCGCCCGTGAGTTCGCATGAGAAGTTCTGGCCAGCCAGCAGCCCAGCGATGAGCCGCATCCCGGTCCCCGAATTTCCAAGATCAAGGCGCTTATGCGGCTCTGCCAGTTCTGAACCAACCCCCTTGATGCTCAGTTCGCTACCCGACCTTGTCACGTGGCACCCCAGCGCCTCTATCGCGGCAAGTGAATTGATGCAGTCATCACTGGCAAGGAAGCCTCTAACAGTCGAGATCCCCGACGAAATCGCTGAAAGCATGACCACACGATGGGATATGCTCTTATCACCGGGCACATGTATAGTGCCATGCACTTTCGGGCAAGTGCCTACTTCAATAGAATTCTTCACAGCAGTCATGCTATTTGCCGAGCACTTTCTTCAGCGCTTTCAGGCAACGCTCGTTCTCGGGCTCCGTGCCAACGGTGAGGCGAATAAACGATGGTAATCCATAACCATCCATTGCGCGGCCAATGACACCCTCTTCTTTCTGGAGCATTTCAAATATTTCCCTGCCCTTACCTACCTCTACAAGCATGAAATTCGCGACAGACGGCACAAAATCAAGTCCAAGCGCTCGAAATCCTGCCTCGAATTGATGCAGGCCGGTTCTCACCATTTCCCTCGTCCTCTCAACATGCTCGTCATCCTGTAATGCGCCAAGCGCTGCAGCCTGTGCCATTGCATTCACATTGAACGGCTGCCGCACCCTGTCAAGCAATGCAATGATCGGCTCAGGCGCGATTGCATAACCCAACCTCAGCCCTGCAAGGCCATATGTTTTCGAGAAGGTCCGAAGCACAACAACATTGCGCCCTTCCAGGACATATCCAATTGAATTCGGACGCCGCTCTCCAGGCATCAATTCAACATATGCCTCGTCAATTGCCACGATCACATGATCCGGCACTCGCGCCATGAAACGCTCAAACGATTCCAATGATACAGCAGTACCTGTTGGATTATTCGGGTTACTGACAAATACGATCTTCGTATCCGGTGTGATGGCCTCAGCCATGGCATCCAGGTCATGAGTATAATCTTTCATCGGCGTGGCAATTGTCTGTCCGTGAAAGCTGGCTGCTATCAGCTTGTAGACCACAAACGCAGATTCCGAGACAACGATATTGGATTCCGGATCAAGAAACACATGAACAAGAAACTGAATAATCTCGTTGCTGCCGTTGCCGGGCAATACCTGACTCGCAGCAACGCCCAGCTTGTCGGCCAGTGCACGTCTGAGATAGAAGGTGCCGCCATCCGGATACCTGTGCATATTGACGGCAGCAGCCTGCATTGCCTCGAGCGCGCGCGGCGACGGGCCAAGCGAGTTCTCATTTGAGGCAAGTTTCAGGATGCTTCCCGGCTCCATGCCCCATTCGCGAGCAACTTCCTCTATCGGTCGTCCCGGTTCGTAAACAGAAAGATCCGCAACCCAGGGCTTAGCCATTTCTCCAGGCTTCTTCATTACTGGTCTTCCACAACAAGTGCTTTGGGATAGGATCCGAGCACTTTCATGAAGGCACAATGCTCGGCAACATCCTCAAGCGCTCTCTGCACATTCTCGTCATCAGTGTGACCGTCGAGATCAACATAGAAATAGTATTCCCATGCTTTCGCCCGGCTCGGTCGCGACTCGATTTTCATCATGTTCACGCCATACTTCTTGAATGACTCAAGGGTGCTGTGTAGCGCACCCGATTCGTGATGCACCGAGAAGAGCACCGAAGTCTTGTCATCCCCAGTACTCACGCTGCATTTCCTGGCGATAACCAGGAACCGCGTCGTATTGGCGCTCAAGTCCTGGACTTCGCGCTCAAGCACATCCAATCCGTAGAGCTCGGCAGCAAGCTCACTGGCCAATGCGCCTGCCCCTTCCTCCCCTTTCGCCATCTCTGCAGAACGAGCAGTACTACCTGCCGTTATCAACTCTATGCCCGGCATTTCTCTCTGCAGCCACTGCCGGCATTGGGCCAGAACCTGCGGGTGTGAATATATCTTCTTGATCTGTTCTTTGGGGACGCTGGCCATCAAGTTATGCGATACAGGCAGCATAATCTCAGAACAGATCTTCAAGTTGGTGTCAACGAACTGATCAAGCGTATGAGTCACAGCGCCCTCAGTCGAATTCTCTACCGGCACCACGCCATAGGCACAGGATTCCTTCTCCACGGATCTGAAAACATCCATGATGCTGTCGCAAGCCAGGTATTCAACGCTCGCACCGAACCTGCTCCTTGCCGCCAAATGCGTAAAAGTGGATGCGGGACCCAGGTAGGCTACACGCATCGTCTGCTGCAGCGCCAGTGAGGCTGACATGATTTCACGATAGATCGATTGGACGGCATGTGCTCCCAATGGGCCATCAGAGAGCCCCGCTACCCGATCGAGCACAGCCTTCTCTCGCGCTGGCACATAGACCTCGCCGCCCTCTTCGCTCTTATGCTTGCCGATCTCAAGTGCAGCTTTCGTACGCTCATTCAGCAGCTCAACGACATGGGCATCAATCGCGTCAATCCTCTTTCTCAGTTCATCCAATTGACTCAAGCCTCGCCCCCAATCTCCTTTTCGACCTCCGGCTCCTCGCCCTTACCTGCATCCTCTTCCACCAAATCCGATTCCTCAAGACTCGCCTCTTCATTTACAGGTAATTCAGGCTGCCCCGGCTCCTTCACCTTCTGAGTTTTCTGACGTTTCGCCTCAACTCGCATCAGCTCCTCAACCGAAGGCAGATCCATAAGGTTTCTGAGCCCGAAATGCTCAAGGAACCGCTCAGTACTCTCGTATAGTAACGGCCTGCCGGGCAGTTCACTTCTGCCTGCGATCCTGACCAGCTGCATTTCCAATAATGTGCGCATCACGTGATCCACGTTGACACCACGCACCGATTCTATCTCCGACCTAGTGATCGGCTGGCGATAAGCAATTATGGCCAGAGTCTCGAGGGCAGGTTGCGACAATCGGCTCGGGGCACCCATGCCGAGCAGGACTCTTACCCAGGGCCCGCTTATGGCATCATTCTGAAATTTGAAACCACCGGCTATTTCAACGAGATGAACCCCGGAATCGAGCTTGTCAAACTCCTCCCTGACCTCATCGAGTATCTTGCGGATTGTCGGCTCCCTCATACCTGCAAGCTTGCCTGCAAGCAGATCCTTGTTCTCCGCAACCTTCCTAAGAATCCTGCGCATCTCGTTGATGCTGAGCGGATGTTTCGCCGCAAAGATCATCCCGCCAAAGATTCTTCTGATCTCAATGCTCTCGTTTTCGATAGTCATTCCTCTACTCCAACAACAATGATCTCACCAAACTTGCCCTCCTGGGCAACCTTTACCTGCTTCAGTCTTATCAGCTCCAGCAGGCCCAAAAATGTGCAGATTATCTCGCTCCGACCTGCCATGCTACCAAAAAGATCCCCGAACAGCACTTTTCCTTGTGATCTGACAGTCGTCAGGATCATATCTATCTTCTCGGCAACGGTGAATGTATCCTCCTCTATTTCACCGATCTCCTCCGGCTTGACCCTGCTCAAGGCCTCGTTGAATGCCGAAATGAGATCAAAGATATTCACATCCTTGAGCGACATGCCGAGATCGGAATCCAGCACAACATTCTCGCCACCACGTCCGAACCTGTTCTCCTGGTCCAACTCCTTATCATGCAGGTCCAGAGCCACATCTTTGAATTTCTTATACTCGACAAGCTTACGGACAAGCTCCCAGCGTGGATCGACGTCGTCTTCCTCCTCCAATTCGGGCCGCTCATCAACAGGCAAGAGCATCCTGCTCTTGATCATCATCAAGGTGGCCGCCATGACAATGAATTCACCAGCAATGTTCAGGTCGAGCATCCGCATCAGGTCAAGGTATCGACAATACTGGCGCGTCACGCTTTCGATAGGGATATCATATATATCTATCTCATCCTTCTTTATGAGATAGAGCAGTAGATCAAGCGGTCCCTCAAAGACCTCTAGATCGACTTTATATTCGTCTTGTGCAGGCATAGACAGTTTTAAAGGTTCAGGTTTCAGGAATTTAAAGCTTCAAGTTTCTAGTCAATTCCCATCGCTTCACGAGCTTTGGCCAACGTCTTTCGAGCTTCTTCGCGTGCTTTGGCTGCGCCTTTCTTGAGCAGTTCCTCAACATAGGCGGGGTCCTGCGCCAATTCGTCCCGCTTCTTTCTGAACGGCGCTAGCCGGTCCATCATTACTTCGAATAGCGCCTTCTTCGCATCTCCATAGCCGTAGCCACCGGCACGATACCGCTCTTCCATGGCCGAAAACTCCTCGGGCGAGGCGAAGAGACGGTAGAGGGCGAAAACATTGCATGTCGCCGGGTCCTTGACATCCTCGAGGCCCTTGCTGTCGGTAACAATGCGCATGACCATCTTCTTCGTTTCTTTTTCATCCCCGAACAGCTCGATGTAGTTATTGTAGGATTTTGACATCTTCTGTCCGTCGACTCCCGGCACTACGGCAACACTTTCACGAATCTCCGGCTCAGGTATAGTAAAAACTTCGCCGTACTGCTCATTGAATTTAACGGCAATATCCCGTGTAACCTCAACATGCTGCTTCTGGTCACGGCCAACCGGCACAACATTCGACTGGTACGCAAGAATATCGGCTGCCATCAGCACCGGATAAGCGAAGAGCGCATGGTTCGGCTTGATCCCCTTCGCCGTCTTATCTTTATAGGAATGACAACGCTGGAGGAGCCCCATTGGGGTAACGGTCGACAAAAGCCATGTCAGCTCGGTTACTTCTGGCACATCGCTCTGCCTGAAAAGGACCGCGCGCGCAGGATCAATCCCGCATGCCAGGTATCCAAGCGCCACGTCTCTTGTCGCTTCACGCAAAACCACAGGATCGGTTACGCTCGTCAGGGCATGGTAATTGGCGATAAAGAGAAAGGCTTCGCCCTGCTCCTGGAGTTCAGTTGCCGGTTTAATCATGCCAAAGTAGTTGCCAAGATGCAGTTTACCCGAAGGCTGTATGCCTGAAAGTATTCTCATGTCATTCTCCGTGGGCTGTCATCCATCACTTCGATCGTCCCGTCCACCAAATTGATTCTTCTGCTGCATGCTGCCGCAAGTTGCTCGTTATGGGTAACAAGAACGAGCGTACGCCCCCTGTCCTTGGTTAACGAGAAGAGATAACGCAGCACCTGTTCACCAGTTGCCGTATCGAGGTTACCCGTAGGTTCATCGGCAAATACGAGTTCGGGATCGTTCATCAAGGACCTGGCAATGGCAGCGCGCTGCTGCTCGCCACCAGACAGCTCCGAAGGCCTGTGCTTCGCTCGTTCTGCAAGGCCGACAGCATCAAGAAGCTGCATGGCGCGACTCCTGATATTCCAGCCACCGGTCACTGTCCCCATGCCGGTCATATAGGGCAACATCACGTTCTCGAGAATATCGAGTTCAGGCAGCAGATGATACGCCTGAAACACGAACCCTATCTCCCTGGCACGTATCTTTGCTCTCTCATTTTCGCCCAACCTGTAAAGATTCTGCCCCTTGAACACAACTGAACCGGTCGTCGGCTTGTCCAGTCCGCCAAGAATATGCAGCAGCGTGGTCTTCCCTGCACCACTCAGCCCGGTAACAGCGACCGATTCGCCAACAGCAACGGATAGCGATACATTCTTCAGCACCGGAAGATCCACCGCGCCCATCTTGAACACGCGGCCTATATCACTGGCAACAACCAGCGAATAATCAGGAACGCCCTGTATCGAATCACTCATATCGCAATGCCTCCGCAGGCTGGAGCCTTGCTGCGCGCCATGCGGGGATAAGCGCTACAAGAGTACAGATGACAATGGCCAACAGCGACACTACGAGCAAATCCTGGCCCCTGGTGGCTGCCGGGATCCCGCGAAACTCGTAGAATGCCCTGGGGAACAACTCGACATGCAATCTCTCAGAAAGGAAGCGAAGCAGGCTGTTGCGATAGTACAAGGCAACCAAGCCCGAACCAATGCCCAAGATGGTCCCAACGACCCCACATATAAAGCCCTGCAACACAAAAACACGCATGATGCTGCCCGTCGTGAACCCGATCGATTTCAAGAGCCCGATCTCGCGAGTCTTCTGCACTGCCACCATGATAAGTGTATTAGTGATCCCAAAGGCGGCTACAACGGTGACAAACATCAGCAGGAAGAACATGAGGTTCTTCTCAACCTGTAGCACGCTGAACAATTGTTCATGCATCTCCATCCAGGTCCGGACGGAATAGGCAGGCCCTATAGCTTCCCTGATCCATTCCGAGACGAGTCCCGCACGTTCCGGATCTTCAGTCATAACCTTCATCCCCTGGACGCCATTCTCAATGGCGAACAGATCCTGGGCAGTTTCAATTGAGCAAAGGATATAGTTCCTGTCAAAATTGTGTGTACCCACATCAAATATCCCGGCAACGACAAGGTCAACAGGCAGATGGATCTCGTCACGCACCATAAAATGCTTTGGCGAGTTCACCGCGATCCTGTCACCAACACGCACCCCGAGCACCTCGGCCAAGTCGCAGCCCACTACGATCGAATCGTCATCAAGATTGAAGACGCCCTGATTCACACTGCCGGGAATCTCACTGACATTCCCTTCCAACCTGGCATCAACCCCCACCACCATCGGCGTTTCCATGATCCCATGAAACTCAGCTATGACCGGGCTCTCAATGAACGGCGCTGCACC
>JAUXFM010000059.1 GCA_030622955.1 Lentisphaerales bacterium
CCTTCTGTGACCATTCCTTCGGCTTTCGTGTGAGAAGGTTGACGTTTAAACCCGCACCGGAAAGAAAAGGAATCAAAACATGCGCACTACTACCGCCACCGACAATCGTAACCTCTTTTTTTTCGTGTTCAGTCATGCTGCCTCTTTTTTGTTTACAATTTTAATAATGACAAAACCCTTCTTAGGACTATCTGTTAAGAGTTATTTCTTTCTTCATTCTTACAACTCCTCCTGCCACCTAACGGCGCGGGATGAGCCGCCTGTCGGTAGGATATAGCACGCTTGCGTGCGTAATCCGAGCTAAAGGGTCGGCTCTATTGCTTGGATAGGTGGAGCACTTGGCGCGCCCGCCGTAATCCAGCCAATTGCTTGAAAAAGGGGTCAAAAAAGGGGTCAAAAAGGTCAGTCCGCCTAATCGTTATTTTGCTTTTCGTCAACCCGATCCAGCCTCATCACCGTCCTAAAAACCATCACCGCCTGGATTCGTTAGGATTGATTGATCACTGCCCCCGTTAAATTTTTGAAATTATTTTTTGAATAAGGCCAAAAATCAAACGGGCTACCGGTTCAAGCAGCCATTTCCTGTTCAATCTCGGCTACCTTTTTGAGAATTTCGTCCTTCTCTAATTTATTGCCGTGTTCTAGCAACCAGCGCAGGGCATCTTTCGGCGTTTCTTTTGGTTCCTCCCCTCCGGTCAGCATCTTTGGCATAGCGGTTTCCAATGCCGTTTTGAATGCCGACTCGCTCAAATAATCTCTTCAGAAGATGAAACTTGTCATTGTAGGTGGCTGCCGCGTAACCGACCTCGTTCAGATGACGGAGCCAATGCTGGGCAATCCGGGGCGTGACCTGTCCGAGTGTTTGGACGGACGGGTGATTCTGTGACAAAAACTCGCGGAACTTCCGGAGCGTCCCGCACTGATTCTTTTCCCAGAGAGCCGTTCGCTTCCTCCGGCAGGGCAGGTTGAGCCAGACCTTTTCTATATCCTCTAAAAGAACCTGCTCAATTTCCTCGCCCACTTTAATCTCATAAAGCTCCTGCAGGTGTTTGGATGCTGTCTTCGATTTTTACATCGAGGTTTACGCAGCGTGATTTGCCGTTTGCCGAGAACTGGCCGTACCACCACTTAGATCGGACCGAACCGTCCTTCTTCCGTTGAATTTCCAGACTCATTTGCTTCTCCTTATCTGATGCTTCCATTTGCAACGCCCTCATACAAAGAGAGCGAATCAAACGGGCCAACCCGTAGTTTCCGACGTAGTCGGGTCCGCATCAGGCAGAATAGGAAAAACAAAAAGACTCTTCGTCACTTTGAATGGGTCGGCAAAAAATAAAGAGGTTTTTTTGACGGGATAACAGGATGGACAGGATTTGAACCTCTCGGAACCCGACCCCTTTCTTGGAATCCGACACTTCGGATCGGGTCAGTTCATCAGAGGCCGTTTCCTCTCCTGCCGCATGAATTCGAAACAGTTTAACAGCTAATAAAGACGGGCTTTTTATTAGAGAACCATGATGATTAACCGGATGGCATTCCCCTTTATTATCCGCCCCGGCGGATCTGCCGAAGGCAGAAAAAGAAATCCTGATGATCCTGTTATCCGGTCTAGAATTCTTCATTGACCCACGCAAAGTAGCGAAGAGCCAAAATATTTCATGTTAGCCGCTCCTTTCCAACTTGTTAGAAATCCCTATAGGCCAACCATGCCTTAAAGAATGGATTCACAAATCTGTATTTGCCTTGGTATTGGAAGATGATTTTCAGTTTCTCGGTTCGATTCAATGCCTTCTTTACTGATCCTGGAAGATGTATGCCTACCGCTTGCAGGAAAGCCTTGGATTGAGGCGTTACACCGTCCAGTTTCGCCAATCCGACAAGGCACCTCAACTGCTGGCCAGTCAGTAAGACAAGTATGGACTCGTACCCCTTTGATTCACGAGCAAAGATCAAGCTCATGGCTTTGGGTATGTTCTCATCTGTAATTTGATCCTTGTAGGATGTTATTTCCCATAGTGCTTCACACAACTGCTGAATATCACCGGATATATCTACAGCAATCTCAAACAGTCGCTGTATAGCAGCAGGGTCAATATGACGTTTGCCCAACGCGAATTTCTCTTGCAGAAAAGAGCCGAATCGCTTTCTGTCCAAAGGGCCAACAGTGAGCGGAATTGCGGACTTGAAGAACGCGCTGTCAGGATCATTGAAAATCTCATCCATCTTGTTGCGAATGCTTCCGGCAAAGATGTATGGAACGTTTGTTTGAAACTGGATCTTACCCCTCAAAAGAGCAAGGGCTTCCCTGCAATCCTTAAGATTCAGGATGTCCTGAAACTCATCGAAAACCACCACCACCGATTTTCGTTTATGTGTGGAGGCGATGATATCCAACAGCCCCTCTATAGAATCGGGTTGAAGCCTCACTGCCGGATCAAAAGAAATCGTGGGTTGCCCTGTCAATGGATCAACACTCACAGATGGTTTCAATTGCGAAAGTTTCTTGAATATTCGCTCAAGAAAGCCATCCTGATTTTCACTGGCAATTATCGCTTTTGCAATTCTCTTGCAGAGTGCGTCCGCCGTCTTGATCTCAAGTAGATCAACATAAAGAATGCGTGTTCGTCGTACTGAACGAACAGCTTCATGTATAAGTGAGGTCTTGCCTATTCGCCGCTCACCCTGAATCACAATGTTCTGTCCTGATGCTATGAAACCACGTATCTCCTTGAGTAACTGCGGTCGAGGACAAAAATCCCCGGCACGAACCACTTGTCCATATTTGAATGGATTCACTAGATGCCTCCGATCTGTACTGTTGTTATGATTCCAAGTGGTATCATACCGACTGGTGTTATTGCAAGCTCTTTTATGAATTATTCCTATGAGGGGGCAAGACAGTCTGCGCCGCTCGTGCCGCGTGTGAGGAACGAACGCCAAAGGCACGATGTGGCGCAGGCTGTCTTGGGGGCACAAAGGGGCGCGAACCGCCACATAGCAAGGGGCGTAACGACTTGCGGTGCCGTCTTCGGCACGGGAAGCCGGCACGACGCTTGCGGCGGTTCGCGGGGGAAATATAGACGACCCCGTTCCTACGGGGGCGACCTTTTCAGCGAGCCTCCAAAGTACGTGCGGCAAAGAGTTCATCTCGTCGCGGCGGCTTCGCCGCACGCGACTCGATCCGATCCGATTCAGACTCTCCCTCTCCCCGGATAAAGAATGCAGGGTCATGGTCCGCCGATGATTCGGCGGAGAAATCGAAAATCACTTCTCCCGCAGTCACTTCCGACGCCGCCGACGTGTCGGCGGCGTCCGGCAAATCGCCGTCTCACGTCGCCGAATCGCACGATTCGGAGACGCGGAAAATGTCCGTCTCCGCAGGGCTTCGCCGTGACAAGTCGGTCAAGAGATCGTCGTCAAGGTGGGCAGACAGGCCGGTTCCCGTCCTTCAAGTCGAGTTTCCCGAGCCGTGGTCAATCATCGCACGCGCCGCCTCCGCTGACGCGGAAACCGGCAATTTCTCGAAAAATCCTAAATGGTCGAAGGACAGCCTTTCGAACGGCGTCATGCACCTGATGTAGAGAACAGGAACTATTGCAGCATCCGGCTTGAGGAAAAAACTGCAACTCGTTGGTTTGCTCAACCCGAAAACTCATCACTCGTCGCCATGTTCAGCAGTTCAGGATCGACTGACTACTGATTCTCGCACACGACTGATCTTTGTGGTAATGCCCAATTCAGGATCTATCTCGAGCAATATGCCCTCAAGCTTGACATCATCGCGAGCCATCTTGAAAGGAATATGCATGCCTGTCAGGAACATCCGCGTCACGGATTCCAGATCACGGCCAAGTGAAGAATCCTTGGCGCCCGTCATACCCAGATCAGTAATATAGCCGGTACCACCTGCCAGAATCGTATCGTCTGAAGTCTGCACATGCGTGTGAGTGCCAAATACAGCGGTCACCCGACCTTCAAGATGGCGGCCCATGGTTATCTTCTCCGAAGTGGCTTCCGCATGAATATCGACCAACACGACCTTACCAAGGGAATCCCTGTCTTCAAGAATTGCATCCACCGTCCTGAAGGGACACTCGTTGGGGGCCATGAACACTCGTCCTACAAGATTGATGACAGTTACTTTACCATAATCTGAATCAATGGTAACGAGACCGCGACCCGGACATCCTGGCGCGAAATTTGCAGGCCTGATCACCCTGGGCGTCACGCGAACATAATCCATGATCTCCTTGCGATCCCACGCATGGTCACCCAGCGTCAGAACGTCAGCACCTGCATCAAACAATTCCTGCGCCAGCTTAGGAGTCAATCCTTTGCCCCCAGCAGCATTTTCGGCGTTTGCAACGACAATATCGACTTCGCCCGCGTCTTTCAAACGGGCCACGACATCCGCCAGTGCCTTCCTGCCTGGCGATCCTACTATGTCACCTGCTACGAGTATTTTCATTTCATTTACTCCGGTCTGACGGCTTGGTCAGATCTATTTCGCATACTCCACACACCTGGTTTCACGTACCACAGTAACTCGGATCTGTCCGGGATACTGCAGCTCTGATTCTATTTTTGTGGCAATATCCCTTGCCATCAGGACGGCTTCATTATCATCGATCGACTCCGGCGAAACGATCACACGTACTTCACGCCCTGCCTGGATTGCATAGCTCTTTTCCACACCCGCGAATTCATTGGCTATACCTTCGAGCCTTTCAAGTCGCTTCACATACAAGTCGGTCGTCTCGGTCCGTGCGCCGAGCCTTGATCCTGATATTGAATCAGCCGCAACCGCCAGCACTGCATAGGGGCTCTTTGCCTCGACTTCCTCGTGATGTGCAGCAACAGCATTAAGAACAACTTGTGGCTCAGCATGACGTTTCAGGAAGTCGGCGCCTATAACCGCATGGCTTCCTTCTACCTCGTAATCGAGCGCTTTGCCGATATCGTGGAACAACCCAATCCGCTTCGCCAGCGCCGAATCAAGCCCCATTTCCGCGGCCATGATGCCCATCAAGTGCGCTACTTCAAGCGAATGCTGAAGCACATTCTGCGCATAGCTGCTCCTGAACTTCAGTCGTCCAAGCATGCGCGACAGTTCCGGGTCCAGTCCCTGCACGCCACCATTGAATGCGGCTTCTTCGCCTGCGGCACGGACAGTTTCTTCAATATCTTCCTGAACCTTGGCCACCACTTCTTCAATGCGTGCAGGATGGATTCTGCCATCGGCCACGAGTCGCTCAAGAGCCTGTCTCGCTATTTCTCTCCGCACAGGATCGAAGCCGGAAATGACAACTGCTTCAGGCGTATCGTCAATCAGTACATTCACGCCAGTCACTGCTTCAATCGTTCGTATATTCCTGCCATCCCTGCCAATTATGCGCCCCTTCATCTCATCGTTCGGCAGCGCAACCGTACTGGTCATCATCTCACTTGCCTGGTTCGCAGAGTGGCGCTGGACCGCCAGTGCCACTATCTTCTGAGCCTCACGCTCACTACTCTCTCTGGCCTGGTCCAATTGCCTGCGGACGAGAGCCGCCATCTCTCCATGAACTTCCTTCTCAAGCTTGGAGAGTAATGTCTCACGAGCCTCATCCTGCGTCATCCTTGATACACGCTGAAGCATGTCACGCTCTTCGCTGATCGCCTTGTCGAGCTCTTCGCTCTGCTGCTTGAGTTGTTGCTGTTCGCTCTCAACGTCCGACAGTTTCTCATCAAGGATGTGTTCCTTCTTCTCAATCATTGAGACCTTGCGTTCCAGGTTTGTCTCACGCTGACCTATTCTTTCTTCAAGCGCAGCAAGCTCTTCGCGTCGGGCACGTGTAGTTTTATTAAACTCTTCCTTGGCCTTCAGCACTTCTGCCTTGGCATGGATCGCGCCCTCTTTCCGAACAACATCAGCCTGCTGCTCTGCTCCTTCGAGCATGCTCTTGGCGTGCTTCTCGGTTGTATCAACCAAATAGCGTCCTCTCACTGACCGGATCAAGTATCCGATCGCACCGCCAACAAACACCATCCCTATGCTTACAAACCATGCTGGATGCATGACCATACCTCCAATCTATATGCCCCAAATCCCGGGGCCATTGTTTTCTACTCACTGCTTGTGTCTGTTCTGCGATATTCATGGGGCTCCGTACAAAGGATGTCCATACGAACATCCTGTCCCTCATGCTCTACCGCATCATAGACCTGAAAATCAAATGCGAGTCCGATCTTCGTCGGCCCCGTTTTGTCATATCTTCCGAGCATCCGATCATAGTGGCCGCCACCGTGACCACAACGCCACAAATCCCTGTCAAACGCGACTCCAGGCACAATGACAACATCAAGCTCATCAAGCTCTACCCAGCTTCTTGTCGCCGGCTCCGCGATGTCCAATCTTCCCTGCACCAAACCCGTATCAGGATCTAGCCAGGCAAATTCATAACGGGCAGATGAATCGTTCCAAGCCGGCACAGATACTCTCACTTCTCGCCTGCTGCAATCTGCAAGCAACAGACCCGTAGCCACTTCGTGCGGCAAAGACATGTAGCAGCCAACCGCCCGAGCCGCACGCCATTCTTCTGTCGCCATAAGCCGATTCTGAACCATCCGACTGGCTTTCTCTGCCCAACCAGGATCCAGCTCCTGCCGCCTGGCCCCGATTTCCAATCTGATCGCTTGTTTACTTTTCATCTGAAGCAGCTTTCCTGATGCTATCCCAATGCTGCAGCCTCTTGCGTATCACGTCCTCATAGCCCTGATCTGTCGGCTTATAGAACTTCGTAGATGTGGGAACATACTCCTGCTCAACAAAATGGTCTTTTTCGTCATGTGGGTACCGGTACTCGGCATCATCCGGATGCCGATTCACGCGGGCCTTTTTGAGGTGCTGTGGGATCGCCAGCGTACGACCCTCTGCAATGGCGGACCCAGCCTCCTCTATGCCCAGATATGAAGCATTGCTCTTCGGCGCAGAAGCCAAGTAGGTCGTGGCCTGTGCAAGGGTTATTCTCGCCTCCGGCATGCCAACAAATTCGGCCGCCTGCATTGCGGAGACAGCCACGGTCAAGCCACGCGGATCTGCATTGCCAATATCCTCCGATGCCAGGATCACCAGACGTCGCGCAATGAAACGCGGATCCTCGCCGGCCTGCAGCATCTTTGCCAGCCAATAGAGCGCGGCGTCAGGATCCGACCCCCTCACGCTCTTGATAAAGGCCGAGATCGTGTCATGATGTCCGCCCTCATCTTTGTCATAAACAAGGGCCTTCTTCTGGATCGATTCTTCTGCGACGGCCTTGGTCATATTAATCGCACCAGATTTGTCAACAGTTGTCGACAACACGGCAGTCTCCAGGGCATTGAGCGCGCGACGCGCATCGCCCTCACAGACCCAGGCAAGATGCTTGAGTGCATCCTCGTCAGCATTCACCTTGCAAGATGCCAGGCCACGTTCATCCAGCAGCGCCCTCTTAAGCAGTTCGATGACGGCTTCTTCGGAAAGGGGCTGCAGCTCGAATATGATGGACCTGGAAATCAGTGGGCTGTTCACGAAAAAGAGCGGATTATGTGTCGTGGCGCCGATGAGTGTAACTATGCCTTCTTCAACATGCGGCAGGAGAACATCCTGCTGTGCCTTGTTAAATCGATGGATCTCGTCAATGAACAGTATTGTGTCTGCCCCGCTGCTCTTACGATTGCGAGCTGCTGCAATAATGGCCCTGAGATCAGCAACATTGGAAAGTGCGCCACTCGCCCTCTCAAACTTGCGCTCCGTGGCCCTCGCAATAACCTCGGCAAGGGATGTCTTCCCTGATCCCGGCGGCCCATACAGAATGATACTCGAAAGCCTGTCCGCTTTGATAGCCCGGGCCAGCAACTTGCCCTCGCCGAGAATGTGATCCTGTCCGAGCAGCTCAGAGAGCTGCCTTGGCCGCATTCTGGCAGCAAGTGGCTGCCCCGACAGATTTTCTTCGCTCGAATTGGTAGAAAACAGATCCATCGCATCTCTCACAGCAGTTGCGACGAAGCTAGGTAAAAAAATACCCCACCTGTATTCGTAGAGGCGTCGATCTCCGTTCCTTGTAACTATGTGGGTGCTCTATTTGTCGGATTCTACTTCCCCGAAGGGCATGTAGGCACCGCCATCTTCAAGCTCCCATTACACGGAATAATTGGGTTAGAGATGTACCGCCTGTACGCGAACAAGGCAGGGTATTTTTATTATCCTATTTATCAGAGAACGCTGTTTGCACCATTGGTAGCAGTAGTCTATCCGGCCAATTGGCCTCATGCACAAACACATCGGGCACATAACCGCACCCGCAAGTCATTTCATCATCAGCAAACAAAACGCAGATGCCTTTAAACAACATCTGCGGATTTATCAAAACAACGTTCATCATGGGCTAATACCCCAACCTTCTTCATCGCAATAAAGTTATTAAGCAGTCTTCCTTGTGCTATCACGTTCTATTTCTTGTCTCGTATCTCCGCGTCCAGTTCCTTCAACAAAGAAGTCACTATGGACTCATGAAACTCATTAGCCTCTGCATCAGTCAAAGTTCGTTCAAGAGACTGATAAGTCAAGGAGTAAGCGATGCTCCGTTTGCCGTCGCGAATCCCTTTCCCTCTATATATATCAAACACATTCACATCTGTCAATTCTGGAGGAGCGTTTTTGCGAATGAGCTCGGTCACCTGTTCGCTCTGAACAGCATCGTCAATAACTATGGCGACATCTCTGACAATAGACGGGTAAATGGGTATAGGCCGGGCCTGCGGGACAGTGTAAACGCTTTGGAGAAGATGCTTTACTTGCATTTCGAGAACGACCATCGGTTCAGTTACACGCAAAGCTTCTGAAAGCTCCAAAGATATGACCCCCATCTCGCCACATTCTACACCATTGATTTCAACAGATACGGCACAACCCGCCCTGAAGTATGGCCGTTCCTTCTGAACGGACAGGCAGTTGCTGACTCGAAGACTTGAGCAGAGTTTCTCGATAATTCCCTTCATCCACAGAAAGACCTCCTCCGGCGCTGCCTCACGTCTCTTATCGATTATTGCGCGCCCCACATTACCCATCAGGCCGACCGCGAGATGATCGCTCTCCCGGCTCTTTCCGTCCTTATCCATGCGGAACACACGTCCAATTTCAAAGAGACCGGCCTCTGCAGCCTGGTGCGCCCTGTTCCTGCCCAATGTCTCAATCATCTGGGGCAACAAAGCTGGCCGCAAAACATCCTGGCTGGCGCTGATCGGATTGAGAAGAGGAACAATGGATCCCTCATCAAAGCCGAACTTCCTGATGATCTCTGATGATACAAGGCTGTAGTTCATGACCTCGATGAGGCCCAAGCCCACCAGCCTGTTTCTGCATTCGAAGACTGCACGAAGTGCAGAATCGTCGATATTGGGCACGATTTCGGCACGCGGCCTGTCATCAGGCACCTTGTCAAGGCCTTCAATCCGCGCGATTTCTTCGACCATATCCCTCTCGCACTCCAAGTCGACCCTGAATGAAGGAACAGCAACAATGAAGGAATCCTCATCCTGCTCCTCGATGGTCAGCTCAAGAGATTCCAGAATCTCTACGATCCGCCTGTTCGAGATGGCCACACCCATCAGCTCACGTATCTTCGCGAACCTGCATGAGGCCCTGCGTTCTTCGGCTTCTTCCGGATATACATCTAAAACGCCCTGCGCAACCGTGCCTCCCGCATGCTCTGCAAGCAGGTAAGCCGCACGGCGGCTGGCCCACTCGACCTTGCCGATATCGACCCCTCGCTCAAAGCGATAGGATGACTCGGTCACCAGCCCAAGCATCTTTGACGTTTTCCTGTTCTGCGTAGGCTCAAAATATGCGCTCTCCAGCAAGACGGTGGTGGTGTCGCCACATATCTCGCTGCCTGCGCCGCCCATGACGCCTGCAACTGCCACCGGCTTCCTTGCATCCGCGATCATGAGCATATCAGGACTGATTTCACGATCGACACCATCAAGCGTTGCCATCTTCTCGCCCTCTGCGGCAGGTCGCACGATGATCCGCTCACCACGCAGCAACTTCTTGTCGAATGCGTGCATTGGCTGCCCGCATTCGAGCATCACGTAGTTCGTTATGTCTACTACATTGTTGATCGGGTTGACACCACACTGGGTTAATCGTTCCTGCATCCAGCCGGGGCTGTCGGTAATCTTTATGTCATCAATAACCCTGGCCGTATAGCGCGGACAACCCGCCGGATCCAGCAGTTCAACAGAAGTGAGAGCTTCCACCCGCTCCGAACCCTCTTTGAAATCGGCATCGGGCCATTTAAGCTGCGATTCATAGAGAGCGGCCACCTCACGCGCTACGCCTATGATACTGAGACAATCCGGCCTGTTCGGGGTTACCTCAATCTCCAACACATACTCCGCCCCCAATGATTCGATCTGCTCGACCTCAAGCCCGGAGAAAGTAAGCTTATCGGCAAGCTCCTCGGGCGTCGCATCGAACTCGACATATTCTTTAAGCCAGTTTATCGGTACACGCATTGTTGCTCTTTTCGATCAATAAACGGCCCACTGCGTGGGCCTCGCTCAAACGCTGCAGTTCTTGCAGCTCCTTAAAATCGTTCGACGGTTTCAACGTTCTTTACACAAACTGCCCAAGAAACCTCACATCGTTCTCGTACAACATCCTGATATCGTTGATTCCGTACTTGATCATCGCAATTCGTTCAATACCCATTCCAAATGCATAGCCCGATACTGCCTCGGGGTCATATCCCACCGATTTCAGGACCTTGGGATTAACCATGCCTGCGCCTGAGATCTCAATCCAGCCACTCTTCTTGCAGATACGGCAACCGTCCCCGTCGCAGGCATGACATGAGAAGTCATATTCAACACTTGGCTCAGTAAAAGGAAAGAAATGTGGTCTGAACCGCACTTTGACATCCGGCCCGATCATCCGCTGTGCGAAGTAAGTTATATCGCTCTTCAGGTCCGTCATGGAAACAGTGGCATCAACATACAGCCCTTCGATCTGGTGGAAATTGGCGCTGTGTGTGGCATCGCTCGTATCCCGACGATAACAACGGCCCGGGGCAACGATCCTGACGGGCGGCGGCTGCTTCTCCATGACCCTTATCTGGACCGGCGATGTCTGAGTTCTGAGCAGGCTGCCATTCTTCAGCCAGAAAGTGTCCTGTATATCGCGCGAAGGATGATCTGCGGGTGTATTGAGGGCATCGAAATTGTAGTATTCTGTCTCGACGTCGGGACCATCGGCAATAGTGAACCCCAGTGATGAAAAGATACGGACAGACTCCTCGATAACCTGGCTCACGGGATGCCTGCTCCCTAACCCGCGCCAGAGACCAGGCAGAGTGTGGTCGAACGAGGGCGCTCTTCCGGGGATCGGCGCAGTCTTGCCGCTTGACCGCTTGCCCTCAGCAATCGCTGCCGAAACCGCTTTCTTGAACTCGTTGGCCAGCTTACCGGCCTCGGCGCGTTCCGAAGGATCCAGGTCCTTCAGCCCCTTCATGATGGCAGGCAGCGCGCCTTTACGACCGAGATACTTTATGCGCGCAGCTTCAAGCTCCTCTGCAGACGCTGCACCGGCACAATCTACCAATGCCTTCTGCATCAATTCAGCTATTTCAGATGGCCTCATAGTTTTTACCGCCCGTACTTCCATGTCCATAATGCGACGGTCAGCACGCCGATTACGACACATGTCTATATCAGATCCCTCCCCGTCCTAGCAATCGAATTCGGAGCCCTGTCAGGCCTGCAGCTCATCGTTGAGTAAGGCCACGATTCATGCAAGGTTTGGGCTTTTCTGTTGACGGGAAGCATGAAGTTCATAATATGGGCCGTTAACTAATCAAAAGGAGACAAATCATGGCAGTCATAAATTTCGGCGGAACCAGGGAAAAGATAGTTACTCGTAAAGAGTTCAGCATGGCCAAAGCCCGAAGGATCCTCAAGAAAGAAACCATCGCTATTATCGGTTACGGCGTGCAGGGCCCTGCCCAGGCGCTCAACCTCAGAGATAACGGCTTCAAGGTCATCATTGGCCAGGCGAAGGCCTTCAAGAAAGACTGGAATCGTGCCGTCAAGGATGGCTGGAAGCCCGGCAAAACACTTTTCGATGTAGGCGAAGCGGCAAAACGTGGAACGGTCATCCAAATGCTCGTCTCCGATGCTGCACAGCGGCTCATCTGGCCCACGATCAAGAAGAACCTCGACGAGGGAGATGCACTCTATTTCTCCCATGGGTTTTCAATTGTTTACAAGGACCAGACCAAGGTGATCGCGCCCAAGAATGTCGACGTCATCATGGTCGCTCCAAAGGGATCGGGCACTTCCGTACGTCGCAACTTCCTTTCCGGCACGGGCATCAACTCAAGTTACGCCGTCGGACAGGATGCCACGGGCAAGGCCAGGGAACGCTGCCTCGCACTTGGGATCGGGATCGGCTCCGGCTATCTCTTCCCCACAACCTTCAAAGGGGAAGTCTACAGTGATCTTACCGGGGAGCGCGGCGTCCTCATGGGCGCACTTGCTGGAGTAATGGAAGCCCAATACGACGTGCTACGCAAGAATGGCCATAGCCCCAGTGAAGCATTCAACGAGACTGTTGAAGAGCTTACCCAGAGCCTTATTCGCCTGGTTGATGAAAATGGCATGGACTGGATGTATTCCAATTGTTCTGCAACCGCGCAGCGCGGCGCACTGGATTGGAAGCCAAAGTTCAAAAAAGCGGTTATGCCTGTTTTTAAGACGCTCTACCAGTCGGTCAAGTCCGGCAAGGAGACAAAGCGTGTGATTTCCGCCTGTGGAAAGAAGAACTACCAGCAGCTCCTTGATAAGGAACTAGCCACAATCGGCAACTCCGAAATGTGGCGCGCAGGCAAGGCCGTACGCGATCTCCGCCCCAAGAAAAAGGCAGCTAAACGTGCCGACAAGGTAAGCGGCACAAAAGGCCGCGGTTCGAACTGATCCCATTATGTATCTGGGATTTCTGAACCTACTTCGCCCCGAGGCCCTCTGTGCGTGGTGCCTCATGCATCACGTGAAGCTATACAGCGCAAGTCTCGGATTCGGAGTCTGACAATGAAGAAGCTGTTTGCCATATGCCTCATGCTTGTGCTGGCCGTTTCCACCCTAATGGCCAAGGAAACTGACCGCAGCCTCAAGTCGTACTCTATCCACGGACGTCCGCCTGACGAGCTTGTGGAGATAATCACCATGCTCATTGGCGAAGAAGGCAAGATAGTCAGGGATCGTGGATTGAACCGACTTCTCGTCCTGGCAACAGCGGATGAACATAAGAAGATTTCCGGTATCATGAAGCAGTTTGACATCATTCCCCAAAACGTTCGCGTGCAGGTCATGATACGGGAGACAGCAAAACAGATAAAGACAGAAGCAGGGGGCAACTTCCACGTCACCAAGCAAGGCCCGCATTACAAGTTCAAGTTCGACCCAAGAGCAACCGCAAGAGCCACAACGAAGATTAACTGCACTACTCAAAGCCTACTTGTCAGCAGTGGGCGCGAGGCCTCACTGAGGATCGGCAAAGACATCCCTGGCATTAAATGGATTGTCGAATATTCACAGCACCGCGGTCTACTCATCATCCAGGAAGACCAGGAAGTGAAGTTCGTCGGTGCAAGATTGAAAGTGAAACCCATCGTGATCGATAAAGGCCCGTATATATACATAAAGCTCACACCCGAGGTCAGCGCTCTAGTGGACGGCAACCTTCGTGTTATCGAATACACAGAACTAACCACCGAAGTTACGGCCAAGAACAACGAGCCACTCGAAATCGCATCATTCGGAAGGAACCAGGCGTTCTATGACAAGTTCTTGAGCGGCTTTTCCAGTTCGGGCGAATCCGAGACTGTGGCAGTGACGCTTCTTCCTTCGATTGTCTATCCGTTCAACAAGTAACAGGGATCAATCGCGACACGAAGGCTGTTGACAATTCCTGCATAATTTGTCATGAGGTCTATTCAATTGGCAAGAGGAGCCCCGAACGTGTTTCTTGTAACTGGTCATCCCCGCAGCGGCACAACATATACGAGGGCCGTTTTCTCGGAAGCAGGCATCAGTGTCGGAGGCGAGCATGATGCGCTGGCTGAATCCCCTTCACGCAGCAACGACATTGAAGGCGTTGTTGCCTGGCCACAGGTTGGTCTCTGCCCTGATCGCTTTGATCCGATAATCCATCAGGTCAGGAACCCGGTTGATGTCATTTCTTCAGCTCAAACTCTGACCAACGGCGCTTTTAGACTCATGTTTCGTCAGACTGCCGCACCAAGACGGTGGCACACCCTCTTGCGGCCGCGCCGTCTTTTCCCCTTCATAACCAGAAGACTTGCAGCAAAATGGGCTATGCACACCTGGCTCGAATGGAACAGGTTGATCGAACGACAGAACCGGGTCATTTACAGATACAAAGTCGAAGACATCAAGCAGGAATGGCCAGGCATCCTGGAACTACTCCGCCTTGATAAGAAACCTTTTCCAGAAGTCGTGTCGCGAGATACGAATACGAGAAAAGGTCGATTTTCGAGGCTCACGACTGATGACCTGTTCAAACTCGACACCTCGCTCGCTACCGCAATCGTAGAGCAGGCTTCGCGATACGGCTACCAACTCTAGTAGGTGGTGGACTGGAGAAGGCTGAAGACTTTGGTTCCGGGCCTTCCGAGAACATTAACTATCTCTAAGGTTAGCGATCTCTGAACAGTACTGTCCGGTTAACCAAAGCCCTGGTTCACAAATACATCTATTGCACCCGATTGACTGACAAATGCAACAAGATGAAC
>JAUXFM010000164.1 GCA_030622955.1 Lentisphaerales bacterium
CGAAGTATCCGCGTGAGTTGATAGACGATATTGCGCGGCACTTTCAAACGCCTTATCCCTCGCGTCCCTTTGTGGAGCTGAAGAAAATGTATGATAAGGAGCGGGATTCAAGGAAACGTGAATCTGTTCTGTGGGCATTGTCAAGGAGCGACCAGAAAGAGATCCGTGAGTTTCTCTGGTCATTTCTGCAGAGGGGTGACTTCTCGGAGCCGGTACTTGATTATTTCCGGAGGAAGAAGGATGTCGATGCCCTGGGAATCATTGCCGAGGCCTATATCGCACGCCGGGGCGGCCCAAAAGAGGAAAGGTGCGTGAGTGAATTGCTTGATGCACTGATAGGAATTGCTGATGAGCGGCATGAGGGCATTATGCTCGAGGTGCTGGAAAAGAGTAGTGCTCGCGAGGCAGGGAAGCTGATCCAGGACTGGTTTGCCAAGTATCCATCGGAAGACGCTGTCAAGGTGGCGAGCAAGATGTTGAGCGGGCGATACGGTCAGGGGTGGGAGCTTACTTCGGGTCTTGCAGCGATGGGCGACAAGGGTGCTCTCGAGTGGGCTAAGCGCATCTTGAAAGACCGCAACTGCAGAACCTCCTGGATGGGATATTACGTGATAGCCAGGTCGCCGATTGAGGAAGCGGATGAGCTGGCGCAGGGAATCATCAAGGAGGGCGATGAGAAGGCGGTACGTTCGTTGGTGCAGGGATACAGAGGTTCATGCGTCAAAATGAAGAAGAAGCGACTCGACCAGATTGCGTCGAGGTACAAGGATTCAGAACGCGTCATAGAATGGATAGTGCGTGCACGCCAGAAATGAGTTTCCTCTGGCAGGTAAACTTCAGAACGAAGGCTCCGATGGCTGGATTGCCGAGATTGATCTCGGTATGCTGTGAGCGGCGATTAGGATAGATGTGATATATGCCCTGGATCAAGATGCAAGGAATCGACGGCCTGGTCTACCTGCCGCCCCGCCAGCGTCGCGAGGAGAGAAAACACCACTGCCGTGACTGCTACTGGTGCCAATGCTGTGCCGATACACGTTGCGAAGAATGCCGCCGAGAGAAGCGCGGCAAATGCTGCAAGCCGGCGAGAAAGAAGAAGTAGTGATTACAGTCCTCCGTTCTTAGTTCTTTTGCCATTTCCATTGCTGAGCTGTCGGTGCTGCTGACCGAGTTCAGGACTTGTGGATGTAATTTCGGGCGGATGGCTCATTCCATCGGAGAAGCTGCGGTATGCCGTCAGCGGTTCACGGAACGCATTGTGTTCTCGAGGATCTCGATTGCATCTTCACGGTTCATTCCCTCATGTTTGAGGATGTATGCGTCTCTTTTCCCATCGGCATCGGTGATGGCAAGCAGGATGTCTTTATCAGATTCTTCGTAGCTCAGGGAACCGCTCGACATCCTTCCGATCTGTGAAATACTCATTGTGGGGACAGCAGATATGTCTTCCTCAGTGACTTTCTCGCTGCAACCGAATGTAGATATCATGATGCCGCCCAGAAACAATGCGAGAACCGCTGCCATGGTTGTGCTCTTCATGTTGGTATCCTTTCAGATGGGTTGTATTGAGAGAGGTTAGCAGGGCCAGAGCGGTGCTGTCGAGGCTGGCTTTTTGTGAAAGGATTTGAGAGCCAGGACAGTTCTGTCCGGTTAAGCGGAACCGCTGTTCGACAAACCACAGGCAAGCTCAGCTCTTCAGCCACCTGGTTTGATAGGGTGCAAGCTGAACAGAGGAAGGATCAACTGTCTCCTCGGTTAGAATGTCACGACAAGGTGAATCCATGGTGGTTTTGATGGTTTGCGGGGAATTGGTCACATTTGTCATGCTGATGATGTCGGCTCTTCGCAGTGCGAACACGGCATTGCTGAGAGTCAATACTTCCTGTGGTATGTTGGGGTGGAAGGATGGCTCTGATATGCGGGCCCTTATCATGTGCGAATAACGCTGAAAAACGCGGGAGGCCACCGATCTCGGATCGTCCAAGAGTTCGCGCAGCTCGGTGGCTCTGAACTTCTTTCGGTTGATGGATCTTGGCGTGCCTTTCCTGTCGACATCGTCATGAGCATTGGCTGAGCCGAAGAGGCTGTGGAAATAGATCGCAGGCACTCCCTGCAGTGCAAGCATGATGGCCTGGGTCGCGAGGAAACGGTCTATGGCCAGGTCGTCATTGGGTTCTTCCGGATATCGTAGTGCACTGTAGTAGGTGCAGTTGATCTCGTAAGGGCTGGATGTGCCATCACTGTTGTTTTTCATGGATACGAGACCACCATGTGCATTTACATCCGCGACGACGCTCAGGATTTCTTTGGTAGGAAGAATGCCCTCGAGCGGGCGGACGCCTATGCCGTCGTGGGATGCCGTGAAGTTAAGGAAGCTGGTATCGTTGTTCGGTATGGTCAATTTGGACGCCCAAGCGGATAGGTGCGACGAAGTCCCGCGCAGGAGTGCATGGAGCAGGAGTGGGGGCAGGGTGAACTGGTAGACCATGTGAGCTTCGTCCAGGCCATCGCCCATGTAGCTCATGTTTTCTTCATGTGGTACATTCGTTTCCGTCAGGATGATGACATCGGGCGCTACCAGATTCAGGATATCGCGAAGCAGCTTCACTACCATATGTGTTTCGGGCAGATGAATTGAGGGGGTGTCGGGTTCTTTCCAGAGGTAAGCGATAGCATCAAGCCTTATGATGTGAGCCCCCTTCTGGATGTAATCGAGGAGGATGTCTACCATTTCCAGCAGGACGGAAGGGTTCGAGAAGTTCAGGTCGATCTGGTCTTCACTGAAAGTCGTCCAGAGGTTGCGTGTGCCCTGTGCCGTCTCAAATTCGGTCAGGAGTGGCAGGTTGCGTGGCCGCACGACTTTGCTCAAATCTGTGTCGGGATCGATTTCGTGAAAGAAGTCTTTGTACTTTGCATGTCCCATGGAGTACTGCTTGACCCATTCACTGTGCGCCGAGACATGGTTGAGAACGAGGTCGAACATGAGCGAGAAGGATTTGTTGATCTGCTCTATGTCTTGCCATGTCCCGTTGTCAGGGTTGACAGCCCTGTAATCGATCACGGAGAACCCATCGTCTGAGGAGTAGGGGAAGAATGGCAGGATATGCACTGTATTTATTGTGCCGGATAGTTTGTCGCAAAGGAAGCCCGCAAGTGTGCTCAGGGGCGAGGCATTATCCGATCGGAGCATGTCCGCGTAGGTGATCAGTAGAATGTCTTTCTCGGTCCAGCGCTCTGCATTCTTGCGCTCCTGCATGGGATAACGGCTAATGATTTCGGAAAGGCGCTCTGCGGTTTCTCCCGCCTGGTCATTATAGAGTTCGGTCAGCTTATTGATCGTTGCGGGCTGCAATTCAATTGTTGTCACTTACTCATTCCTCTCGAATTAACGGAAACCTGGGTAGGTCGCGCTGATTGACTTCCAATTGCGGCGCATGTTAGCAGGAAATGTTCGCGTTGGCTATTACTGATTTATGGGAGATGGGGTAGGGCACCATCAAGAAGAATGTGTACATCGAATCCAGATCCGGGCAACGAACCTTCTTGAGAGGCTCTTCGGTGAAGGCCGACGACGCACAAAGGTCATCCCGCGCTTCAGGTCCGAAGCCGGTGGCCTTGCCATCATCTTTGCCGTGCTTGTCGATGCTTCAGAGGGTTGTATAGAAAGTCCAGAGTTATGAATCAGGTGGGGAGGAGAGCCCTTGAAAGCTCCCTGGATAAGGGACATACAATATATCTTATTGAGAGTATCAAAACTGTAGGAGCTATCAACATCGGTGAGATAGTCCACTGTTTTGAGCTGTCCAACAATCGAAAAACATCGTCACTCCCGGTACTGAGCTCTCTCAATCAAGCCCTTTTCAGTTATCTCAGCCACAGGCTGATCCGCCTTCTGAGGAAAAGAGCAAAACCCCTTCGCGGAATCACTCAATAATGGCTTCCACACCTCGCTGGACCGCCACAGGCGTCGGCATCGGGACAGAGCGAGCACCGATAGGAGCGAGGATGGATCAGGATCAGAGGAAGCTCCCGAGAAGTCGTGCTAACGCCAGGAGGGATAACCAATGAAGCCCCGCCAGTGCACTGATTACCAGTGCAACGGCAGATATGCGTTGACTATACCCGGAAGCTTTGTCCCTGCGAAGCTTGGCGATTGCGATAGCGATCGCCACGACAAGCAGGACGGGAAAGATGTAACCGAATGCAGGGAATAAACCTCTACGGATAACCCGGATAGCAGGGGATGTTGCCCGTAGACCAAGATTGTCGATTCCCCACCCAATGTAAAAAGGAAAAACAAGCAGGAATGCGCAGCCTGAGACGATCACCACTGATGAAC
>JAUXFM010000078.1 GCA_030622955.1 Lentisphaerales bacterium
TAGAGCGTGCCAGATCGCATATATTATCACTACTGCCCGGTTAACCAAAGCCGAGGCTCACAAATGCATTTATGGAACGATTTCATGCAGTGCCTCAGTTCAAGTCGATACAGGTGACGTTTCTTCATAACCCGTTAACTGATAACCAATAACTGCTGTCCGTTTTGCCGGACAGCACCGATATACTATATCTGCAGGCCGTTTGTAAGGTCCATCACGGCCAGCAGAATTGATAACGCAACGAATCCCACAAGAACAGCCATAACAAAGATCATTATGGGTTCCAGGATGCTCGTCAAAATCTTGACATTTCTATCCAGCTGCATCTCGTATCGCTTCGCAATGTGATCAAGTGATTTCGCACGATCTCCAGTTTGTTCGCCAACCGCCATCATGTCAGTGATCATTGGGGGGAACACTTTGCCTGCGGCCAGCGGCGCGGATATCGTGGCACCGTCAGTGACCCTGTCCCGCGCATTGGCGATTTCCCTGCTTATCACGACATTGCTGATCGTCTTCTCAACAATGCCCAACGCTTCGAGCACGTGGACCCCGTTGCTCAAGAGAATGGAGAGAGTACGCGCAAACTGCGAATAAGCCGACGCCTCAACAATACCGCGCACCAGAGGCATTCGCAGTTTCGCGCCATGCCACCAAGTGCGGCCCCGCTCGGTCTTTATCGCACGGCATGCAAGTGCTATCGCCACGACCAGTGCGGCCGCGACGAACAGGCCATACCTGGTCGTCATCTTGCTCAATCCGAACAGGATCTGCGTAGGCAGCGGCAAGGTGCTGCCAAGACTCTTGAATACCTCCTCGAACCTGGGTACAAGCCAGCCCATCACGAACGCCAGCGTTCCCACCCCGCACCCGGCGATGATTGCAGGATAGACCAATGCGGCGATGACCTTCTCCCTGGTCTCCACCATCTTCTCGTAATGCTCGACCAATCTGATCATGATCTCCGGCAGCGCGCCGATGGCCTCACCGGCACATATCATGCTCACATACAGCTTCGAAAAAGTCCTTGGGTGCTGTGCCAATGCATCGGAAAGACTCGCGCCCTGCATTATCTCATCGCGAATACTGGCAATGATATCATCACCCGCTTTACCCGTCTCACGCTTCGAAAGAGTCATCAGCGCACTTCCGACCTGCATGCCCGAAGAAAGCAGATCGTTCAATTCAGTGGTGAAGATCAGCACATCCGCCATGCTCATGCGCCTGGCGCGGAAATGGAACGAGAAGTGAACGCCCTGCTTCCCTGTCTTCTCCTTGCTTTTCGAAGAACCCGATGACTCCTGGACAGAGATAGGCACGTGCCCCATCCGTTCCAGCTCGACAAGCGCCAAGCGTCGATCGTCAGCTTCGACAGTGCCTTCGACCTTTTCGCCCGATCGGCTTCGTGCTGCGTATGTGAATGTAGCCATTTTTCAGGTTTCCGCCTTCAGCCATCTCTTCACTCATTCTCTTCCGACACACGCAGTATCTCGTTGACGGTCGTCACGCCACTGAGGACTTTCTCCCACCCGTCATCACGAAGAGTACGCATGCCATCCCGAGTAGCAGTCTGCATTATTGCATTTGTTGATTGCCGTGCGATCACGTGCGACTGAATCACTTCATCCACCTTGAGCACTTCATAGATTCCCGTGCGGCCCTGGAAGCCTGTCATCCGGCATTTATCGCAACCGACTTCCTCGTAGATCACCTTATCCCCCAGCCTTTCGACCGGGAACCCTATACTTTTCAAGAACACTTCCGTGCTCTCGCCCTTTTTCTTGCAGTCGACACAGAGTCGCCTGACCAACCTCTGCGCCACCACGCCCTCGACAGAAGATGCCACAAGATATGGCTCGACTCCCATATCAAGCAAGCGCGTGAACGCACCGGCAGCATCGTTAGTGTGCAGCGTGCTGAAAACAAGATGGCCGGTCAATGATGCCTGGATCGCAATCTCCGCCGTCTCGAAATCACGTATTTCACCGACCATTATGATGTCGGGATCCTGGCGCAGGAAGGACCTGAGCGCCCGTGCGAAGCTCAGCCCGATATCCGGCCTCACCAACACCTGGTTGATCCCCTCAATTTCGTATTCAATAGGATCTTCGACCGTCAGAATCCGGCAATTGATGGAGTTCAGTTCCTGGAGATAAGCATACAACGAAGTGGATTTACCGGAACCTGTTGGTCCGGTCACCAAGACGATCCCGTTTGGACGATGGATGACTTTACGGACAATCTCGACATCTTTCGGGTACATGCCCAGTTCTTCGAGTCCCATCAGCCGCCCTTTTCGCTGGAGCAGACGAAGGCTGATGCTTTCACCATAAACTGTCGGCATTGTCGAAACACGAATATCGACGTCTTCGCTTTCGATGCGCAACCCTATCCTGCCATCGGCCGGGAGCCGCTTCTCCGCAATATCCATATTCGCCATCACCTTGATACGCGAGAGGATCGCTGCCTGGAAACGTTTGAGCTTGGGTGGGAGCGGCGTCTGGTGCAACACGCCATCAATGCGATAGCGGATCCTCAGCTCATTCTCCATCGGCTCAAAATGGATATCCGTTGCACGCTGGCGGCATGCTTCCCATATTATCTGGTTAACGAACTTGACGATTGATGCTTCCTGGTCAAGTTCATCAAGATCGACTTTGCCTGGCAGAACCTCGGCATCGACCTCGTAGCGATCGTCCTCCATCATGCTGGCCACTGTTTCTGCACCGACGCCGTAGAATTTCTTTGCCGCCTTGGCTATCTCGTCCGACGTGCTCAGGGCGATACGCACCCTCATGCCAGAGGCCAGCCTGAGCGCATCAATCAGCTCCGGATCAAACGGATCGTTCGTAGCCACCAGCAACGTGCCGTTGTTCACCGATACGGGAATCACGTTATATTGGAACACTGCCTTTGGCGGGAGTTTGTCGAGCACCTCGGATTCAATGGTCGCCGCGCCAAGTTGAGAAAATGGCACGCCAAGCGCTTTGCCCAATTCTACGAGGAACTTGCCCTCCTTTGCGTAGCCACCATCCACCACCAGTTCAGTGATGCTCTGTTCGCTTGCCCGCTTCTTCTCCAACAGCCCATTGAGCTGCGATTCCGAGAAGAACCCGGTCCGCATGAGTATCCCTGCCAACCCGCCTGTTGATGTGGTCGCCATTACTTCTTTATTATCAGTCCTCTGTGCCACTTTCGCAAGCTCAGTCTGTCTATAAGCCATATCGGCCAGAGCAGAAAGGGCATCCAACGCTTGACCAACGTGGCTCGAGCGAAGTAGTTTCCATCTGACAAAAGGCCAACATGGAACCAAATCTTAACAATGTACGCATCGTCCTGGTCGCACCCATCTATGGTGGAAACGTGGGTTCAGTCTGTCGCGCCATGAAGAACATGGGGTTGTCGGATCTCGTCATCGCCGCACCGAACAAGCTCAATCTTGCCGAAGGCCGGATGATGGCCTGCGCCGCTCAGGATCTATTCAAGAACAGGCGCGAGGTGCCAACACTTGAAGAAGCCGTTTCCGACTGCGAACTCGTTATGGGTGCTTCCGCACGTGGCGGACTATACAGAAGCCATTCAAAAACACCGCGCGAATGGGCGCCCAAAGTCGTGGAACATACCGCTGTCGGCAAAGTAGCCCTCATATTCGGACGTGAAGATGACGGACTGACAAACGAGGAACTTTCAATCTGCACACAGATTATTCAGATCCCTACCTCCCCCCATGCGACCTCGCTCAACCTCGCACAGGCCGTAATGCTCTGCTGTTACGAGGTGTTTTTGCTTGCCGGTGAACCGGAACTTTCTGTTGAACCTTCAGAAGAGGCGCCTTCTGAGCAGCGCGAGAACATGTATAAGCTGTGGCGGCAGGCGCTACTGGAGATCGGCTTCATGAAAGAAGATAAGGCCGACCATATGATGATGGGGCTGCGCAGAATCCTTTCGCGCGGTTCCCTCTCAGTGAACGACATCCGCATCCTCATGGGCATCGCACGCCAGACAAGCTGGGCGGGAAGAGAAGCAATGAGGCAGCGGTTAGCGGCCACCGACCAGAAATCAGATGGTTGATAAAGATGGCGGCCTCTTGAAGCTCGACAGCCTACAGCCTTCGACCTTACTTAATATGGACCCGCGTGGTGCGGACGAGAATCTTCCAGAGCTTCGCGGGAGTATCTTCCTTCATCAGCTTCTTGCGTGCATCGGCGTTCATGAAGGTTTCGGTCAGACCCGCCAATAGTTTCAGATAGAAGGCGCTGGCCGCCGTAGGAATAACCAGGAAGAAGATGATATGCGTCAGTTTCTTGGCGCCGCGCTCGAACTTGAGGCCCTTGGGACTTATCCCCAGGCCAAGCGTCAGGCCACCCCCCTCAACGCCACGCACATGGGGAAATGCCAAGCCATGCTCAACCGCTGTCGAAACAATGGCTTCACGTCTGAGCGCTTCATCAACGAGAATATCCGCCCTGTCAACAAAGCCTTCTACTTCCATCTTCTCTGCCATTTCAGTAATGGCATCGGCCTTCTTCTTGGCCGTCAATCGTGGCACCATCAGGCTTGATGCGGAGAATCGGCTGATCCCAACCTTTTGAGGTTCCATCCTTCTCCTTGCCTTTCCGACACGACGCGGTGCGACGACCGGGTAGTAGAGGATGCGCGCACAGTTCGGACAACTGTACAGTTCCTTCGCCAGGCGTACCGCCTGGATCAGGCTGATCGGAAGTTTCATGCCGCAGACCGCGCAGCCGTCATTTGAAATGGGAACTATGACGTTACGATCTTTCTTGTGAAGCTTTGTAAAGAGCTGCCTCTTTTCAGTGGGCAGCTCTGCGGTCATCTTCTGGATAGACTTGTCAAGATCGTCAAGGACGTGACTACCCTTCCGGGCTTTCTGCTCTTCCCGGATGAGCACGAGTTCCTGAAGCTGTACTAGGTGGTTCGCAAGTGGATGCATATGACCTTGAGTACCAGGCTATCCTTTCGAAACGAATTGGTAGCGGGGGTTGGATTTGAACCAACGACCTTCAGGTTATGAGCCTGACGAGCTACCGGGCTGCTCCACCCCGCACCATATTCAGTCAACAATCGGCAGAATCATACCTTGCCCCAAAGATATGGCAAGCCCTTAATCACAGATTTATAGATTCAAGCGTGCGCCTGCGCCAAAGAGGATATCGTCTATGTGAGAAATCTCAGCATATACTGAAAATACTTCATTGAACTCGAATAGTACACCACCCGAGATCAACGGGTCAGTTTCATCCTCGCTGAAGCTCTCTGTACTCCCCTCAAGAATGACGAGCCCATTAATTTCCAGGTTCGGGATCTCTACATCTATCTCCCACGAGGTATAGACAAGGCCTACAGCGCCGAAAACAGACATGCCCGGCACAATCTGGCCAAGATCGCCGCTCATCACGCCGGCAATACTGAACCCGAATACATCCACATCCTCTATGAAAGCGCTGAAAAGTGTCCCGCGAACCGAAAGATCGACAGGAACCGCTGCCGGAATGGCGAACGTCAGGCCGCCCTGGAGTGCCGGGCCACTATCCGCCCCATCAACATCCAGCATGCCCACATCAGCAAAAACACCTACAGCCTCGGAAAGCCCCAATGCGGCGCGCCCGCCGATGAAGGCAACCTCATCAGCGACAACAAAACCGCCGGTAACTCTTGCCTGGCCTATTGCCAAAGGCACGGCCGTATCAGCTATCTGCAGTCCGATCCCCTGCGCCATAACAGCAGTTGCCGTAATACAGGCCAAAACACCTACGACGAACAACTTCTTCAGCATGCGCTACCACCCCTATACTTTGTCTCCGGCTCTGCAGCACCGGACCTCGGTGCGACTCGCCACACATCATAGCCGCCGCCCTGTGCAAATACCACAAGAAAGGGCTGCCGGGCGCGCCCCGCGAATATACGGACACTTGACGTTCATCGCAATATAGTGCTTTCATTACCTATTCATCGGGCAAGATGCTTGAGCCCACCGCGGGAATCCGCCCTCAAGGCAACTCCCATACATTCGGCGAATATCGAACATGGAAAATACCTCGTCACAGGATCACGAAATGCCCGTCAATCCTGCGGGATGGGGCAACATCCTTCGGATCGCCGTACCGCTGGTGCTCGCCTCTTCCGGCCACGCTATCCGACTCCTTGCTGACCGCATCATGCTCGCACGCTATTCGCGGGAGACAATCTCCGCATCAATGCCTGCTGGCCTGACATGTTTCGTCATGATGAGTTTCTTCATTGGAACAGCAGGCTATGTGAATGCATTCGTTGCGCAATATACCGGGGCGCGTCAGCACTCGCGCGTAGGACAGGCCGTCTGGCAAGGGCTCTACCTTGCAATGATTGGCGGCCTGCTCATCTCAATGGCAGGTCAATTCGGTGAACCCTTGTTCCGGCTGATCGGCCATGCGCCCGCCGTGCAAGTCGAGCAGGTAAAGTATTTCCGGATCCTCTGCCGACTCAGTATGCCCGCAATCATGCTCTCAGTGATACTGTGCTTCTGGAGCGGACAGGGCCGATCAAGAACAGTCATGTGTGTCGAATTATTCTGCGCACTCGTCAACATTGCGCTTAACTACGCTCTCATATATGGCAAATGGGGCTGCTCCGAGCTAGGCATCAGGGGGGCCGGTATTGCCACAGGAGTGAGTAGCATTGCGGGGCTGGCAATAGCATTCGTGCTTTTCTTCAGGCCTGCACAGCGCAAGCTATTCAATACCTGGCCCCGCAAAACATTCGATCTCGGACTTATGCGACGACTGTTGCGATTCGGCGCTCCCAACGGGCTCCAGTTCTTCCTCGATATGGCGGCATTCAATTTCTTCATCCTGCTCCTGGGCCGTGCCAGTGCCGAAGCACTCGAGGCTACCAACATGGCGTTCGGACTCAATGCCATGGCATTCATCCCCGTTGTCGGACTGGGGATGACAGCGTCAATTCTCGCAGGACAATGTATCGGCGCCAGGAATATCCCTCAGGCCAAGCGGGCCGTTGCCAACATCATGAAACTGGGCTTTCTCTACACCGGAACCATGGCGCTCATTTATTTTCTGCTGCCCGACCTGGTACTCGCCCCTTATACGCGAGCAAATGATCCGGGACAAGCCGCCGTCATGCCCATTGCCAAGCACTGCCTTCGCTATATCGCTGCCTTCCTGGTATTCGACGCAATGTATCTCGTCTATGCCCATGCCATACGCGGTGCCGGCGATACAAGGTTTGCCATGCTCCTGGGGATCGGTCTATCCTGGGGGACGCTCGTGCTGCCCTGTTTTGTTTTTCACCTCATGCACCTATCAGTCTGGCACATGTGGAAAGTCCTCGTGGGCCACGTAATTCTGGCGGGCGTTCTCTTTATGTGGCGCTACCGCACCGGTAAATGGGAACACATGCGCGTTATTGAAACGCCACCGGCAATAGAGGAAGAAGAGTTCCACATTCATGCGTAGCAATACTGTTCCGCTGGAACGAATGGTGGGGGCCGGGTTCCTTTTCTTCCTGCCGATCCTGCTACTTTCTACCCGCGCCGGAACGTGAATTCGGTTTTCGTACATGCGGGCTCGCCATTAATCTCGAGGACGGGATAGGCGAGGAAATTAATCGGGCCTGATTCAGGTTCGGGCTCTACTTTCAGATCACGCCCCTGAGTGAACTCGATCCTATTCGCAGGATGATGCCCAAAATAATAGATGCTTAACTCGGTGTACTTGTCGCCCTCACTGATGTCGACAGGCCACCATTTGCCTTCCGCGTAGAACTCTGCCCAGCAGTGATATCCATCGACTCCCCCGTCATCACGCTCGGACGGCACAGCCGCGCCGATCGCAAAGCGCGCCGGGATACCAGCAGCTCTGGCCAGCGCGATAAAATAGGAATGAAAATCGGTGCAATTGCCATAGAGGCTGTTGCAGGCATAGATCGCGTCGCCCTTGCCCCACCCCTCGCCATACTTCATGTAACGCATATGATCGATGACATTGTCATAGACAGCACGGGCCTTTACGAGGTCACTTTCTTTGTTCTCCAAGATCTCGTTCACGACATTATTGAATCGCTCATCAGTCGGGATCAAACGATTAGCATAGAGATACTTCTTCGGGGCCAGTAACTTGTCTTCGTAAGCACCTTTCTCTAAGCGGACAACATCGAAGACCATTTCAATTTTCTTGCCGCTGGCATTCTCATCAAGCTCCATGAAAAGTATCTTGTTATTATGAGCAGTATCTTTTAGCTCCCTGTAAGCCGTCGGGACACTGATCGACTTCAGGGAAATGGTCTGAAACTTGTCCGACTGCGGGAGCGGCAGCCACACCCTTCCCTTACCTCTTATCTCCGGCAGAGTTGCTTTGTAAGTGAATTCAAACTCATCCTTCCCCTTGATAACTCCCAGTAGTTGATGTGACGCACCGTCGACCGGAACACGGATCCAGGACTTGTTGGGCGTCTGGTCCCACAGGTAAAGGGGTTGCCCATTGATCTTGTGAACGTGCGTTTCGGTGACCTTCATTGAGCCGGGCCGGCCTTCAAGATAGAAATCAACGTCATAGAATTCTCCATCAGCGCCGACAAGATCAACGCAGGCAAAATGCAGTGTTGGACTCAAGGTCGCCAGATATTCAAAATGGATGCGCACAAGCTTCAACTCGAGCATCTTGTCATCGAATGGAAGTTTGAAATAACCTCCGGCTGCCCTGGTTTGTGCTGCGATGTGCAGGGCTATGGCGTCGCCTATATCACCGGTGACGACGCCATACCGGCCTTCTTCTTTCTTCTTGCAGGACAGAACCCCAAATGCCAGACAGACGACAAGGGCCACCGCACTTGCCGTCTGCACAAAACTTCTTCCAGTTAGCACAGCCTTGAGGTCCATCTTCCTGACTCCTTAATGTGCCGGATGATCCTTCGGCGTCGCAGTTTTCTCGGTCGGATGCTCTGTCGAGTGCTCCGCCTTGCCTTCTTCTTTCTTGCATCCGCTGACTAGCACCGCCATACCGACGATTACCAATGCCACAAACGCTAAGCTTCCCATTATCCTCATGTCGCACCTCCTTGGTTTTGAACTCTCTCTTTGTGCAAGGATCGTGCCAACTGATCTCAACACCCCGCAAACAGCAAAAAACACAGGCCTTTGAGGCGGGCGGGCTCTGACGACTGTGCCGTTAAGGGCGCGATGTGAGACACTTTGAGGGATGAGACCTGAATCAAGGGATGGGTTATTGATTGCCAACTCCTTGAGACTGGAAGGACGTAACGACCGGCAGCAACCATGCAAGTCACGGCCGCATTGACGCGGACAGCGTATAGCTGTATAGCCACTTCTCGACGACGCACCGGGTCCTTTCGGAAACCCTCCGGTTGCCTTTGGTTTCGATCTGCGAAAGATACCACGTATTGCCGGAGCGCCGCACAAGCGTAAATGTTGCCCTTACCGGCTCAAGTAGTCTGTACGCGTAAACAGAAAAGCTCTTGCTGGCAATATTCTGCCAGTAAGTACGGATGCAGTTTATCTGAGTAGCACTTTCCTGGCACAACATCGCATAAGACGTAATCGGAACAATATGTTCGTTACCCGGTATAGGCGGCGGCGGCCATTCACACGTCTTGGGATCCAGATTCTTCCCTTTCGTTTCGGCTGCCGATCTTCGTCGCGCCGCGCTACGCACCCGCTCCGCGTTCGCGAGGGCGTTCAGTCTTTCACGATGCTCATCTTCCATCCTCTGCTGCCACTCCAGGTATTCGTTATCCACCGCCCCAACGAAGTTATGTATCTGGCGGAGCGATTCAAATGGACGCACATCCCGTTTCGACTTGATCCGCTTAAGAAGCCGTAACGCGTGGAGAACCTGGTCGGCGATTGTCGAGAACAGGACCTTCCCATCCCTGCCATCGATATCATCCAGCAGTTTCTGGGTCGTCAGCGCCATTAATTTCGGGAAGATGATAAAATACAGCGAGTCAGCGTGGATATGTTGGCGATGGCCAAGAAACTTCATTAACCGTTTCTCGTCCTGCCCCATCGCATGCCGGAGCTGTCGGAGCATCGAGGGACATATCGAATCCGGCCGGATCCTCTTGAAGAGTCGGACCATCGCCGGCGTTCCCGGAAACTTCATCCATTTGCAGAGGTCGCGTTGCTTATCGCGACTATGCGCGTGCGCCTGGAATGCCGCTGCTTTCGGGTTCGTGCGTCGTAGCTCATAACTGTTAGCCAACGCGTAAGCGAGGACCGGGTTCGTTTCTGCCAGTTCGCGGCCAGCCGCTGACTCGTTAATGAACTGAAGAAGCATCCACTGGTGACTGCCGAATGGTTCGACGATCTTGCAAAGCGCTTGGGGTACCGTCTCGCGAAACGCCTCAAAGGATTTCTTCTTTGCCTTCATCGGTTCCTGCAGGCGCCATTTGCTTTTCGGCACCAGCAGTCGGAACTCCGGCCAGGCTTCCGCCCATCTGCCTGTGAGGGCGCATTCTTCCGCGTAGGGTTCGGGATCAAACCGCACCCGCACATTCAGCAATGGTGACCAGATATGGAGCACCCCGTCATCACATGCGAACGTCGGCACTGTCCCAAATTCAATCACTGTCTTGCTCACGATCCATGCGTCATATCTCCCCAATTGACGCGCACATCCTCGCACAGCCACACGGACAAATACTGTCCTACCCCCCAGGAACGTTGCCCCCGCAAATGCTCTTTTTTGACAAATTGAAGCTTTTTCAGGCCGGGGACAGTATATGTCCACCCTTTGAAGGCGTTGCGCATGATCGCGGATTATCTGGAGAACCAGTTCTGCGTTCTGAGGCATACCTTCACTAATAGGAGCATGACAGGGACCTCAATCAAGACGCCCACGACCGTAGCCAGGGCGGCTCCGGATGACAGACCAAAAAGCATCGTTGCTGTCGCTATCGCCACCTCAAAATGGTTGGATGCCCCAATCATCGCAGATGGGGCAGCATCCGAATACTTAAGCTTCATCCATTTGGCAAGAACGTACCCGAGCACGAAGATTAGACAGGTTTGAATGAATAGCGGTATTGCGATCCAGATTATCGTCATAGGGTTCGAAAGGATGACCTCACCCTTAAAAGAGAAGAGCAATACGAGAGTGATGAGTAGCGCGATGATTGTGACTGGTGTGAGGACATGGAGGAACTTCTCCTTGAACCACGTCTCGCCCTTTGATGCAATGATCCACTTGCGCGACACATAGCCAGCCACTAGCGGCAATGCCACGTATATACCGATAGAGAGAAGCAGCGCCTGCCATGGAACAGGGAGCTTGCCTACGCCTAGCAAGAACCCGCCGAGAACACCGTACAGCACCAACATGATCAACGAATTGACTGCTACCATAACCAGAGTCAGTCCATCATTGCCTTTTGCCAAGTATCCCCAAACCAGGACCATAGCTGTACATGGTGCGACACCCAAGAGAATGCAACCTGCGAAATAACTACGCCACAGGGGGACCTGGAGCATTTTGATGCCGTCGGAAAGAACCACTGTTCCGGCCCCGTAGGTTTCTCCTAGCGGGAGATCCAGTCCAAACGGCATTTTCACTAGATCCATGGCCTCTGTTCCAATGAACCCCTTGAAGAGGATGCCCAGGAAGACGTAGGCAATGGCAAACATGGTGAACGGCTTGATGGCCCAGTTCACGAATAATGTCAGGAATACCGGCTTGCCGCTCTTCCCTGCCTTGATAACAGTTGCGAAATCAATTTTCACCATGATGGGGTACATCATGAAGAACAAACAAATGGCAATCGGTATGGAGACTACCGGCGCGCCCTTAACGGAGATCGCCATTCCGTCCAGTGCTTTTGCCAACCCCGGCACAACTTTTCCAAGCAGTATTCCGACTACTATACAGAGGCCCACCCAGACAGTCAGATAGCGCTCAAATATGTTTGTCATTTTACGTTCTTCTGTATTCATGTCAGTACCTGTTCTTTCTCAAGCGTTTGTGCTTAGAACAACGCAAAGATATATCTAAGGGAGTAGTAGACCCCGACGCCGATGAAGATTATGCCGGTTACGTTTCTTGCCCATTTCTCAAATATCGTCAGCCGATTAAAGGCACTACCGAGCGATTTTCCACTAAGGGCAATTATGAACGAGAATGCAAGAACCGGCAGAGCTGTTCCTATTCCGTAGAAGAGAGGCACAAGTGCGACCGATTCCACTTTCACAGCCGTGGCCAGAAGGCTTCCGAAGAAGAGGGCTGCTGAGATCGGACAGAACGACGCTGCAAAGATTATGCCCAGAAGAAGCGCTCCCCACATACCTAATGCCTCTACACGCTTCTGAAGTTTATCACTTACCCCTTTGCCGCTTCTCTTTATCTGAATCAGATTCAGAAGAATCATGCCGACAACAATCAGGATGGGCCCGAGGAACTTGTTCATATACTTCTGAAGCACATGAGAGAGAGATGA
>JAUXFM010000011.1 GCA_030622955.1 Lentisphaerales bacterium
TCCACTTCCAGAAAGCAGCCATACACGAGGGTCTTCCCTACCAGACCCTTATCTCCAGCGTTCTTCATAAGTACATCAGCGGACACATGGCAGAAAAAGCAGGATGATGGCACAATAAATTTCTGCACGGTATCGTCGCTAGCGCGCCGAACCGCGAGAATGACGTTGTGCACCGAGAAATGATCAAGAGGTAACATGAACTCCACACAAAACACTCCCAACATAGTATTTATCTTCACCGATGATCTTGGCTACGGTGACCTGTCCTGTTACGGCGCGACCAAGGTTAAGACTCCAAACATCGATAGGATTGCCGCTCAGGGCCGAATGTTCACCGACGCACATTCGGCCTCGGCAGTCTGCACTCCATCGCGGTACGCCCTGTTGACAGGAGAATACCCCTGCCGGAAGGCTGATCTTTGGGGGCCTGTGATGCTGAAAAACCCGTTGGTTGTCGATACCAAACGCCTAACTCTTGGTCAGATGATGAAGAATGCCGGATACGCGACCGCGTGTATCGGAAAATGGCATCTCGGATTTGGGGACACTGAACCTACGGACTGGAACACTCCGCTCAAACCGGGCCCACTTGAACTCGGATTTGACTATTTCTTTGGCATACCCGTTGTCAGCAGCCATCCGCCATTCGTTTATGTTGAAAACCATAACGTAGTCGGTTACGACCCGGATGATCCATTTGTCTATGGCGAGACCGCAGAGACGCAGACGTTTCAGGAGAAAATGGGACTCGACTGGATCGGCGGCGCAAAGAAGTCCCATGAATTGTATGATGACCGGATGCTTGGTACGACCATAGCAAATAGGGCCGTCGAGTGGCTTCGCGAGCAGAAAGACAACCCGTTCTTTCTGTATCTGCCTACTCCGCACATTCATCATCCGTTCACACCTGCCGAGCGATTCGTTGGCACGAGCGAGTGTGGCCGCTACGGCGATGCCATCCACGAACTCGACTGGATGGTCGGCGAAGTCATGAACACCCTCGAAGAGATGAGGGTTGCAGACAATACTCTCCTTATCTTCACCAGCGATAATGGTGGCATGCTTAATCAGGGCGGACAGGACGCCTGGAGAGCGGGTCACCATATGAACGGCGATCTCTTCGGGTTCAAGTTTGACGCCTGGGAAGGGGGCCACCGGATTCCGTTCATCGCGCGTTGGCCTGGGAAGATAGAGCCAGGAACACGCTCAGACGAATTGATCTCTATTATTGATATGCTTGCATCGTTTGCGTCGGTAACCGGCCAGGATCTACCCGAAGGCGCGGGGCCTGACAGCATCGATGTGCAGGAAGCACTGTGTGGCGAACCGCAGGCTCCGCTCAGAGAAAATCTTGTATTGGCGCCATTCAGCAGTACGCATTTGGGAATCCGCAGTGGCGATTGGATGTACATTCCCGCGCAGGGCGGCGGAGGCTTTGCAGCTGAGAAACTTGGCGAGCATGCGTTTGGTGGCCCAGCAGCCACTATGTTTACCGGTCGCCCCAATAGCGATATTGAGAACGGAAAGCTGAAAGAACACGCCCCCCCGGCTCAGCTCTATAACCTGAAGAACGACCCATATCAAACCACCAACCTTCATGATAGACTGCCAGAAAAGGTAGAGGAACTTCAGATGCTCTTAGCCGAGGAGACGGCTTGAACAAGAAGACACGCACAACAATCTCCTGCAGGCGACGTCCTAAAGGCCGCGCCTGAGGAGTAGCGTTGGATGTGAAAAGATGAAGAAATGGATAATCATCATTGTGCTGGCAGTTGTGGTTGCGCTCGGCACATGCGTGCTCATGTCGGTCCGCAAGTCAGGATCGCTCGAGTTGTGGGTTGAAGATTGTCTCTCAGCACTCATGAGTGGAGATCGCACGGTTGCCGTCTTGAATATCGAGAAGTCTCGACGCACCTCCCTCGACTTCACCATCCGATCCCACACGCCATGGGAAACCTACCGTTTCGATATTGTTGGTGAAGACATAGAGCTTGAGAAGCATCCCATCTGGCAGACGGAAGTCGACATCATTGTCAGCAATCGCGGCCCCCTTTCGTTTGAGTATCCCGATCCCACATGGGTTTACTCAACGACGAATACACACCAGAAGGCGTTGGCTGTGAGGCCTGACACCGCTGTTCCTGTATACTCCGGACCATTTCGTGGTTTTGCTCTCAGCATGCAACCCGACGGCAAGAAGACGAGGGTCACTTTGCAGATCAAGTTTTCAGAAGAACTGACAACACGAGACCAATTCCGGTTTCATGCTGTATGGTCCGATGGGCCGTAAGGAAAGGACATCCAACAAACAAAAACATGGAGCATATTTGCTCTTACGCGCAAAATGCTCATGTTGAACGTCAGTTTGGGAGGAAAACATGAATAAACAATACTGGTTAATAATCCTTGTGATGGTCTCAGCGTCATTTATGGGCTCAAATGTTTTTGCCAAGAATACAAAAAACGTAAACACACAAAACCGGGCATCATGGATGGAAGGCCAATGGGGCTTTCGCTTCAACTTGCCGGGCATGAAACATCCTGAAACATTGGCTGATTTTGATGTGCAAACAATGATAAATCAGATCAAGATCCTCGACACGGCCAAATGGGTTCAGATCAACATCACACAGGGTGCCAATGGTTCTTTTTTTACGTCTCCGCATGATAGTCTGGCCAAACATGTATCCCAAGACATTGTTCCCAACCGCGATCTCTTCGGAGAAATGCTGGATGCATTAATTGCTGAGGGATACAAGGTCCACGTATATTTTGCCACAGAGGGGCCCACAATGAGCAAGCACCCGGATAAAGCGCTTCCCGGCGTGATAGGCAAATGGAAGAAATATGCAAAATCATTGAAAATGACACCTAACCAAGCTGTCGCTGAGATTATTGTGAAGAAATATTCATTGCGTTATGGAAAGAAGATATCTGGATGGTGGTTTGATCATGCGAAATATGGTGACATCACATTGCTGGCAAAAGCAGCACTGGCTGGAAATCCACAGGCCGCCCTCACATTCAACGTGGGTGCATCTCCCAAGCTTTTGACTTGTCCGGAATCTGACTTCACCTCCGGTCACCCGACTCCGATGAAGAAGCAGCCTCCCTCATGGAAAGGTAATGAAGTGGCAATAAAGCTCATTGAAAAAAACAACTATATCGATGGCTCCCTTGGACATTTTTTTCCTCCGTTGCAGATAAAATGGACACAAGGTGAACCAGCTTTCAAAACAAAACAGGCAGTCGACTGGACAACAAGAATTGTCAGGGCTGGTGGAGCTATAACCTGGGCTGTTGCTCTTGCCGACACAAATCAACAGGATGCTCCCCTTGCTTCAGTTCAATTCGAGCAATTGAAGGCGATAAATGAAGCAGTCAGACAATTGAAGAAAAACTGAACAAGGCACTGCATGGTATTGCCGCTAGGCGCACCAGCAAGCAATCGGGCATGCCCGGCACACACAAGATGAATCCAGCATATTGTCGCTGGCGCGGAACATTCTGATTCACGACGTTCGGCAAAAGAAATATTGAAACAGGAAAAAGGAATGATAGTATAGCGGCATGGGTACGTTCCACATAGGCTGCAAGATTGAGAATCACGTGCATCGTACAAAGGGCATTCGTATAGCGAAGGCCCTTGTCGACACGGGAAGTGAGTATACTTGGATTCCGAGTTCGAAACTCCAGAAAATCGGTGTGACTCGCGAGAAGAAGGATCTTCGCTTCATCATGGCTAACGGCAATGTCGTTACCCGAAACGTTGGGTTCGCTATCATTCGCGTCGGCAAGGAATTCACGATCGACGAGGTCGTTTTCGCCGAGCCCGGTGACATGGCGTTGCTCGGAGCGCGAACCCTGGAAGGTCTCAACCTCATGGTCGACTCTGCACGCAAGAAACTTGTCGCCGCCGGTCCTCTCCCAGCCGCTTAACCATCTGCCGAACAAAACAATCGAGAACGATTGGGAATAGCTGCGCCATTTCAAGCGTCTCATTGTCAACGTTCGCATAAAGGAAACAAACACCATGGAAAATGATTCGAGCAATGCGATGGTTGTCGTGTTTGCCGCAATTGTGGCAATTCTCTTCTGGGGCGGCGCGGCTTAGCTACTGTTCTATGTCCCTGTCCAGGGGGAAATGCTGGCTGATTTTGGAGAACCTCTTTCGTCGGGCATGCAGATCCAACTGAACGCCAGCAACTTTCTCAAGAGATATGCGTTGTTCCTGTCACCGATCTTTTTGATCATTGCTGCGTTGCCGTTCCATTTGTCGTCAAGCAACAATTGGGCGAGCAGAGCTTCTGTATGTTGAACGTATTTCATTGGCACCTCACAGATGATCAGGGATGGCGAATTGAAATTAAGAAATATCCCAAACTGACGGAAATTGGATCCAAACGTTCTGCAACACCAATTCCGTCAAATCGCAAGAGATTAGACGGGACCCCATACGAAGGGTTCTATACCCAGGAAGAGATCAAAGACGTTGTCGCTTATGCCGCTGAGCGTTTCATCAGGGTTATGCCCGAAATTGAAATGCCAGGGCACTCGGGTGCCGCTTTAGCAGCCTATCCAGAGCTGGGTTGCACAGGAGGTCCGTATGAGGTCCGTCAACGATGGGGTATCGGCAAAGATGTCTATTGCGCAGGAAACGGAAATGTATATGTTTTTCTAGAAAATGTGCTGGCAGAAGTTCTCGACTTATTTCCAAGCGGATTTATCCACATTGGTGGTGATGAATGCCCAAAAGACAGGTGGAAGACCTGTAGCAAATGCCAAGCGATGATTAAGCAAGAAGGATTACATGGCGAGCACGAGTTACAGAGCTACTTCATAAAAACAATTGGGGAATTCCTCGCCAAGAAGAATCGACGTCTTATTGGATGGGATGAAATCCTAGAGGGGGGGGGCTTGCCCCAAATGCCGCGGTCATGAGCTGGAGAGGGACCGGAGTTAAACGCGCTACAGCCGTTGCGACGGCGGGACATGATGTGGTTATGTCACCTGGTAGTCATTGCTATTTTGACAAATACCAATCGCGACACAAGAAGTCCGAGCCTCCGGCCATAGGCGGATTCTTGCCACTTAGTAAGGTTTACTCTTTCAACCCAATCCCAAAAAAGCTTCCACCAGCTAAAGTCGGACACATCCTTGGAGCACAAGGCAATGTATGGACAGAATACATCCCCAATAGTAAACAGGTAGAATACATGGCGTTTCCGCGTGCATGTGCTCTTTCCGAAGTGTTGTGGTCAGCACCTGAGTTACATAACTATGATGATTTCTTGAGGCGACTTGAGCCGTCGTTGCGGCGCCTTAGATTACTGAAGGTTAATTTCAGAAATCCGAGGATGGATATTAAAACTCTCCGACAAAAGAATTCACCTGACAAATAATGGGCATGCCATTATTTGCAGGTGATCCTGGACCTCTGTGCCGGGCATGGCGCGGCACTTACGAAGTGAAACTCCCCGTTCCTGGTATAGGAGAAGCCGAAGGGCAACTGCGTCACCGCGAGGTAGATGTCAGCCGAGGGCATAGCAGTCGACGGAAATGAGCCGGGGGATGTCGACAACCCGTGTAAACGAAGAAACCGGAGAGGATTCACCACGACAAAGGCCTGAACCGCATACAGGGCTAATAGCTTCATCGAACGTCGATCTGTGAATCTTCGCAGAGAGGGCAGAAAGCCCGAGGTTAAAAAAGCGCTGCCAACTGGTGCTCGGGAGAGGACTTGAACCTCCACAGCCTTGCGGCTACTAGACCCTTAATCTAGCGCGTCTGCCATTCCGCCACCCGAGCGCAGAAAGGAAACAGGAATATAATGGGTGCGTCCGTGCGGTTCAAGCTTTAGTCGCCAATTCTAAAGCGAATCTCATGAACTGACCCGCTCGCAACAAACTCAAGCTCGAGTCGCTCTGCCCCGGAAAGGGCCTGTATCCGCTTTTTTATGGCTTTGAGCTTCTCGCGCTGATCCCGTTTTTTCGCTGTCGTCGGACGCACCTGCAAAGCCAGGATATCGGGCAAAACAGCAAATGCATCACCAGTCTTCGCAAGATCAGACCAGCCATAAGCAGCGCATTCCGATTCTTCCAGACCCGCCATCCACTGCGCTTCCACCGGCACCTCGTCCCACGGTGTCAGCAAACCCTCGAGCAGCCCACGCAACACACCATAGTTGCTCGAAACAATCAGCCACCCACCACAGACGGTGTAACCAACCGTTTCATCTACCTTGAACTGCGCATAATCACTCTCAGCCGCACTCTCAATCGAAACAACCGTATGATGCCCGACACGCAATGGATGCGGGATCAGCTTCCAGCCATGCACGTTGTTCAGGTTGCTCAACAGGTCAGACATCGCGGCCACCGACTCCTCAACACTCTTAACCTGTACAGCCAACAACAAGGTCGGAACCTTTGTCCCCTTGATCTGATCACTGTAATTCCCACCAAACAACGTACGGAGCCGCCCAGAATTTTCGCCAGTCAACACAGCGGCCAATACATAAGGATTCTTAACAAGATGCTCAGTAAGCAAGGCATCCGCTTCTCCAATCCAACGTATTCGCGCACACTCAATGTGCGGCCTGACAACATTCCAGGGCGCAACAATCATCGCGTCTGGCTTGTCTCCAAGCAGCTGACGCGGAAAAGCGAGATCCAGGCCATCGGCCAGCGATAAGGGCCCTGATTGCACAGGCGCCCAACGTAACATGCCATCAATCGCTTCACCATCGACAACACGACAACTATAGGAAACGAAGAAGGGCAGGGCGCAAGTGCCGGGTGACGCGATATAGGAGCGATAGAAGCCTTTTACTGTGTCGGTTTCATTCCACAATTCCTGAACATCTGCCAGGCAAGGTGTAGTTCTCAATGACCCCGTGGCCGCGACACCTTCAATGATCACCATTGACTCATGGAAGATATCGAGCATGTAGGCTACGGCGCCGGGATCGGTGGACAAACAGGCGAGCAACATTCCGTCAACAACCGCGAAAGAAAAGCGCCTGCCCGATTCATCGACCACCTTTTTTGAGTGCCAGATTTTGTAGCGCCCCTCATCTTCTACCCGTTCAACCCCCTTAACCAGGCCCAGGTTCAGGGCGCACCGAAAAAACTGGCTTTTCCCGCCCAACCAGCTGCCGAAGAACCAGGTTGCGTCCGCGTCGGGGCCAAATGATGGCGAATATGCCGCCACAATCCGTTTTCCGCCAACCTTGTCGAGCCAGCTCCCAATACCCGAGACGGCATCAGCGTCGACCAGCTCATGATCAAGCAGCATCTGCTGAAAGAGCGGACCATCCGCAATTTCTCCCCAGTCCTCGGACATGTTATCGACAACACAGAGGAAACGAACATTCGCAGGAAATGCGGAATACAGATGCGGCCCATTAAAAGGGAAACAGAACACCCACAGCACACCTAGCACTGCGGAAAGAGAAGAAACAATGCGTACTGTCAGACGATGCTTCATGGTCAGTTGACGAAGTCGCTGCAACTCCGAAATGCGAATATCTCTAAATAGGTCCAAATGTTCTAAACAAGCAGTTGGACTCTGCGTTTACCGACAAATTCCCGGTACCTGGTTTCATGCTTGGCACATTCGTGCCTGTTTTGGATTCCGGAATTAGAAATTTGGAGTTCCTGCCGCAGGCAGGTCAAGACTGCCCACGATCTCTCCTATGCTCCCGAGCCCGTTCTCGATCAAGTAGGCCTCGATCCCGTCGATCACGGAAAGGACCGTGGATGGATCCGTAAACGTTGCCGTGCCAACAGCAACAGCCGATGCGCCCGCAATGATGAATTCCAGCGCGCTGCCGCCACTTGTTATACCACCCATCCCAATCACAGGGATTTCCACAGCCGATGCCGCCTGCCATACAAGTTTCACCGCAACAGGACGAATTGCCGGCCCCGTAAGACCGCCGATCGTGTTGGCCAAAGCCGGCTTTCTCTTGCCAACATCAATGACAAGACTGGGCAAAGAATTGATCAGAGAAATTGCATCAGACCCACAGTTCTCCGCGATCTTCGCGAACTGGCCAATATCGGTAACAGCAGCCGAAAGTTTCGGAATGATCGTCAGATCCGTGGCTTTTCGGACCGCCGTGATAACTTCTTCGGTCATCTTGGGATCCGTTCCGAACGCGATCCCGCCTTCCTTGATGTTCGGACAGGATATGTTCACTTCAAGGCCCGCAACACCCTCGACATCGCTCAGTCGTTTTGCCACCTCGGCATACTCTTCGACCGTCCTGCCCCAGATATTCACGATTACTGGTGTGTCAAATCCGCGGAGGAACTTCATGTAGGTATCCACGAACCCGGCAACCCCCGGATTCTGGAGTCCTATCGCATTCACAATGCCACTGGCTACTTCAACAATGCGCGGGGTGGGGTTCCCTTCATGCGGTTCCAGGCTGATCCCCTTGACGACAATTGCGCCAAGCCTGTTCAAATCGATCAAGCCGGCATATTCCGGCCCGTACCCGAACGTTCCCGATGCAACCATCACCGGGTTCTTCATTTCAATCGCGCCAATCTTGACGGCTATATCTGGTTTACCAATCATAATTAGGCTCTAGCCCTTTACCAGCCGCCGGTTGTGATAAATCGTTCCGGCTCGGCAACTCTCCGAAATCCCAAATGGTCCTTTATTCCCATATAATGTCACTCGCATCAAAAACGGGGCCTTCCTTACAGACCCTGACATATTCAATTTTGTCGCCCTTCTTCACCTTCTGGACACAGGCCAGGCATGCGCCTACACCACATGCCATGTTGCGATCCATGGAAAGCCAGGCCTTCCAGCCATGCTTCTTCGCCATTTCGGCAATTGCCTTGAGCATACCATGCGGACCGCAGGAATAGATGACGGGGGTGGCGTCGGCTTTGCCCTGGCCCACCCAGTCCTCGACCAGGTCGGTGACGCGGCCTTTCATGCCCATTGAGCCATCCTCAGTGCTGATGCGGAAATCCCATTCGAGCATCCTGAACTCTTCAGCGCAGAGAATATGGCTTTTGCTCGAACTACCAACCATCATGATCCCCTTGACCGGTGAGCGCTTGGCGAAGAAATGAAGGGGGGCAACACCATAACCGCCGCCGATCAGCAGCGGCAGCGTTCCTTCTCTCGCCTGCGGGAAGCGCTGGCCGAGCGGGCCCATGATGCTTATCTCATCGCCCTGTTCCGCATACGTGAGCGCAGCTGTCCCTTTGCCAACAATCTTGAATATGACTGAAAGTGATGTGTCGTCAGCGTCCAGGACACTAAATGGTCGGCGCAGGACCGACTCAGCAAGCTTCGGTACCTGCAAGTGGATGAACTGGCCGGGCCCAACGGCTTTCGCGATAGCCGGCACTTCAATGGAAAGCAGGCGATACCCGCCCTTGAGTTCCTCGTGCCTTAATACCCGCCCTTGTTCAATCTTCAATATCCACCTCTGCGGCTATAAATCGGACGCTTTGTACGGCAAACCGTAGCAGAAGGCGCTGTCGTGTGTCGAGTGTCGAGTGTCGCCATTGAGGGGCGAGCCATCCACTCTCTATTATGGAGCCTATCGTGAAGAAATAATGAATTGCCGGACCCCCGGCAGAACCCACCGCCGGTTTTTCCGCTTTGCGTGGTGCAACCGCATGGCGAATGGACGCCCGAAGGGCCTGAAAAGCAATTCATGCCAGACGCAATATCAGGAGCAACCCATGGAGTTGCCGCAATTCCAACAACGGTAACAGGATCCATTTCGCACAGTGATCGCGCCACAGACATCACAAGCCGGTGCATCATCCGAAAAATGCTGGAACTGCTCGTCTACCCGCTCACCCTGTGCCGGCGGATTAATCCCCGCCGTCTGCGTGGCAACAGGCGCCTCTTTTTCCTTCTCACGCTCACGCCCGTTCTGCGAACCATTCGTTGGCGAGACCTGCGCTGCCGGCAATGCACCATCCCCCTCGGGGAAGGTAAGCTCAAGCCAGCGGAAGATATAATCGACAATCGATTTTGCCATCGGGATATCGGGGTTGCTACTGAACCCACTCGGCTCAAACCGGCTGTGTGCAAATTTCTTGATAAGCTCCTTCACCGGCACGCCGTACTGCAGGCAGAGCGAGATGGCGGTACCAAAGGCATCCATTGTGCCACCAACAGTACTGCCTTCCTTCGCCATCGTAATAAACAGTTCACCCGGCGTCCCATCTTCATAGATACCCACTGTGAGATACCCTTCATGCCCGGCAATCTCGAACTTGTGCGTGATCGACTGGCGGGTATGCGGCATTCTGCGCCTGAACGGCTTGCTGGTGTTCTCTGGCACAACATTCTTGCCATCCTGCTGATCGCCTGTCTTCGTAAGGTTTATCGGCTGGGTGCGTTTTGAACCATCCCTGTAGATGGCGACCGACTTAAGGCCAAGCTTCCATCCATCGATGTAGGCCTGAACAATTTCGCTTTCCGTTGTCTCGCTCTGCATGTTGATGGTCTTGCTGATCGCGCCGGACAGAAACGGTTGAACAGCAGCCATCATCTTGAGATGGGCCTGAAATGAGATCGAACGCACTCCATCCTTTGGCTTGAAGGCACAGTCGAAAACCTCAAGGTGTTCATCTTTGAGTCCGGGCGCGCCTTCAATCGTCTCGCGCTCATGTATATGCTTCACAATGACATCAATTTGGTCCTCGCTGTAGCCCAGCGTCTCCAGCGCGCGCCGCACGCTGCGGTTCACGATCTTCATGAGTCCGCCGCCCGCAAGCTGCTTATATTTGACCAATGCAATGTCCGGCTCAACGCCTGTCGTATCGCAGTCCATCATGAACCCAATTGTCCCCGTTGGTGCCAGGAGGGTGACTTGTGCATTCCGGAATCCGTTCTTCTCGCCCTGTACCAGCACCTGTTCCCATGCTTTTGTGGCCTCTGTCATGAGATCTGGCGGACATATGCTGCTGTTGATCCGGCCCACATTCTCATTATGCATGGTCATCACATCTTGCATGCCATCCCGGTTCTTTGCGAACCCTTCGAATGTGCCCATTGTCTCGGCGATCTCGCTCGATGTGCTGTACGCGTAGGCGCTCATCACTGCAGTAACGGCACCGGCCCAGGCCCGCCCTTCATCACTATCATAAGGAAGCCCCATACTCATAAGGAGTGCGCCAAGATTCGCATAGCCCAGTCCAAGCGGACGGAAGTTATGCGAGTTCGAGGTCATCTCTACAGAAGGATAACTTGCGTTATCGACGAGGATATCCTGGGCGATGACATAAAGTCGCACGGCGTGTTTCAGTTTCGGCAGGTCAATTCGACGTTCCGCATTCACGAACTTCGTGAGATTCAGTGATGCAAGGTTGCATGCGCTGTTATCCACAAACATGTATTCTGAGCAGGGGTTGCTCGCGTTTATGCGGCCGCTCTCCTTACAGGTGTGATACTTGTTGATGGTGGTGTCGTACTGCACGCCCGGATCGCCACAGACATGCGCACCTTCAGCAATCATCCGCATCAGCTCGCGTGCTTTATGAGTGTCAATCGTTTCACCTGTTGTGACAGCTTTGGTTTCCCATTCGCCATCGTTTTCAACCGCACGCATGAATTCATCGGTCACACGAATAGAGAGGTTCGCATTCTGGAACATGACCGAGTCGTATGCCTCGCCACCGAACGAGCCGTCATAGCCCTGGTCGATCAAGGCCCAGGCCTTCTTCTCTTCCTTCGTTTTGCAGGTGATGAAATCGATCACGTCCGGATGATCAATACGAATACTCTGCATTTTTGCTGCTCTGCGGGTTTTGCCGCCGGATTTGATGACAGCTGCGACCTGGTCGAAAACCTTCATGAAGCTGAGCGGACCTGAAGGCGTCCCACCACCCGAAAGCTTCTCCCTGCTACTGCGCAGCGTGCTCAGGTCAGTGCCTGTTCCGGAACCATACTTGAAGATCATGGCTTCCGATGTGGCCAGGCGCATGATGTCTTCCATGGTGTCGTCAACCGACTGGATGAAGCATGCGGAGACCTGCGGATGCTCGTAGGAGTTCGTCGTCATGGCAGCCTTGTCTTCGTCCACATCCCAATGATAGTTGCACCGGCTGTTGGCAGAGATGCCCTGTACATGATAAAGCCCGGCGTTAAACCATACCGGGCTATTGAACGAACCATACTGGTTCAGGCAAAGGTGAGAGAGCTCTCCGTAGAAGCGCTCAGAGTCTTCCGGGGTCTCAAAATACCCATCTTTCAGGCCCCAATCTGCGATTGTGCGGACAACTCGATGCACCAGTTCCCGCACCGATTTCTCGTGATACTCGCTGTCTTCCGAGCCGTAGAAATACTTAGAAGAAACTACGTTTGCTGCGAGCTGCGACCATGCCTTGGGCACTTCAACATCTGTGCGGGAGAAGATCGCATTACCTTTGTCATCGCTGATGCTTGTCTTCCGTTTGTCCCACTCGATCGCGTCGAATGGACTCACGCCTTCCTTCGTGAAAAGACATTCGATAGAGAGTCCCTTCTGTTTCCCTTTTATCTTCTCGCCTGGTGTATTTTTTCGTCCGGATTTTGGTTTGATGTTTCTTGGATTCGTAGTCGCTTGGTCGTTAACCGTTCCTGATGGCTCACGAACTTCCAGCATTATCCCGTCTCCCAATATTCATGCGCACAAAGCGCAGCACTTAATTATTGAAAATGAAACTCCATTGCAGGCTACTAGATGTGCTACCCGTGGCCCACAATTGGACACTATTAACCCCACATATAGTGTCATCAAGTAAAAAAACAAAAAAAAGACAAAACCTCTTTTTCTTCTCCATTTAACGCAAGTTTATCTACACAATGATCACCGCGGCCAAGGCGTTGGTGGAGACGTTTTTGAACGCAAAAAAACTTAACCCTTTTCCCTTGACGGGTTTTGCGAAATGAAAGCGGTGAAAATCGTGCAGTAAAGATGGCTTCTGTGCGTTGCGATGACGGGGTATGACCTTGATACTGCAACTGACATGAACTATAGTGATGCCCTTTTCAAGATCGACAAACTACATTGGAGATGACAGATGACAACTATTAGTAACAAGCAACTTTCTCTCGCCGCAAACACTATCCGCGGCCTCGCAATGGATGGTGTCCAAAAAGCAAACTCGGGACACCCAGGGCTGCCGATGGGCATGGCGGATGTTGCCGCAGTTCTCTTCCTCAAACACCTCAAACATTGTCCATCTGAACCGACATGGCTTGACCGCGATCGCTTTGTTCTTTCTGCCGGACATGGCTCAATGTTGATCTATTCTCTTCTCCATCTTTCGGGTTACGGGCTGCCGCTCGATGAGCTGAAAGCCTTTCGGCAATGGGAAAGCCTCACGCCTGGTCACCCGGAACGCGGCCACACTAAAGGTGTAGAAACAACAACCGGTCCGCTCGGACAAGGCTGTGGGAACGGTGTCGGCATGGCGCTTGCCGAACGTATGATGGCCAGCCGTTACAACACCGACAAAAGCCCCATTTTTGGGCACTTTACCTATGTTTTGGCGAGTGATGGCGACCTCATGGAAGGCATCAGTCACGAAGCTTTTTCGCTCGCCGGTCACCTCGGCCTGAACCGATTGATCGTCCTTTACGACAGTAATCGCATATCAATTGAAGGCTCTACGGACCTGGCCTACACAGAGGATCCACGAGCCCGTTTCGAGGCCTATAAATGGAATGTTCTCGAGGTGGATGGCCATAATCATGAGGAGATAGATAAGGCTATTTCCGCTGCAAAATCCGAGCAGAACAAGCCCACCATCATCATCTGCAATACCCAGATCGGGTGGGGCAGCCCTAACAAGGCGGGCACCGCACAGTCACATGGTGAACCGCTCGGAGCTGACGAAATTATCGCTTCAAAAAAGCAGCTGGGCCTTCCCGAAGATAAGGAGTTCCACGTCGAGCAGGAAGTCTCCGCCCTCTTCAGCGCGCGTGCTGAAGAAATGGAAAAAGAGATGGCGAGTTGGTCTGCTGTTTTCAACGAGTTCAAGAACGCCAACCCTGAACAGGCGGCCCTGCTTGACAAAGCACTCAGTGGCGAGCTCCCTGAAGATCTCAGTGGCCTGATGCCCGAGTTCGATCCCAAGACCCCGATCGCAACACGTGCTGCTTCCGGCAAGATCTTACAGAAGCTTGCGCAGGCAATGCCATCGCTCGTTGGCGGTTCGGCAGATCTGGCGCCAAGTAATAAGACAATGTTGAACGATGCTGACTCCGTCGGCACCGGCTCTTTCGGTGGACGCAATCTCCACTTCGGTGTACGTGAACATGCGATGTGCGCGATGCTTAACGGCATGGCTTTGCACGGCGGCCTTCGCGTCTATGGCGCGACTTTCTTTGTGTTCGCTGATTATTGCAGACCATCCATCCGGCTCGCCGCACTCATGAAGCTTCCCATAATCTATGTGTTCACACACGACAGCTTTTATGTCGGCGAAGATGGGCCAACACATCAGCCAGTTGAGCAACTCGCGAGCTTACGCGCGATGCCAAACGTGACCGTGCTGCGGCCCGCCGATGCGACGGAAACCGCAGCTGCCTGGATTGCCGCATTGAAGAACCAAGACGGCCCATCGCTGCTCCTTCTTACGCGACAGGGGCTACCCATCCTCGACAGGACCCAGCACCCGCCAGCCGCATTGGTCGAGAAAGGCGCATACGTGGTCTGGGAGAGCGAGGAAAAGGACCCCGATCTCATAATCATGGCATCTGGATCAGAGGTCTCGCTGGCGCTTGAAGCCGGGCAGAAGCTGGCTAATAACAGGGCGGTCCGCGTTGTCAGCATGCCATCCTGGGAACTCTTCGAGAAACAGGACAATGGCTATAAACAGGCTGTTTTACCGCCTCATTGCACCCTGCGACTAGCCGTCGAGGCGGGCATCAGCATGGGCTGGGACAAGTATATCGGACCGGAAGGCGGGCTCGTATGCATCGATCATTATGGCGCTTCTGCCCCATATAAGGTATTAGCAGAGAAGTTCGGCTTCACCGTCGATAATGTTATCGCAGCAGCAGAAAAGCTTTAAGTAGATAGCCACGACAATGTACAAAAGAGAAACGGCTGCAATCCTTCGGTGTTGTCACCGTTGGCCTCCTGCCGTTTCCGCATTGTCTCTGGTTGAGCGATTGTTTTCATTAACCAATAACGAATAACCACTCCCTTGTCTTCTTTCATAATAAAAGGTAATCGACGGCTCGAGGGCACGTTTCGGCCACGCGGCAACAAGAATGCCGCGCTCCCAATGCTCGCCGCTACGGTAATGACCGACAAGCCGGTCGTTCTCCAGAATGTCCCGATCATTAATGACGTTCTGACAATGTGCGAGATTCTCGTGGATCTTGGCGCTACTGTTGAGCGCAGGAAGAATACCGTCACTATCTGCGCCGCATCACTGCGGAAACGAACATTGCCGGCCGATCTTTGCCGGAAGGTGCGATCCTCGATTCTCTTCGCCGGGCCGCTTGCCGCCCGGCATGGTTCCGCCAAGCTGCCGCCGCCGGGTGGCGATGTTATCGGCAGGCGCAGACTCGATACCCATTTTGCCGGGTTGAAGGCGCTCGGGATCAAGGTGTGCGCAAATCATGATTACCGTTTGAAATGTACGAAGCTCAAAGGAGCGGACCTCTTGCTCGATGAAGCAAGCGTTACGGCCACGGAGAACGTACTCATGGCAGCGTGTCTCGCGAAGGGCAGAACTGTGATTTTCAATGCTGCCTGCGAACCACATGTCCAGGATCTTTGCCATCTGCTGAACAAGATGGGCGCACAGATAGAAGGCATCGGCACGAACCGGCTGCAGATCCAAGGGGTAAGAAAACTGCGGGGAGCGACACATAGGATACAGCCGGACCACATCGAGATCGGAAGTTTCATTGCAGCGGCCGCGGTTACCGGTGGCTCCCTTGACATCCCGGGCGTTAATGGTCAGGATCTCGCAATGATCGCACCCTCCTTCGCAAAGTTGGGGCTCTGCTGGCAGATCAAGGGTAAGACACTCCACCTGCCGGGCAGACAGAAGCTGGCGATCGCTGACGACCTCGGGGCAGCCATCCCGAAAATAGAAGACGGTATTTGGCCGGCATTCCCGTCCGATTTGATGAGTATAGCCATTGTACTGGCTACCCGGGCAAAGGGAACGATCCTTATCTTCGAGAAGATGTTTGAGAGCCGCATGTATTTCGTCGATCGCCTCATCAGCATGGGCGCGAAACTCGTGCAGTGCGATCCGCACAGAGTGATCGTTACGGGCCCAGCACGTCTCCAGGCAACACACCTTGAGAGCCCCGATATCCGGGCCGGCATGGCCCTCCTTGTCGCTGCGCTATGCGCGAAAGGTGAGAGCATCATCGACAATGCCGAAACGATCGACCGCGGCTACGAATGTATCGAAGAGAAGCTTGCGGCGCTCGGCGCCTCCATTTCGCGGAAGCGCTGATTGTACTTTCCCGCCGGCCCGGCTGGCTCCAAGAATCTGAAGGCAGCGGCTGCCCAAAACTTCACAAACAAGAGCGGCGCGTCCAAAGGCCTATAGTGAAGTGAGTGTTTGTGCTTCCATCCGTCGCAAAGAAAAAAGCGCCACGAACTGTTCTCAGCTCGTGACGCTCGTTCTTTTTTAAACCAATAACAATCAACCAGTCTTTCGGCCTCTACTCTTCTTCCGGCCCCACCCAATCTCGGACCTTGCCGCGCTTCTTGAAGTCGCCGCCTTCTGCGTCGGGATCACCGCGCCCGCGCTTGACCTCGCCACCTTCGGCATCGCCACGCTGTTTCTGCGTGCGCTGCTGCATGCGCTTACGGACCATATCTTGTATCTGCTTCTTCTGGTCTTTGGTGAAAGCCTTATTGAGTATCAACGCATGTTTAGCTTTGAGCTGCGCCATCTTGGTGCGAAATTCGCCGGCCTTCTGGATATGCTCCATGATGACTTCCTGATCGGGTTCATCTTTCAGCCACTCGCGGCTCTGCGCGAGTTCAAGTTTCTTGCTCACTGCCTGGAGGTCGACCATTACTTCTTTGTAGGTATAGTACTCGTTGCGCAGTGATTCGAGCTGCTCTTTATCGATCCCGAGTTGCTCGGCCATTTCCGGACTGCGGATGATCATCGCCAGCAGTCTATCTTCACCCGCTCCTTTTGCCCGGCCAAGTGCTTCAAGTCCACCTTCAACATTGCGCCCGCCACCACGGCGTTCGCTACTTGCATCGCGATCAGGTCTCTCCCTGTCCTGTGCAATAGCCACCGACGCAGAGACCAGCAACGCTGTGAATACAACTGTGATTGTTCGCTTCATAATCAGACCCTCTCTTGATGAATCATAAAATCTACCCGTAATTACCTATTCATAAGACGCGCTCGCCCCACGATTATTGTGTGTGGGCCATGTCTATTTCCGGTCAGAATAGCTGAAAAGCGGCCAATTGTTCAATGTTTTTGAGCCAAATACAGGTCTAGCAGAAATTAGATCTCGAATTTCTTCTCGCAGGGGGCCAGATAGCGCCAGCCGGTACGCGTCACGAGCACGGTATCCTCAATCCTGATCCCGCCAAGATCGGGATAGTAGAGACCCGGCTCCACGGTCACGACATTGCCCGCGCGTAGTCGTGCTTTGCTGCCCGGGCTGAAGCCCGGCCCTTCATGGATCGCCAGACCCACACTGTGTCCCGTGCTATGCGTGAACCCGACCTTCCGGCCGTCCACCAGCTTCGTAACAAACCCACGCCGCTCTATTTCGTCGGCCGCTCGCCTGTGGATTCGCCCCGTGCAGGCGCCCGACTTGATCCCCGCCAGTGCCTGCGACTGTGCCGATCGCACGGCATGATACATGCGTCGCAGCTCAGTGCTCGCACTTCCACGAACTACCGTACGCGTGATGTCGCCCCAGTAACCGTGATCGATATGTTGCGGGAAGATATCCATCACTATTGTTTCCCCGGCATGTAATGGACCATGCCCTGGCTCGTGCGGATCCGCCGCCTGCTTTCCACCTGCGGCGATAAGATCTGTGCAGACCACATCGTGCTCCATCAGAACCCGGTGTATATGTGTGCGCAACATTTCTGATGTCAACCGCTGTCTGCCAACGCGCAGGATCCCCGCATGATCAATCGAGGTCGATGCTATCAGGCCGATCGCAGAACGCATGGCAATGACCGCTGCCTGTTGTGCATCTCTTATCTTCCGGATTTCGTCTTTTGATTTCACTTCCCGCTGCGGGCAGACGGCTTCCTTTAATATGCTCGTTCTGATGCCGGCCTTGTTCAGCATCTCCGCCGCCCCGATGGATGTCCATCCCGGTACCTGCACGCTTCGAACGCCGGCCTTTCGGAGCAGTCTCTTTATGAGCGTGGCGGGGGTCTGTTTCTTCTCGCCCCTCCTCTTCGGGAAATCGTCAGGCGTAAAGATCTGGAATCCCTGTAATTGTTTGCAGCGGCGCGCGCGCCCTATTTCGAGTTGCGGCACAATGATATAGCGTTTGCGTCCATGCAACAGGATGATCATCCTGCTGAGGATGCTGAGCCCGCTGATGTACTGGATGTCGCTCTGCTGTTTAGGATTGCCAACTAATAGAATCGCTTTCTTCTTTTTCATAAGGAAAGAGGTTAGTGATTTCGTGGAGCTCATTCAAGATTGAAGGCTCAGCGGCAAGCAGATCTGCAGTCTTTGTCTTTCCCTGAACGCTGCAAACCACGGGCCGGGCTGCCCGCTTCCCAGGTTTCGAGTTTCCAGCGTCCAATTTCCGATTATTCACAGGCAAAATATTTTCGCTTGCCCTCAGTCAAACAGCTCGGTATCGTTCCCCGCTAGTGCCAAGAATTTACAACAGCTGAAAGCCTGTTCACAACCTGTTGATAAATTGTCATGGCTCATTTTGGCTGTACCTACCATAGATCTACTAGTAGGGTGCCATGACTGAGAGGATTTAAATGGCTGCGGACGAGGCAAAAACATTGTGGAATAAGGCTTGCAGGCATCTGGAGGACACCCTCCATCAGGATGTTTTCTCGCGCTGGATAGCCGTTATTGAGGCCAAAGATGTCGAAAATAGCACCCTTACGCTGGCAGTTGATAACGACTTCTATCAGACCTGGCTCGAAGAAAACTACCTCCCCCTTATCAGCAAGGCAATATCGGCCGTTTCCGGCGCTGAAATGACCATCCGGTTCATCGTCGATCATGGCCATCATGAGGCAGACGAGCCTAAGATCCAGGAAACCCAAAAGAAACCCAGTATACGGGAGCGATTGACGGGTAAAAGCAAGCGTGAGCCGGCCCTGAACGAGAAGTATCTTTTCGACTCTTTCATCGTTGGGCCCTCAAATCATTTTGCACATGCTGCGGCATTGGCTGTGGCACAGGCGCCTGCCCGTGCCTATAACCCGCTCTTTATTTATGGTGGGGTCGGTCTCGGTAAGACGCACCTGATGCAGGCGATTGGACAACATGTTCTTTCAACGACGCGTTCAAAAGTTGTCTACATGTCATCCGAAGCATTTCTTAACGAGTACATTGATGATCTTCAGAAGCGTCGGCTTGTCCAGTTCCGAAAGAAATACCGCGGCGTCGATCTTCTCCTTATCGACGACATTCATTTTCTCGCCGGCAAGAAACAACTCCAGGAAGAATTTTTTCACACCTTCAATGCTCTTTTCGATGCACGCAAACAAATCGTCCTTACCAGTGACAGGCCCGCGAATGAAATACCGCATCTTGAACAGCGCCTGGTTTCACGCTTCGAGTGGGGGTTAGTGACCGAGCTGGAACCCCCTGACCTTGAGACGCGGATCGCCATTTTGCGCAACAACAGGGAGAAGAGCAACGCTTCGGTAAGCGATGATATTCTTCTTTTCATCGCCGAGAACGTTAACTCGAACGTTCGCCGACTGGAAGGCGCCATGCTCCGCGTTACCTCATACGCTTCCCTTACCGGCAAGGAAGTTACCGTTGATTCGCTCAGCAACCTGCTCTCCGATATTCTCGACCAGGAGAAGAAAGATATTCTGACCTGTGAGACCATTCAAAAATCTGTTGCCGATCATTACGACGTTCGTCTTTCTGATATGACCAGTACCCGCCGCCAGCGATCCGTTGCTTTGCCCCGTCAGATTGCCATGTATCTCTGCAGGCGCTTGACCCCATCGTCCCTTCCTGACATAGCCAAGAGCTTTTCAAAAACGCATGCTACGATTCTCCATGCTTACCGGAGTATAGAGCAGAAAGCGGCCAATAATGTGGAACTTAAGCAGAATATCCGGAGCGTGGCCCAAAAACTCGGCCGCAAGCTGGTGTAACCAGAGGTTTGACAGAATGTTGATAACTGAGGCGCGAAGACCTGAAAGTCGGCTTATCCACAAGAGAGGCGCGTTTACGAACAATCCACGTACAATGATATGAACCGCGTTTTATACTGCAAAAAAGGGCTTTTCGTACTTTGTTAAACGATTTTTTTACATAATACTGCTAATAATAAGATTAGATAATATATTCATATTAAAGAGTAATATCCGGAGGACATCATGAAGCTAAAGGTTACGAAGTCGGCAATCCTAGAAGGTCTGCAACTGGTCCAAAATGTTGTCAGCGCAAGAAGTACACTGCCAATTCTTGGCAACGTGTGCCTTACTGTAGAAAAAGATTCCCTCGCGTTGACAGGTACAGACCTGGAAGTAAGTGTTCGCTGTGCACTTGATGCAAAGTCGACAAAGGCCGGTGGGACAACACTTCCCGCGCGCCGTTTACTCAGCATCATGCGCGAGATGCCAGAAGAGAACATCGAAATTGAGATCGATGAAAAAGATGTTGCCACCGTGAAATGCGGCGCTTCCTTCTTCAAGATCATGGGTCTTTCAGAAGAGGAGTTCCCGCCTATTCCGAAGTTTGCCGGAAAATACAATTACACGATGGAACAGGCCACGCTGAAGAACATGCTGAAGCGTACCGCCTATGCCGCATCTTCCGATGAAACGCGATATGTTCTTAATGGTGTATACCTCTCATTCAAGGGGAAGAAGTTGACCATGGTGGCTACTGATGGGCGCAGGCTCGCGTTGGCGGAAAATGAGATGGATTTCCCTAAAGAAGCTGAGGTTGACATCATTGTGCCGACAAAAGCCGTGAATCAGCTTATGCATGCGCTTTCCGATGAGGGGCAGGTCAAGATCCATGCACAGGAAAACCAGGTTGCATTTGAGTTTGACGGGGTTCTGGTCGTTTCCAAGGTGATCGATGGAACTTATCCGAACTACAAGCAGGTTATCCCGTCACAGTGCGAAGAGCGCGTGACGATTGAAAGGGAATGGTTATTGACCGCGCTGAAACGTGTTTCTCTGCTGACAACAGATCGTTCCAGTTCAGTGAAACTGGCATTTGGGAAGAACAGGCTCGAATTGACGACCAATACGCCGGACGTTGGGGAAGCCCGTGAAACATTGACAATTAAGTTCTCGGGTAAAGAGGTAGCGGTTGCTTTCAATCCGGAATATGTCATGGATCCGCTGCGCAACCTGGAATGTGATGAAGTATACATCGAGCTTATTGACTCTCTGAGCCCAGGTGTCATAAAGTGTGACAGTCCGTTTCTTTACGTGCTCATGCCGATGCGCGTGAGTTGAGAGACGAGCAAATGCGATGCCGGATGGTGTAATGGTAGCACATCAGATTCTGGTTCTGAGAGTCGGGGTTCAAATCCCTGTCCGGCAACCACCAGACATAATCCTTCCCCGTCCTTGTTCTGGGAACCCTTGCACGCGGGGTTGTGGAAACATGACGAAGGGGAAAGCCGCTCTCTGTCCGGAAGCAAGGACTGGTTATGATCGGCATCGGCGAGCCAGGAGTGGCGCTAAACCATGCACAGTTTAGCGGTATTAGGTGGCTTACGCTTTTCAGCATGACCCCTGACAGGGCAAATTGTATTGGCTAAAAGCTGACCGGCTATTGTAATATCATGGTCGCACAGGGATAGTATCTACGAGGGAACTCATGGCGCGACATAGAATGGCAACACCGATTCTTCTTTTTCTGCTGATTACGGCTTTATCTCTGCCCGCGCAGGATGCAGGGCCCAATAGCTTTTCGGTCATTGGCGCATGGCGAATCGAAAAATCAGGCGCCGGCGCAGACCTGCAAGTCAAAGACGCAAAACTGGACGTTACATACGATGTCACCGCGCCGGCCCCACGCGATAAGTGCATGCTCAGCAGCTCTATGACTCTCGATCTTTCGAACAAGAAAAGCGTTGTACTCACTGTTAAGAAAACACTCGATGTGCCCGCAAGCCTCGCGCTCGCCGTCGGACTGGCCGACAACAAGTACTATGAAAGCCAGCCCATCGCCCTGCGTACAGGCGAGAACAAAGATATTGTCTTCGACCTGACCGCAAGTTCATTTAAATGCGCAGACAGCGGCTGGGCCTATACGCGGAAAGCGGAAGGACTCGACAAGGCAAGACGACTCTACCTGCTCGTTTACGCAAAAGGCCAGGGGCAGGTCATCTTCAGCGATTTTCGACTGGTTGCCGGTGATGGTAACCAGGTGGTGCCCGCACCACAGCCGGTGAAAAGGATGCCTGACGCAACATCGCCGCCACCCCCAGCAGTTGCGACAACAACCGGCACACAGCAACCGGTTCCCGGCAGGGAGGTGAAGGTGATCCCACCGCCAGTGCCTATTCTGGAGGAAAAGGAACAGGGCCCACTTCTGCCCGTGAAGAAGAACAGCAAATGGGGATACGTCTCACTCGATGGAAAGATGGTCATAGAGCCGAAATTCGATGCAGCAATGCCGTTTTCGGAAGAGCGTGCGCTGGTCTGCATTGAAGACAAATGGGCCTTCATCGACCTGGAAGGGAAATATATTTCACTGGGCCGCTATGAAGGTGGCAGAGCATTTCAAAATGGATTGGCAGCAGTAAAGAACGGCGGAAAGTGGGGTTTTGTTGATAAGAAGGGTCAAGAACTGATCAAGCCGAGGTTCGATGCCGCACTTGAGTTTTCCGATGCCATGGCCTGTGTGAAGGACGGGGGTAAGTGGGGATATATCAACGAGCTTGGTCGTTTCGTCATACTCCCACAATACGAAGAAGCAGGATCATTCAGCGAAAATCTTGCTGGCGTTAGGAAAGACGACAAATGGGGCTATGTCAATAAGAAGGGCGACTATGTTGTAGTGCCTCAGCTGCTCAATGCGGGCAAGTTCTCCGGAGGATTGGCTGCCGTTGAGATAGAAAAAGGCTGGGGCTATATCGACCGCGCCGGGAAACTGACGATCATGCCGATTTATGATCACGCACTGAATTTCTCTGAAGGACTGGCAGGCGTTATGATAAACGATCTCTGGGGCTACGTGAACGAGGACGGAACATTCATTATCGATCCACAATTTGATATGGCCGGCGAATTCACTGACGGGATAGCCGCGATCATGATGGACGGAAAATGGGGCTATGTGTCAGACCGAGGCGAGCTGCTTATCAAGCCACGTTTTGATTTCGGTAAATCTTTCCATCAGGGCGCCGCACTCATCGAGCTTCTCGATGTGACTGACGAAGGCCTTGTCCCATACTGGGGCTATATCGACACAGCTGGCGCATATATCTGGCGACCATCGAATTGAAATGTGGGCGGATGCCCAAGCCGTTTTGTTGTTGGATGATTTGTTATGGGGATCGGAGCTTGTCCGATCTGTAGCCTACCGATAAAATACCGCCATGAAAGAATACAGTTCGAAACGGCTTGGCTCCTGCACAAATCCTTCCCCGGTAGATTCCGCACTCTTCATAAATGATGATGAAGGAGTGTTGATTGATGCAACCTTGTCCGGTTGCCGCGCCTGCCGCGCATCAGGGGGCGAACCACCCTCACTCGAAAAGGCCGGCCCACGTGAGAAGATCTTCTTCAATCCGACAGATGTCACGGCAGGGATTGTGACCTGCGGCGGACTCTGTCCCGGGCTCAACGACGTGATCCGCGGCGTTACCATGGTGCTCTGGTATCGCTACGGGGTGCGGAACATTCTCGGATTCCGATACGGATACGAAGGGCTTGTAAAGGATTGCGGGCATGAACCCATCGAGCTGACCCCGAAGGTAGTGGAGGATATACACCAGGATGGTGGCACGATGCTCGGCTCCTCACGCGGGCCGCAGGACACAGCGACAATTGTCGACAATCTCGTCGAAAAGAGGGTCAACATCCTCTTCACGCTCGGTGGTGACGGTACACAACGCGGTGCGCTGGATATCAGTCGTGAAGTTCAGAAGCGGAACCTGCCAATCGCAGTCATAGGGATACCTAAGACCATAGATAATGATATTTACCTGCTCGATAAGACATTCGGATTCGAAACGGCGGTTGCATCAAGTGTGGGCCCGATAACAAGCGCACACATGGAAGCCAAAGGCGTAAAGAATGGCATAGGGCTGGTGCGCCTGATGGGGCGGGAATCGGGATTCGTCGCTGTCTATGCATCACTCGCATCGAGCGATGTGAACCTTGTGCTCATCCCTGAAGTGTCGTTTACTATCGACGGGATCATGCGCTACCTCATTGAGCGGATCAAAGCGAAGGCACATGCCGTCATCGTTGTCGCAGAGGGCGCGGGCCAGGAACTGATGAATGCTACTGGTGCCGACAAGTCTGGGAATAAGAAGCTCGGCGATATCGGGCTCTTCCTGAAAGGCGAGATCGTTAAACATTTCGGCGAACAGGAAGTTCCGGTATCGGTTAAGTATATCGATCCGTCATATATGATCCGAAGCGCCCCGGCGATTGCGGATGACTCTGTGTTCTGTTTCCATCTGGCAGAAAATGCTGTCCATGCAGCAATGTCGGGGAGAACGGAACTCGTGATCGGCACCCGCAATGGCCAGTTCGTTCATATCCCTACTGAGCTGGCCATCGAGAAACGGAAGAAAGTAAACCCACGCGGGCTGCTCTGGCAAAGCGTGCTCGATAATACCGGGCAGCCGATGGATTTGTCCTGAACGGCTTCAGCCCTCGCCTCAATCCCACATCTTGCGTAACCGCTCCCCGATATCCGGGCGCATTGCACCAGCGGTGTCGGAATAATACTGATCGTCATCCTGATCCGCATCGAGGCAGACATGATCGATTGTTTCGCAGACTTCACTGGTCAGGAACCGGCAGGGCTGAGCATAACTATGTTTATCGGTGTGCTTGTACCAGCGGTGATAGTACCGATGCGGCCAGGTAATGTAGAGGAAATCGCGGGCGCGGGTCATTGCCACGTAGGTCAAACGCAGCTCCTCCTCGATCTCTTCGGCAGTACCCGTCGACATATCAGATGGCAGGCAGCCGTCTGCGGCATGGATAACGGTCACGACATCCCACTCACATCCTTTTGCCGAATGGATTGTCGAAAGGACAAGCCAGTCCTCGTCCTTCATGGGCGGACCCGCAAGATCGCTGGTCGATGTCGGGGGGTCCAGAGTCAAATCAGTCAGGAAACGCTGGCGCGATTTGTAGCCCGATGCTATCTGCTCCAGATTCTCAAGGTCCCGCTTCCGGATAACAGGATTATCATAAAGCTTCTCGAGCATGGGATCGTAGAACTTGCGGACGCGATCCACCTGCGCCGCAGGACTGGTTCGGGGTTGAAGTATGTCGGTCATGAGTTTCGCAAGCTGCTGAAGCGGCTCCTGTGCCGCAGCGGGTGCCTTAAAACTCTCGATGCTGCGTGGGTCCTGCTGATGTTGGAGAACATGTGTAATTGCACGTTCTGCGGTTGAAGGACCAACCCCATCGAAAATCTGCAGCACACGGAACCAGGCGATCTCGTCGAGTGGGTTCTCTGCTATGCGAAGGAAACCAATCATGTCTTTAACATGCGCAGCTTCCAGGAAGCGGAGTCCGCCATACTTATGGTAGGGAATATTCCGTCTGGTCAATTCCACTTCAAGTGAATCGGACAGATGAGAAGCACGGAAAAGAACCGCCTGTTTCTGCAGTGGGATGCCCTGCTCGTAATGTTCGAGGATCGTTTCTATTACGAACTTGTCCTGCCTGCTTTCGTCGGTGCACATGACGAGTTTCGGACGTTGACCGCCTTTGCGGGATGACCAGAGATCCTTTGTGTAGCGCTCCGTAGCCTGGCCGATCAGGCGGTTGGTGGTGGTGAGGATCGGCGGGACGGAACGATAATTCTGTTCCAGTGTAATGATGGTGGTGCCTTCAAATTGTTTGGGGAAATCGAGCATATTTCGGACCGTTGCGGCGCGGAAACTGTAAATGCTCTGTGCATCATCACCTACGACCATGATATTGTTGTTCTTGCGGCGCATGCCCTGCAGGATGCTGGACTGGAGTATGTTTGTGTCCTGGTACTCATCGACGAGTACATAGTCGAACATGTCGTCGATCAACGCGGCGGTCTCTTTATCCTCGACCAGGCCGGCCCAGTAGAGGAGCAGGTCATCATAATCGAGAATGTTCTTTTTCTGCTTCCGTTCAACGTAGCGCTTGAAAAGGGTCTTCAGTTCTTCGGCCCACTGTTCACACCAGGGGAAATGATGCTCCAGCACGTAGGCAAGATCCTCGCCACCATTAACACAACGCGAGTAGATATCGAGACATGTCCCTTTCTTCGGGAACCGCTTGTCGCGGCTGGCAAGGTCCAGGTCATGCCGAATCACGTTCACGAGATCGCGTGCGTCGGCTTGATCCATGACCGTGAAATCCTGTTCGAGCCCGGCACGTTTGGCGAACATCCGGAGCAGGCGATTGGCCGTAGCATGGAAAGTGCCGCCCCACACACGACCGGTCATCGATGTGCCGCGCGTCGCGATCGCACCGGCACGACGGAGCATCTCCTGTGCGGAACGACGCGTGAATGTGAGCAGGAGGATGCGGCTGGGATCGACCCCCTGCGAAATCAGGTAGGCAACACGATAGGCCAGCGTACGAGTCTTGCCGCTGCCGGCACCGGCAACAACGAGCAGCGGCCCCTCGCCATGAGTGACCGCCTGCTGCTGCTGAGGGTTCAATTCGCTAAGCCATTCGAGCTGTTCTGGTTGTTTATTCACACCTCGGATTATAGAGGTTGACCGCCAACCATCAACTCTTTAGCATGATGCAATCATCATGGTTTCTGGGGGTTATCCTATGGCAACATTGCTTGTAAAAGTGAAGAAACTCAATGAAGAAGCGATTGTTCCATGCCGTGCGCATGAGGGTGATGCCGGCCTCGATCTCTTCTCCTGCGAAGAGAAGAAACTCGAACCGGGCGAATCTGGCATGATCAAGACAGGAATCGCCATTCAGCTCCCAGCCGGAACCGAGGCACAGGTGCGACCACGAAGCGGACTTGCGTACAAGAAGCAGGTTACCGTACTCAATACTCCAGGCACCATTGATGAAGGATATCGGGGCGAAGTGGGTGTGATCATGATCAACCATGGCAGATCCGCTTTCGAAATCCACAAGGGCATGAAGATAGCACAGATGATCGTCAAACCAGTGCTCAACGTTGACACCGAAGAGGTCGCCGAACTTTCCGATACCAGTCGTGGGGAGGGCGGATTCGGTTCGACGGGAACAGGGAAGAACAAGCACGAAATGTAGTGCCGAATTCGCAATTTTACCACACGGAGGAGCAGTAGCAGCTCATGACAGTTAAAGAGATGGTCGCGGAGAAGGGATTGAGCAAGACGTTTGACGAGGCGCGTAGAGTTGCTCGTGAATACACGTACAAGATGCGCGATGAAGGGAAGATCTCATTTTGCGAGGCGCCGGAAGCTGGCATTGCCAGTATCCACGTCGCGCGACGCACCATTCCCGAAGCATGGGAAGATACGACCATGGCGCTGATGGGGATCGGGCAGACAATCCATACTCATTATGATCCGAAAGGTAAGGATGGCGAATACACCAGCTTCCCAAGCATTGAAGCAACCGTCATGATGCATATTGAGGAGCCTTTCGGTGAGCCACGGTTCCACAAACACTATCTCGGTGGTTGGATGGGGTTCGGTGACTACAGGGCGGAAATCGAGGGCGTGAAAGATCACTGGATGATTTCCCCGTCAGACGTTGCCGGGAAGATGAAGGCCGGGCAGTTTGATGAGGTCAAGGGCGACGAACGCTGGAATTATACTTACAGCCAGCGGCTGCGTTCTTTCCCTTACTTCGACCTGGAAGGCGACCTGAAGACCGTCAACCAGCTCGAATCGGTCATTAACAACCTTGTTCGCAATCCAACAAGTCGTTCTGCACAGTGCATTACCTGGGATCCGCGTTGGGATCATAACGATGCACAGATGGGGTGTCGGTGGGACGCGTATCATTCACCATGCCTGCAGAGGTTCTGGTATCGGTTGCAAGAGATGGGAGATGGCTACCGCCTGAACGTGAACGGGCATTGGCGATCGCGCGATCACCTCAAAGCGGTGCCGACAAATATCTTTGGCGTGACTGAAGGGATTCACGAACAGGTGCGGCTTGGATTGGAAGAGAAGCTCGGCAAGCCCGTAGCGCGTGGTTCCTATATCGACATCAGTGATTCGCTCCATCTCTATGGTCATTATCTTGACCCACGTATGCAGGGCCTTGATGCTGAAGGCTATCTTGAGGATATCTTCCGGATCGCCGGTGGGGAACCGATCGAGGAACGCCTCATCATGCCGGACGGCGACATGTACGAGATGATGATGGAAGATATCCAGCGCGAATACGAGTTCCGCGTCAGCAACCCCGATGCCGGGCGAGCGTAAGAGCAGCTTCGTGGAAATGCGATACTTAGCCCCATCATCTCTTGACCTGCTAAAAAAGCAGGAGTACATATTGTCTTAAGTCAGTGAGGCGGTCCAGCGAGTTGTGGCGGCCACATTTTATGATTTCGTGGAGAGAGTTTCGCTTTTTGCTAGCTGAAAAGGGCTTGATTGAGAGAGCTCAGTACGGCAAATGACGATGTTTTTTGGTTGTTGGACAGACCGGTCCTGTGGCGGTGTTATTCATCCGCGTGCAAAATGCTGCTAGACAGGACTGAAAGCCAGAAAACATGTGGGAAAACTCATCCGTTTCGGGATGGATAGGCAGGCGAATTCGCCTGCGCGCACGGACACTGTGGAAACAGTTGTTGCAACCAACGCATTCGCGTATAATGAGCGACCAGAACTGATTGATCAGCGGGCGCTAAAAATCGTCGGTGAAAGGGCGCTTCCGGCCAAGTTCAACCTACTTGCGCGCTGAGTCCTAAGACAGGAAAAATCAATGAATCGTAGAAATTTCTTGAAAACGGCAGGAATGGGTGTTGCCGGATTAGCTTTTGCAGGATCGGCGTATGCAAGCGGTAAATCAGGAAAGCCCAATATCCTTATTATTGTTACCGACGACCAGGGTTATGCCGATCTCAGCGCATATGCGCATCATGCCAGGGACATCAATACACCCAATATGGACCGCATTGCCAGGGACGGCATGCTGTTTACTCAGGCATATGTAACCGCTCCGGTATGCAGTCCGTCTCGTGCCGGATGGAATACAGGTCAATACCAGCAGCGATGGGACCCATCAGCAAGCTGGACGCCGGGATTACCTGCAAAGGTTAAAACTATTGCAGAATATTTAAAAGGCGCCGGCTATGCTACAGGAAAAATAGGAAAAAGTGATTTCGGGAAGGGCTATCATTCTGCAAAGGCAAGAGAATATCCATTGAACCATGGATACGACGAGTTTCTCGGATTTTCAGCACATGCACATGATTATTTTGCGCTTTCGGAAGATATAGCAAAGCGAACTCCCGACCCTAACGGCACCAGCGCTCATCTCGGACCGCTCATGCATAACAATAAGAAGAAAAGTTATGATAATGGCTATATAACGAATATCTTAACGGATGCAGCTATTGATTATATCAAGCTTAACAAGAAAAAGCCCTTTTTCCTTACTGTAGCATATAACGCGGTACATCATTTAATTCATGAAGTGCCTGAAGAATATCTGAACAAATTCGGCGTAAAACCAATTCCGAAATATGATCCCGATACAATGGGGAAATACAACAATTACTATAGAAAATATTGTACGCTCGGTGCAATCAATGATCAGGACATGCGCAAATATTATCTGGCCAATTTAGATTGCATGGATGACAATATTGGACGACTGCTGGATGCACTGGACCAATCCGGGTTAACAGAGAACACGCTAATTATCTGTTTTGCCGACAATGGTGGCTCACCTTTGACGGGCGCCTGCAACCGTCCCCTTCGCGGTTCGAAATACAATCTGCACGAAGGCGGAATCAGGGTTCCTTTTGTGATGCGATGGCCTGCCGGAATGCCAAAGAATAAAAGCTACAATTCTCCCGTGAGCACTCTTGGCATTCTTCCCACCTGCCTGGAAGCGGCAGGTCTGTCCGTTCCCGAAAACAGCAACCTTGACGGCACAAGCATCTTACGCGTTGCTTGTAATGAAACAGAGACGGGTGGTAAGCCCAAACCACTCTTCTGGCAATGGAGGAACACGTTTGCAGTCCGTTTGGAAGATTGGAAACTGACAAATGCAAAAATACAGCACACCAAGAACGTGAATACAAGTCAGATCATCAAGGGGCCGGATTCAGGAAAAATGCAGTTATATAATTTAAAGGATGATCCTGCGGAACAAAACAATCTCGACCGAAAACATCCGGAAAAAGTCAAGCAGCTGATGGATTTGTATAAGGTCTGGGCAAAGGCAACAATGGGAACAATCCCTTCATGGGATGGAAAAGAAGAATCCCGCAAAAAAAGGAAGAGGCAATGAAAAGACGTAATTTCATGAAGATCGTCGGATGCGGCGCACTGGCAATGGGAACATCCGGCATACAGGTTCTGGCCGCACAGCAAAAGAAACCTAATTTCTTATTTATTCTGATCGATGATCTCGGCTGGAGCGACGTGAGTTGTTACGGAAGCACATTTTACGAAACTCCGAACATAGACAAGCTTGCGTCGCAGGGCATGCGGTTTACCGATGCCTATGCGGCCTGTCCGGTGTGTTCACCTACTCGCGCGAGTATTATGTCGGGAAAATATCCTGCTCGAAACAATGTTACCGATTGGATTGGAAATCGAAAACAACGATGGAAGGGATCACTCATTTCCGCTGATTATGTGCATCAGCTTCCGCTGGAGGAACTTACGCTGGCAGAAGCTTTTAAAGAAGCACGATACAAAACATTTTTTGCGGGAAAATGGCATCTCGGCAACGCACCATTTTATCCGGAACATCAGGGGTTTGACATTAATAAAGGAGGCTACCATAAAGGCATGCCTGCCGATGGGTATTTTTCACCTTACTCAAATCCGCGCCTGGATAATGGCCCCACAGGCGAACATTTGCCTGACCGGCTTGCTTCTGAAACAATAAAGTTTATTCAGGACAATCAGAATGAATCTTTCCTTGCGTATCTTTCTTTTTACTCGGTGCACACACCATTGCAGGGCAAGCGGGAACTAATCGAGAAATACAAAAAGAAACTTGAGGAAAACAAAAGTGCTCAGAAGAATGCAACCTATGCCGCTATGATCCAAAGCATGGATGAAGCTGTGGGTCGTGTCCTGGGAAAGCTTGATGACCTTGGTATTGCGGATAATACCATCGTTATTTTCATGTCGGATAATGGAGGGTTTGCCCATGCAACATCAAACAAACCATTACGAGGCTGGAAAGGCATTCTTTATGAAGGTGGTATACGCGAACCCATGATCATTAAGTGGCCGGGCGTAACAAAACCCGGAAGTGAATGCTCTGATCCAGTAATAAGCACTGATTTTTATCCGACCATGTTGGAAATGGCCGGGTTACCGCTGAAGCCGAGACAGCATGTTGACGGCATAAGCCTGACGCCACTCTTGAAACAGGAAAAGAAGGCGCTAGATCGCGATGCTATTTACTGGCATTATCCGCATTATAATGCGCACCCGCAGAGTGTTCCCGGCGGCATGATACGTGCCGGAGATTACAAGCTTATAGAATTCTATGAGGATATGCGCGTGGAGCTCTATAATCTTAAAGAGGATATAGGAGAGAAAAACGATCTCTCGGAACAAATGCCTGAAAAAGCGGCTGAGCTGAAAAAGATGCTCCATAACTGGCGCAAAGATGTCGACGCCTGGATGCCTACACCTAATCGGAAATTTAGTAATGAACAGAAAACAAAAAGAAAAAAGAAGGTACCTCCTTCGCTGCGGTGACCCCTATATGTCGTGTTTCTATGGTTTGCGGCCCCGGACGCCAAGGGTGATGTCTATCATGGTGGCTCATGCGCATTAATCTCTATGTCGCGACGATACAGGGCGCATAGCAGGCGTTGCAATGTTGCGCGGAGTGCGGCTTAGGAATAAGTCATGAGGGGTTAGGCAGCGTCAGTTCCGTTGACTGCAAGCCGCTCGATTCCGCCACGACAGATGCTTCTCCTGCATTCCCGTTCCATTGAATCAAGGCCAGGCACTTGCCTCTGAAGGCACGCCGTTGCGGTATTTTGTAAGGGGAGAGATCGAGCGGATCGCCGTTATCTACGCCAATCAGTTTGATAGGACCTGATAACTGGAACTGAATCGTATTTTGGGCATGCGGGACCATTGTGCCGTCTGCATCGACAACCTTCACTTCGATGCTTGTCACAGTCCCGTCGCCATTGGCAGTCAGGGTGATTCCTGACGGATCGCCTGCAGTTCTATTGCTGTTCCTTGCAACCGCTTTCCCTTCGCGGAATCCGATTGCTGTGAGAACGCCGGGCTCGAATGGCACATGCCAGACGAGTTGTTCATCGTCATATTCCTGCCTGCCAAGCGAGCGACCGTTCAAGGTCAGTTCAACGGCGTCGCAGTTGGTGTATGCGACCATGGGGATAGCCTGTCCTTCTTTACCTGGATGAGTCCAGTGTGGCAATAGGTGGACCATTGGGGCGTCCGTCCACATGCTCTGGTAGAGGTAGTAATGGTCTTTGGGGAATCCGCAGAGGTCAATGATGCCGAAATTGGCACAACGACTGGGCCAGCGATTGGCCTCGCCCAGATAGTCAAAGGATCCCCACCTGAATTCACCAGCCACGAAAGGAAAATCACGTGTCCGCTGCCATGCCTGCCTGGCACTGATGCGGACCGATGCATTGTCGTATGACGATTGGTAATAAAGGGTAGGATGCCAGGGCTTGGTGAGCTCGAGTGGTTGTTCATGCCCTTCGTGGTAGTATGTGGCGCACTGTTCTTCTGGAAACAGCTCAGTGTCTGACAGGTCATCAATGGGGAAGACACGTTTTGCCAAATTGCCCATGCTGCCTGTGTCATCGTTGTTTTGTTCCCATGGCGCAGGAAATGCGACGCGCCGCCAGTGCGTTTGAGTACGGTAGACGCCACGCGTTTGATACGTGTGCGGCGCCTCGGTACATACAATCGGGACGTTAGGATATTTCCGATGGAAAGATTCCAGCACGCCTTTTTCTTCCCCGTATCCGTTGAAGCCAATGACATCCAATTGCGAGGAGCGCCCGTCGTCACTCATGCCGCGTGTGGGATCGTTTCCGCCTTGCGTGACGGGGCGCGTAGGGTCAAGTTCATGAAATAGGTTGATCAAACGGTTCTGAGTTTCCGGCGTCGCACCTGTGACCTCATTACCGATGCTCCAGATCACCACGCAGGGATGGTTGCGGTCACGCTTTATGAAGCGAGTGAGATCATCTTTCCAATGGGCGTCAAAATCATTGCCGTAATCGTGCTCGGCTTTGGCCGTTTCCCAGCCATCCAGGGCCTCATCAATGACGAGCAATCCCAGTTCATCGCAGAGCCGATAGAAATCAGGAGCGAACGGGTTATGTGCCGTTCGGATTGCATTGCACCCCATTTGTTTCAGGAGAGTCAGCCGATAGTGCAGGAGGTCATTGGGAATGGCTGCGCCGACCGCCCCGGCCGTGTGGTGATCACAGACCCCCTTCATCTTGGTAATCTTGCCATTCAGCTTGAATCCGAAATCTCCCCCGAACTCGATCGATCGGAATCCCACGCGTGTGATGTAGGAATCGTGTTGGCCGTCATCTGTGCTCAGATCCATCTTGAGCGTATACAGATTCGGCAGATCCGGGGACCAGAGCAATGGCGAGTCCATGGTGCCGGTCAGACTGGGCGATGCATTCTCTCGGCCAGGGATATCGACTGTCACATTCTGAGTGCTTACGGTTTCGTCCTGATCATTGATCAGGGCGACTTGCAGTGAAGCGCGACGTTTGTCGGATGTTGTGTTTACGAGGCGAGTGTTGATCTCATATGTTGAGCTATCTTGTGAGCATTCTCCTGTTGTGAAGAAAGTATCGGAGTCGTCAATGTACGTGGCTGGTGTTGTGAGGAGATGGACGGGTCTATAGATGCCTGATCCCGTATACCATCGACCACTGCGAGGCCTGGAGTGGTCAACGCGCACGGCGATCACATTTTTATCCGGTCTCAGATAGGGTGTCAGATGGTAATCAAAGCCAATGTAACCGTTGGGTTGATGGCCAAGATGTTGTCCGTTGATCCATACATCGCTGTGTACATAGATGCCGTCGAAATCGATGATCACGCGCTGGCCGGTCCAGGCGTCATTCTGGGTCAAGACCTTACGATACCAGCCGATACCTGCAGGCAGGTAGCCGCCCTGCCAATCGGTGTCGTGATCGGGCGAGTAGTTGCCTTCGATGCTCCAGTCGTGGGGCAGGTTCAGCATTCGCCAATCTTGATCGTCGAATTCGATTTGTTCAGCGCCTGCCGGATCACCTAACGCAAAGCGCCAATCCTTACTTATGTCTTGATAATTCCTCATTTGTGCCAGAGTGAAGTGTAGAAGACGGGGCGAGGAATTGTACAGAAATAAGTTGTGCGTCGGCAACCATCTTGCCACGCGATCCGGGGAATATCTCGGCCAGCTTCGCCATGCATTGTTCTCTGAGGGCCAGACTGATGGTGGCTTCGAATTGGGGTGAGGGTGATCAGGAGAATGCCTACCGCTCTGCCGATTCATCCGGATTATCCCTTGCATTACAACTGGTTTAGTCCTAAACTACAATAGTTAAGGATTGAACTATATGAAGTCATTTCAGACAGATGATTTAGCGGATGAGCTCAGGACTGATGATATTGGCGAGATAACGGTTATTCAGATTCTCAAGGTGGCTGATTTGCTTTTGCGCATAGGTGATGCGCATGTATTTACCGGGGATCTTTCGCAGGCACAGTTCAATATTTTGATGATCCTCAAGCGGTACGGTAAGGATGGTATGTCACAGAAAGACATTCTTTCCCGGCGGGTCTCTACCAAAGGTAATCTCTCTATACATATTACCAATCTGCTGAAGAAGTCCTACATCACCAGGCGAATATCGAAGACTGATAACCGCTTGCATGAGATCCGTCTTGCAGCAAAAGGCCGCCGCCTGCTGGAGAAACTGGAACCGAAATACTTCAAAAAGATCAGAGAGCTGACGGACGAGCTGTCAGAAGGGGCCGCCGCGAAAACTCTCTTATTGTTGACTCATCTCCAGGCGAAGTGCGGAGAGCTGCTTTGCCGGGATCAAGTAGAGGAAGCATGAAAGGAAGTACAATTATGAAAGAGTCAGATATATCAGCTATACCGAAAGAAGAGAGGGCATTCGGGTATCATCTTATGCTTGATTGTTATAACTGCGCTCCGGATAAACTGGATAGTATTGATGCATGTTACGAGTTTCTCGAAAATCTGGTAGAGGAGATAGGGGCGGAGAAACAGACGCAGCCTTACGTGTTCCGAACGCCGGAGCACTTTAAGGGGAAAGAAGGATTGTCCGGCTGGGTTCCGATTGTGGAGTCAGGCATATCAATTCATACACTGACGGAGTCGCGGTTCGTTTCTGTAGATGTCTACAGCTGTCGACGGTTCGATAACGACAGTATCGCGGCTTTTACGGGTAATTTCTTCGAGCCGGGAGAGATTGAGACCAATTTTGTTCTGCGCGGCAGGAAGTATAGCTGAGGCATTGAATATGCAGGTGCATATTACAGCAAATGGATTTATGAAGCGCCGCCATCATCTGCTCAAGGAAATCTACGGATCGGATCCGCTTTATAGGGATACTACAACAACTCTTCTCGATATGGTTATGAGATCTTCAGGTCAGACCGTCCGGCATGCCAGACAGATTCCCGTAACGGTTCACGATGGACGGACACCTTTATGTTCGGCAGTGTTGATATTGGCTGATAAGTGCCCCGACATGCTTCAGGTGGGCTTCTTTGAAGCGGTTCCAGATCGTACTGATGCAGTATCGGCGTTCATGGATCTGGTGCGTGACACAGCTCTTGAATGGGGGGCGGCTAATGCTGTCCTGACGATGAACGGCCACGTGAACAACGGTCTGGGCCTTCTGGCCAGTGCCTGTGACCATGTGCCATCCTTCGGGTCTCCATACAACCCGCTCTACTATATAGATTACCTGTCCCCTTATGCATCTTCACACACAGATATGATTTCATATCGATATGATCTATCAGTGGCGAATCTCAGCAGGGCACGAAGGGCAATAGACCGGATTGCGAAGAGGTTCAGTGTAAGGCATGGCAACTTCAGGGATCTACGCAAAGAGATTGCGATATACACAGAACTGAACAATAAGTGTTTTGAAGATCATCCGCTGTATTTTGAACGCCTGCCGGAAGAAGACTACGAGCTTTTCAAGTCCTTCGGTCCATTCCTGAAAGAGGAGAACTTCCTGGTGCTGGAGCATGACGACAAGCCAATTGGCTTCCTTCTATGGTATCCCGATTTTTGTGAATTGCTCAAGACGGGTCAGGCCCTGGGTTTGACTGCGGCGTTGAAGTACCGGCTTCCTGGAAATAGGAGCTCTTGTTTCAAAATAGCAGAACTCGGAGTCCTGCCCGAATATCACGATTCGGGAGCGGTGATCGCCCTTATAGACAAGTGCATAGGAACCGGACTCGAGCAGGGCTATTCATATTGCGATTCAGGATGGATCTTTGACAGCAACGTGAGGTCAAAAGGTATAGCAGGAAGATGGGCCAGAGAATCCACGTCACTGTACAAGGTCTTTACGATGGATTTGAGCGCATGAAATCTGGAACCACAGATACATTCACCAGTGCGGCCGACCTGCCGAAGATCTGGGACGCAGGTGCAGGTGACAATCCTTTTCTAAAGAGGAGCTTTCTTGAAGTTCTCGAGAAGGCCAACCCCTGCGGGCAGGAGTATCATCTGACGGGCGGCGCAGACGGTGCTTCCGTGGCTGTAACGTATCAGCACCGGCTGAATCTCCTTACCTATGGGCCCGGTTCTCTCAAACTACCTGTTACAATAGTGGGTATTCCCTGCTCCGTTTCCAAATCGGGTCTGTCACTACCCGAGAAGACTGGCAGAGCGATGCAGGAATATCTGCTGGCACTTCCCGGAACCAAACTCATTCTCAACGCCGACAAGGGCTGCAGGCTTCCCGGCTTCGCGGCGGGCAGAGCCCTCCCGACATGCAGGCTGGATATTCGGTGGCGCAGTTTCGACGAATATCTGGAGCAGATGAGGAGCCACTATCGATATCGAATCACCAAAGCGCAGGAAAGAGGAAAGGTGCTGGCTACGACGGCTATTGAGAGGGATTCGTTCGGAGAAGAACAGTACCGGCTCTACAGAAACGTTTTCAAGAGATCGAAATACAAAATAGAAGAACTCAGTCAGGAATTCTTTCAGACTGCATCGGCAACTTTGGTTGGGTTCAAGATTGACGATAAGCTTGTCGCTTCTGTTCAGCTACTCAGGAATGGCAAGGAGCTGATATTCATGTTTGGCGGCATGGACTACGCCGTGGCAAGAGAACGGGATCTCTATCTTAACATGCTTCTCTATATTATCCGGCGAGCCATTGAGGAGGGATGTGAGGTCCTGGATCTTGGCCAGACGGCGGAGGATATGAAACAGAAACTGGGCTGCCAGCTCGTGGAAAAGACTATGCATGCTGCGCATTCCGGTAAGGTGGGAGACTTCTTATTGAAGCGGGCAGCAGGACTGCTGAGCTACAACGGGAGGAGTCGTGATTACAATGTCTTCAGATAAGCAGAAAGTTCTTCTCGTAAGACCGGAACAGGATACAAGGTTGCTTCACGCGGTCAGGATGATCACCGAACCCCTGGATCTGGAGTATCTTGCTGCAGTGGCGACATCTGAAGGCTGGGAGTTCCTCATTCATGATCCTCTGGTTACTGACGATCCATTTGAGCTGGCTTTGGAGCGCTTCAATCCTGATATAATCGGGATAACGGGGTACTATCCGACCAAAGATCGCATGATTGAATTTGCATCAATCGCGAAAGAGCACAGGTCCAATGTGCTCACAGTTATTGGCGGAGTGCATGCGGAAATTAATAATGAGGATTTCCAGAATGATTCTGTAGATCTGATAGTACATTCCGGCGGGACGGAAACCTTCAGGAATATCCTCAGATTGGCAGGGAACGGCGCAACAACAGAAGGGATCGCCGGTACTTGCCACAGGACGGTCAAAGCGGGATGGATCCGCAACGAGGAGGCCTCTTCCGATTTGCTGAATCTGCCTCTGCCGGATAGAACCCATTTCCATGAGAATATAAACAAATTCCGTTATCTCCACTACGGACCGGTCGCTCTTGTCAAAACTGCCTATGGCTGTCCTCACAACTGTAGATTCTGTTATTGCCGGCTTCTGAACGGGGGTAGGTATTCGGTACGGTGCATAGAGGATGTCGTTGATGAGATCGAGGCTATAGCATGCGATCGAATATGGGTTGTCGACGATACATTCCTTATCGATCGCAAGAGAGTAGTTGCCTTGGCGAATCTTCTCAGGGAGCGAGCAGTGAAGAAGGAGTTCATTATATACAGTCGATCTGACTTCATTGCGCAGAATCCGGACATAGTGCCGATTCTGTCGGGGATGGGTGTCATCGATGTGATAATCGGTTTCGAGGCAGTGGAGGAGAAGCAACTGACAGGTTACGATAAGCAGGCGACCGTAGATGAAGGGCGCAGAGCGATCCGCCTGCTCAAGGATTCCGGCATAGAGAGCACAGGTCTCTTCATAATGGACATTGATGCGGAGCCGCGCGATTTCGGGATCCTTCGTAAGTGGATCGCGAAATCGGGCCTGACGACATACACGCTTTCAATTCTAACTCCCTTTCCCGGGACGGAGCTATGGGAGCGATACAGCGACCGGTTGGTTACGAGGGATTGCCGGAAATGGGATCTCTCGCACCTGGTGATGAACCCCGGAGGCATGCACTGGCTTCTGTTTCACGCGTTGATGATATGGATGCACCTCGCAGTTTTGTTCAAGAACCGGAAGATGAGACGACATGTGCTTCTGCATGCTGGCTTCAGGCAGGTATGGTCATGAGTGAGAAGATATGGGATTTCTGGGCCAAACATTATGATCGGCTCTGGGTCCAGCGTGTATCACTTGGGCCGACTCGCGATGCGATTATAGACAATCTCCCAAAGGGCGATAGCGGGAAGCTGGCGCTTTTGGATATGGGTTGCGGTACGGGGCAGCTTATGGGTTCGTTGTTGGCGACACCTACTGTAGCTGAGGTGGACTACAGGGGCGTTGATCAATCGAGGTATATGATTGCGGAAGCGCAGAGGAAATACCCTTTTGGCACTTTCATCACATCATCATCTGAAGACTACGATGGAGAAGAAGGTTTCTTCGATGTGATCGTGTGCGCTCATTCCTTCCCATATTTCGAGGATCACAGGAAAATGATGTTGAGATTCAGGTCTATGTTGAAGGATGACGGGTGCCTGATAATCGCGCAGGCATCGATGAATACGATCTATGACAGGATTGTGTTATCTACGGTTAAACTGACGACCTCCAGCGCCAGTTACTACAGCAGGGTAGATATGCGTTCAATGGTTGATGGTATATTCAAAGTCTCACCTGTGGAAATAAGGATAAACCCGGCATTCCTGATGCCTTCGATATTCCTATTCAAATGGGATTTGAGCGAGGGAGATCGTGCATGAAGATTGTGTTGGTAAGACCATGCCCCTCTGCTGAGACTATAGGGCTCCAGCATGTGATGATTTGCGAACCGCTGGAGCTTGAGTATTTGTGCTCCGCGATTGATGATCTGGGACATGAGACGACAATTGTCGATATGATCCTGGAGAAGGCTTCCATTAAACAATTCATTCAGGAACTTCAACCCGATGTTCTGGTCGTAACCGGCTACATAACACATGTAGAGATTGTGAAGAACTATTGCCGGACGGCGAAAGAACTGCTGCCCGGTTGTCGGACTATTGTCGGCGGGGTGCACGCAGAGGTTGTGCCTGAAGATTGGGAAGACAGCAGCATCGATTATATAGTCAGCCGGAATCCGATTGATTCATTCAGGCAGATTATCTTGTCTATGGGAGGGCAGCAGTGCGAACTGTCCGGTGTCTGGAGGCCCGGCTGTGAGCTTGCGCCGGGGAACCGGTCCTTCGATCACGCTTTTCCAGACCGCGCGAAGGTGGAGCGGTATCGGTCGAGATACTATTACCTCTTCCATAACCCCTGCGCGCTGATAAAGACATCTTTTGGCTGTCCCTATAAGTGCGAATTCTGCTTCTGCCGGCAGATCACTGGCGACGAATATTTCACGAGAGATATCGACAGTGTCATTGAGGAACTGAAGAGTCTTCCAGAAAAGGACATATATATCGTAGACGACAACTTCCTTGTCTCCAGGGAGCGGCTGGAGGCATTTTGTGATGCCATTGAACGCGAGGGTGTGGCGAAGAAATACCTCATCTATGGTCGGTCAGACTTTATCGCGGCAAATGAGGACATTATTGCGAGATTGAAGGAATGCGGGCTGCGGGCTGTGATTGTTGGTATAGAGTCATGCCGTGCGGATGAGCTCAAGGGATATAACAAGAACAGTGATGTCGCCTCGAATGAAGCCGCGGTGGAGATCCTGCAACGATATGATATCGATTGCTATGCTACGCTCATCCTGGGGATGGACTGGAAAGAGTCAGATTTCAAGATGCTTGGCAGATGGCTCCGCAGGCTGAAACTTACGTATATTAATCTTCAGCCTTTCACTCCGTTACCTGGGACGCCGATGCTTGAGAAATATAATGACGGTCTCATTGTCCCGCGCACTGACTATGAAAAATGGGATTTGGCTCATCTTGTGCTTGCTCCGACACAAATGTCTCAGGCTCGTTATTATTGGAACATAGTCAAGCTCTACCATTGGGTCACCATGCGGCCGCAGAATATCCTCAAGTTGCTTTACCGGCATGGACCGCGTGAGAATCTCAAGTTGTGGCTGGGCTCTGTCCGGGTCACCCTGCAGTATCTCAGTAGAATCAGGAGGCACCTGAGTGGCAAAGAAGCTTAAACTGCTGTTAATTCAGCCCTCGCCTTATGATGGGGCAGGCAGACCGATAAAGAAAAAGAAGCTTTTCTTTGTGGGCCTGGCGCTTCCCTTGCTTGCGGCTCTTACTCCGGCTGATTGGGAGGTCGAGATATGCCTTGAGATTATCGAAGATGTTCCTTTTGGTACGGATGCCGATCTGATCGGCATCAGCAGTATGGGTCATGGGATTATACGTTCATTCGATATCGCCCGCAGGTTCAGGGGGTTGGGCAAAACTGTTGTGATGGGCGGTTATATGGCCAGCCTTATGCCTGGGGAAACGCGGAAGCATTGCGATTCAATCGTCATCGGCGATGCCGAGAACGTGTGGATATCCATGTTGGATGATTTCAGGGCGGGGAACCTGCAACAGATCTATCGCGGGGAACTGGAGGTCCTTGAAACACCGCTACCCAGGTATGATCTGGTGACATCAAAGAACATCGGCGACTTTCTGCCGATCCAGGCGGGCAGGGGATGCCCACATACCTGTTCCTTCTGTTCCATTCACTGTCTTTACCGCAGGCGCTACTACAGAAGAGATATTGTGGATGTGATGCGTGACATATCGCATGTCAAATCTCTCGGCTTCAGTAAATTCCTGCTTCTGGATGACAACATATATTCCGATCCATCATACATGATGGATCTGTGCCTTGAGATCAAGAAGCTCGGGATGACCTGGATGTCGCAATGTTCCATAACGATTGGCAGGAACAGGGAGCTGTTGAAAGTTCTTGCAGAGAGCGGCTGCATCACGCTCAGCTTCGGACTGGAGAGCATATCGCGCGATAGTCTTGTTGCCATGGGGAAAGAGTGGGCTGACCCGGCAGAGTACCCAGCTCTTATCGAGGCCATTCGCGATGTCGGAATAGATGTGTCGACAGAGATGGTAATTGGCGCAGATGGCGATACACTTGATTCCATCAGGCAAACGGCAGAGTTCATCAACGATACCGGCATTGTCCTGCCGCGTTTCTATATTCTTACCCCCATTCCCGGAACGGATTTCTTTGCAGAGATGGAGGCTGCGGGCCGAATCTGTAACGATGATATATACTCATACAACGGGACAGAAGCCGTGCATGTTCCCGCGAACATGACGCCGGCAGAACTTACTGCCGCATATTGGGCTCTGTACAACGACGTCTTCTCACCAGGGAACATCCTGAAGAGGACAATCCTGAACAGACGCTTGTTTAAGAGGCCCGGGCGGAGCATTTTCTATCTATTTGCCAACATGTTCTATCGTAGTCAGATAAGACGCAGAATTGCTCCGAATATCTATTGAGAGGTCAATGCTGTCCGACAAACCGGACAGTAGTGTTGAGAGGTGTGGAATGAAGATACTGTTAGTCAGACCTCCGCGTATAAAGAAAGCGATCACCATCGGCGAATTCATGTTTTGCGAGCCCCTTGGCCTGGAGTGTCTCTATGCCGTACTCAGCCCGGACCATGATGTCCGGATTCTGGACATGATGATTGAGGAGACCGACATTGCTGCGGAATGCCTCGAGTGGCGGCCAGATGTTCTGGGCCTTACTTCGCTATGCGTGGATGTACCCAATGTAATCAGGCTGGCCCGTGAAGTTAAGGCAGCGAATCCGGAGATAATCATCCTGGCAGGTGGGACGCAGACATTTGTTGAGCCCTCGGCATTTCATGACGAGGCCATTGACCATGTACTTCAGTATACAACCACGGCGAATCTGCAGGCGCTCTTCGCATCGTTAAGCGAGGGCGGGCCTGTCCCCATGATCGAAGGGATAGAGAGCAGAGAGAACGGATTCCGGTCAACAGGAGTCCATGGCCGTAATGAGTATATCGTGCCCGACATATCCTGCACAAAGGGATACCGCCGCCATTACAGCTATTTCGGGTTCAAGCCATGCGCGATCATCCAAACGTCTCAAGGCTGTAGCAAGCAATGCAGGTTCTGTCTGCGGTGGAGGATAGAGGGAGGGCATGAAGTGCCGCAGGATATGGATGTTGTTTTCTCTCAGATCCAGCGTGTTCCTGAACCGAGCATCATGATCCTGGATAACGATTTCCTTTGTGACGGGGGTCGTATCGATGCGCTATGCGACAGGCTTGAAAAGCATAGTGTCAGGAAGAACTTCCTGTGTTACGGGAGTGTATGCAGCATACAGAAGAACCGGGAACAAA
>JAUXFM010000053.1 GCA_030622955.1 Lentisphaerales bacterium
GACCGCTTGGCCTCCGACTTCCCTTCCTTACCAAAGATTCAGCGCAAACCCTATGGCTTTAGTGACACAGTTCATTTTATCAACTGAGAGAGATGCGATACGCGATCCGATCTTGCCTTTGGCAATGGTCTGGATGTGATCACAATTCACCGCGCAAGCCCTAATCATGCCGTCTTGCTTGGACAAAGCGACTTCGCTGGGAATGTCGCGTACGGTGGATGTCACAGGGGCTACCGTGACCTCTCCCAAATACTCAAGAATAGAATCTCTTGTGAGAATCAAGACAGGGCGTTTCTTGTCGGGGTGCGCAAAGTTATACCACCGAATCTCTCCACGTTTCATTCGTCACCCCACGCCTGCTCGTCCTCCCAAACGCTGAATTCAGCTTTATTGACCGGATGAATCTCGTATCCTTTGTGGTGCTGCCGTTCGAGACGAGCAACATTAAACTTCGCGAGTGCATCACGGAGAGCGTCTCGCGTGAAAGCAGAGCGTGTGGTGTGGATTTTCTTCACCACACGATCCACGGATCGCACCAGCTTTTCATCAAGTGTCATTTGGACTGTTTGCATTTTGCACCCCCGTCTGCTATGTGGACGACTATAGCTATAATACTCCACATGATCTTGGTCGTCAATATCTTTTCTTCTCAGGGCCAACGCCTCGAATCATGCGTTGAAAATGGCGCGACATTTTCAATCGCATGAATTCGGTTGTTATGCTGGGATCTGTATCTTCTCGTACAGAAACTCGGGGGCAAGGTCGGCACCATTTGGCCAACAGAGTGTCTTGAATTCAGGATGGACGGAGAGTGTCTTGAATATTGCAGGATTCTTGAGAGGCTCAAAAATCTCGCCGTAAAGCTCATTGCCCGCGCCACATAGGCATGCACCAAGTCGCTGCACAGCGTCTTGAACTGCTGATAACGCTTCAGTCGTCGCCGAGCCTCGGGCAGATCCCCCTTCTTGATAAACATGGTGGAGCTTTTGCCACCGACCGTGAAGCTGAGCTGGTAGTACGGCCCATGTTTTACGGGGTTCTTTGCAGCGGCATCCCGGCGTGCCGCATACATTCCACTGTTCCGAGATGCTGCCTGGCAGCATCGGCCCCAACTTCGCCAGCTTGTCCCTCAGCTGTTGAACTTTCCGCTCTTCTCGCGTCATAACTACCTCCCATTGTAGCCGATAGCTCTTCTAGGGCTATCGGCGCCATGACACAAAAAAACGCCGACGGCAAGCCCATCGACGCAGAAACTCACTTTCTTAGCTTAATCCCTATGCCTGCGGGGGGGGCGCTACTGTTCTTCCTGTAGTGATTTCTGGATCTTGTTCTGCAAAGAACTCATTTGCGCGAGTTGATCGAGGAGTTTCTTCTCCTCGTCCCTGCGCCTTGCCAGCTTGTCGGACAGCAGTGTTATCTCGGGAGACAATACGGCATTTGCAGATAGATGCTGTCTTGTGACCTTGTGGGTGAAGTGAGAGTCGCCGTTGATGATGCCGTCCCTGATGAGTTGCATGATGGCCATAAGATTGACAGGGCCATAGGCCGATCCATCCTGAAGCTTCACCAACCATTCCATTTCAAGCTCGGGCACAGCTTCTGCAGAAATCCAGTTCTCCTTGTCAGTTGAGATCTTGTCGTCCGGTGCGAGCCTGCAATCTTCCGCCCAGTCACGAAGTGCGGCAATGCCGGTTGGGCCGTAGAGCTTATCGTCCTTCATCTTGACATACCATTGTTCAAGCCCCGAGGGTTTCTGGAGCTTATCGGTAAGTTTTGCGAGTGCCTTCTGCTGCGAGGTGTTATCTGTCTTCTGAGGTTCTTTCTGCTGCTGCTTTGCCAGTTGCTCCCGGGTATCAGCCATTTCAGTGGCTGCCTGTGCGTTGCTCTTTTCAAGAAGTCCGATCTGTTCCTGAGCCGCCAGCAGTTCTGATTTGGCGGTATCGGCTTCGTTCTCGAGTGCCTTGATCCTGGCGTCATCCTCTGCAGGAGCTTCTGCGTCAACCGTGTTTTGTTTGAGCGCCCTGATCTGTTCCTGCGCCTCGGCGAGTTCAGTGAGGGTTTTAGCCGCTTCGTCCTGAAGAGACTTGATCTGTTCCTTGTTCACTGGAGGTTGTGGCTCGGCATTGGCCAGATCATGCAGTTTGAGCTGCTCTCTCGTGCCGGAGAGTTCTTGCGTCAGCTTCGCGGTTTCCGATCGAGCTTCTTCAAGTCGCTGTTGGAGCTCGCTGTGGTCTGGGGTGTTGTCATGCCCTTTCTCGGCTTGCTCAAGCCTGGTTTTGAGGTCGGCGATGATTCTGTCGTTATCTTCCTGCCTGGTGTCACGTGTGTCGAGGTCGAGCTTGAGCAGGTTCTCGCTGTTCTTGTGTTCTACGAGTTGCTTGTTAGTCTTGTCTAGTCGCGTAGTGAGCGAGGTAACTTCTTCCTTGAGCGTGATAACTGTGGCTCCGGTTTCGAGCTGCGTATTCTTCAGGTTTTCTTCCAGTTCTTCAGAGCGGGTAAGCTCCTTCTTGAGATTGGTCTCAACTTTATCCATCTTGACGTCAAAGGCACGAAGCTGACTATTGCGGGCCTGTAATTGCGCAGCAAGTTTCTCTTCCTTCTGGCGGTGAGACGCACCCATGGCCGTATTGAGTTGTTTCTGTTTGTTCAGTTCGTCAGAGATGCCGTATTGCTGGCTGTGTCGTGACTGGGCCGTGGTTATCATTTCATCGAGCTGGTCAAGGAATGCCTGTTCCTTGTCAGCGTGGGCTTTTGTGGCGGCATTGGCCCTGGCAGTTTCCTTCTTCAGTTTGTCCTTCGTGGTCGCAAGTGACTTATCGCGCCTGGCAACTTGATCTCTGAGATGCTTAAGATTGTGCTCAAGATCGGCCCGCTGGTTGTCTGCAGTGCTCAGTTCGTCGCTGTGCTTCAGGATGGCGGCATCAAGCGCCTTTCTAGTCGACTGCATTTCGTTATCGGCATCGATCCTTTGTTGCCGGACATCATCAAGGGTGGCGCTCATTACTGCTAGCTTATCGGAAAATCTTTGGATCTGATTGTTCAGGTCTTCTTCTCTGATCCTGTTCGCATCAATAATCGTTGCGTGCTCTTTGTCCCGCTTCTTGATCTCCTTGAGAAGCTGCTCTTCGTGGATGGTATGGGCCTGCGTTGCAGCCTGCGCTGCCGTGGTCTCGTCCTGCAGGCGCTTACCGAGTTTTGCGAGAGAATCGTGTTTCTGTTCGAGTTGGTCAGACAGGGCCTGGATTCTATTGGACAGATCCTTTTGCTTTGCAGCATGTTGCTGTGCGGCCTCGTGCTGGACGGTCTTGCCGCGAGCCAGTTCAAGTCTGAGTTCCTGGAGTTGTCGTTCAGTGTCGGTTCGTTCCTGTTTTAGATCCTCAATGCGGTTGTTGAGCGAGGTCGCCTGGTTTGTCAGTGTGTCAATCTGCTTGTTCAGAGCCTCTTCCTTCTTCATGTTGAAGTCGGCGGACGCCTTCTTTTCCTGCTCCTGCTTCTCAAGCTCAGCGCGCAGATCGTTCGTGTTGGCCTGTTCGAATGTCGTTTCCGCCTTTGCGTCTTCAACTGTGGTTTGTAGTTGCTCGATGGTTTTGTTGAGGCTGGTGGTCCTGTCTTCAAATGCGAGGAGTCGGCTTGTCATGGCTTCCTCCTTGTTCCTCGCGGCATCGAGAAGGGCCTTGGTCTGCAGTTGCTGTTCGTTCAGTTGGCCTTCGAGTTGTGCATGTTGCCTTTCTGCTACCCCTATGGTTTTGTCGCGATCCGCGAGTTCAACAAGCAGTTCCCGCTCGTGATCGGCCCTTTTCTGGAGCGCTTCCTCTGCTCTGGATGTTTCCCGCGAGAGCTGATCCGAGGTGCTGGCAATAAGAGCATCCTTCAGCGTTAGCTTTTCAGTGAATGAATCGAGTTGGAAGAATAGATCTTTCTTGCTGGCCTTGGCCTGCTCGACTGACTCTTCGCGTAGCTTCTTCTCTTCGGCAAGGACAGATTCAAGCTCCTTGACCTGTTCGCCAGCATCTTTGCTCTCCTGTTCGAGTTCCTTGATGCGGGCATCAAAAGAGTTGCAGCGAGTGACGTATGTTTCCTCAGTCGCTTCTGCCTGTTTTAGTTGCTCTTTAAGCGTGCGGGAGAGGGTGGCGCCCTCGGTCAACTGCTCCCTGGTTTTGGTGATTGTCGATGCTTGTTCGGAGATAGTGGTTTGGCTTTCGCTGCGGAATGCCTCGTGGTCACTACGTATGTCCTCGATCGATCGCCTGGTAGATTGCAGTTCTGTTGTGGCGGCAGCAGCTTCCCTTGTGCTGGTGTCTAGCCGAGAGGTGAGCTGTTCTTCAGTCTTGCGTGAGCTGGCCTGTTCCTCTTGGAGTTGCTTGTCGCGCTGCTTGATGTTGTTCCTGGCAGCAGTAAGCTCGTTCTTTGCCATTGCCAGGGATTCTGAGAGCTTGTTGGTTTCCTTGTCGTATCTGGTTTGAAGGGAATCGAGGGAATTCTGTGTTTGCTTGACTTCCTTCTTGCTGTTGTCAAGCGAGCCCCTGGTTTTCTCCAGGGCCTGGAGCGTGGTGGAGAGCTCCTCGGTCAGCTGGAGGATTCGCAATGGGATCTCGGCGCTGGATTTGGATGTTTGGGTTTGTTTCGGCTTGGTGTCGATATCTGTTGGGCGCAGAAGAGGCTTGCCGAAATCCTTCTTGCGAGACTTGGATTCGGCGCTGGGTTCAGTATTCGCCTCGACACCCTTTTCTTCCGGCTCTTCGGTAGCTTTGGTGATGTTTTTGACCGGGGTCTTCTTTCCCGTGTTTCGATTACGTAAGATGTCGGTAGCTTTGATCCGGCCTGTGCCGAGCAACGCAGGCGTTGCCAGCAGATTGAATGGGCCGTAGGGCTCGCCCGATTTGGGTGCAGTGAGCCAATCCATCTTTAGCTCAGTAATTGATTCGGCCGGGACCCAATTGTTCCTGTCGGGGGAGAGCATGTTGCCCGGCTTCACACGGCCGGCTTCAGCCCATTCGATGAGAGTCGACAGCGGGACTGGTCCATACGTGTTGTCGTTGTCGATCTGCAGATACCAAGTGGCGACACCGAGTTCGTGCTCTTGTGCTTGTTGTTCTTTCTTATCGGGCATTTGACGACCTGTAGGCGCAATTCTGGGTAACGGACTTGATATTGTCAAGGCGTTCTTCGGATGGTTAATGAGCCGTTCTACTGGTCTGGTCAACAGCATTGCATAGGGCTTGCCTGTACGACCCGAAGATGTAGTCTTTTCAAAATGCAGCGTTCTCTGTAAGATGCATGACACAAATGGCAGACACTATGAAGCGCTTAACCCAGATCACCATAATGTATGCACTTATCTGCTCAGCCAATGCCGCTGATGTCGATGAGCATGTATCTATCCGGTACTGGCACGTGATGTCCCCCGACCGCAGGGGTGCTGAGATGACAAAGCCACCGACAAGGAAGGAGCGGAGTGGCATTGTAGCAAAGGCTGAGTTTCCCGGATCAGAAACGTTTCTTGTTTCAACAATGGATTTATCCTGGACGGATGTTGGCAAGCTGGAGTTTGAGGCATTCGTGGATGAGGATGCTCCTACCAATGTGCAGGTGCTGGTTTATGTTAAAGACTGGGATTATAACTGGTACCAACAACTTGTTCCCGGCCACCTTGTTCCGGGCAAGCACCGGCGATGCAGTATGGATTTCAGCCCGGAGGCAGTGGGCTGGACCCCGATCGCTCATCAATCCGCCTGGTGTTTGAGGGCTCTGATCAAGCCGAAACAGGTTGGCATCAGGTTCTTCAGTAGCGGTAACCGTCATGAAGGCACCTGCGGGATCACTAACGTTGTGGCGCTGGCAAGTGTTGAAGATGAATCTCCGCCGGCGATACGAGATGTGCGCATCAGCAACAGGAACGTGCGCCGCTATGAGAAGTTTGAGGTGATATTTGAGCTACAGGACCGGTATGTTACGCCGTTCGACAGTAACGAAGTCTATGTCACGGCATCATTCCAGGGGCCTGATGGTAAAACCGATCTGGTGGATGGTTTCTACATGCGGGATTTCTACCGTGAGGTAAACCCCGCTGGTGAGCGGATAATTCCACAGGGCCGGCCACTTTGGGCGATCAGGTACGCACCAACCCAGGAAGGAAAATATAAGTTCAAGATCAGGGCAGAGGATTCTTTTGGCGTCAGGGACTGGGGCCCCGAAAGCTTCGTGGCGACCAAGGCGGTTGAACCGGGTTTTGTGAGAGTGGCCAGGAAGGATCCGCGTCAATTTGAGTTCTCGGACGGTTCCTATTTCTTTCCGCTGGGTCATAACGTCAGGTCCCCTTCAGATGACAGGCTGGACGAAAGGTTTCCATGGGCCAGGCGCTGGCCGAAAGGTTCGTCAGCTTATGAAAAATACTTTAAGGACATGGGTGCTCACAATGAGAACATGGCCGAAATATGGATGGCTAACTGGTCGCTTGGACTCGAATGGATTTCGAAATGGGAAGGCTACCATGGTCTTGGGCAGTACAATATGATGCATGCATGGGAAATGGACCGCGTTGTTGAAGAGGCAGAGAAGAACGGGATCTATCTGAATGTTGTTATTCATAACCATGGTAAATTCAGCTCCCATATTGACGCGGAATGGAGCCACAACCCACACAACGAACGTAATGGTGGATACCTCAAGTCGCCGGACGACTACTTCAATGATCCTAAAGCCTGGCAGTCGTTTCGTTGTCTCATGCGATATATCGTTTCGAGATGGGGCTATAGCAACAAGGTGTTCGCATGGGAGCTCTGGAGTGAATTGAACCTGACCGGTTCCAGGTCCGGCACTTACAGGAGGAAGGAAGTTGTCAAGTGGCATGAGAATGCCTGTAGCATGATCAAGGAGCTGGATCCTTATGACCACCTGCTGTCGACTCACGTTTCTTCCGATTACAAGGAGCAGAACGTGGATATTGTCAAACTGGACCAACTGGATGTGAGCGCGGTCGACGCTTATCATGGCAGTAGTGATCCTCTGAAAATCGTCAGCCTGATGCGCAAGACGGCTGAATTCAACAGGCGTTTCAATAAACCCGTAATGATCACCGAGTTCGGGGGACAATGGAACGCAGCTGATGTGCCGCACCTGAAAGACGCCCTGCACGTTGCATTATGGGCCTCAACCGCGATTCCGCTTGCCGGTAGTCCGATGTTCTGGTGGTGGGGCCTGGTAGAGGAAGAGAATTTCTATCCTGAATTCAGTGCCGTATCTCGTTTCATGAAAGGCGAGGATAGGCGTGACCGTTCACTCAAGAACAGGAAAGCATTTGTCGTGCAGGGCGAAGGGAGTACTGTGCCCGTTTCTGTTGAGACCCTTCGCAACAGTAGAAGATGTTATGGCTGGATCTACGTGAGCAGGAATTATGAGAAGGAGCATTCTCCGATAGAAGAGGGCATGCTGATTGTGTCGAAAATGGACAATGGCGAGGTAGAGATCGAATTCTGGGACACAACAGAAGGGACGGTGTTGGCCACAAAGAATGCCATTGTTGAGAATGGTTGTCTGAAAGTGACCGTACCGACTTTTCGGCGAGATATCGCTTTCAAGATCAAGCGCGCCGCTGCCGTTAATCGGTAGCGCCCATATCTTCCATGACGGGTCGGACGGGTTCGGTTCAGGATTCTTCCTTGCAGGCTCAGGGTCGGGGTTCTTTTTGCATGGTCCTTATCTGTGATTCCAGCCCCCGGCATTCCTGCACCAGCTGGGAAATGCGATGATCCTTCTTCGCGCGCATGACTTCCAGTTCCTTCTTGATGTCGCCGCCCTTGTTCAATTGGTGGACGAGTTCCTCGATTTGTTTGCGCAGTGGTTCATGGACTTCACGTTCTTCGATATACTTCAGCTCAAGTTGTGTCGCGAGATGCGACACATTTGAGAGTTGTTCGGCCATATGGCTATAGTCTGTCAGTACCCGTTTGTTTTCTTTCGTGAGTTTCGAGTGTTGTTCAAGAATGGCGATGGCGTTCCTGCGTTCTTCTATCAGCTCCCGCTGAAACCAGAGCAGACCCAGTGCGGCGGCCGTCAGTGCGAAGAGCGGCGTCACGAGCAGGAGTGCGCTTATGATCTTTGGTGTCTTCATTGTGAGTAATTGGGTTTAGGTTTCTCGGTTTGGATGATCTCAAACAGACGCCATCCATGCCAGTCGCTGTCATAAAGCAGGACATCCTCGCCCTGTTCAAACAGCATATTATGTTTCCAGTGAATGCTATCCATCGCTTTGCGTCCGATCGGCTCCGACACCAGTATGTAGAGCTGATGCCCTGGATAATCGGTCACTGCCTTGCTAAAGTCAAGATCGAGAGAATGCAGGAGCATGGGATCCTCCAAGCCTTTGAGCAGGCGAAAGCTGTCATACCCGCAAACATATATCTTGATGAAATTGGCCTTGCGTTCATCATGCTGCGTCTTCACATGCATTTTCAGATCATCAAGCCATCCAGTTACAGCGGCTGGTCGATCCGCAAGCGTTGGGCTGGGCATCAGGTAGGTGAGCAATGACAGCAGTAGCGGGATGATTGCCAGTATGTGTCTCGCCCTCTTTATCTTGGTGGCAACCGACGATACGCAGAGCAGGTATCCGAGTGAGAGTATGCCAAGCACTAAATTGATATGGAGCAAGCCGCTCGAAGGCCAAAGCATTCCCTTGTGTGAGAAAAGAAGTCCACAAAGGATAGGAGCGAATGCCATGATGCCAAAGGTCAGGCCGTTGCCATCGCGCGCGATCGCTGAGAAAATGACCAGCAGCAGTGGAATAATGCAGAACACAACATACGGCCCTGTAACCCGGCATTGCTCAAGCATGACATTGCCGCTGGCCGACGACGTAGTGGCGAACGAGCGCAGGAAGTAGAATGGGTCTCCCATTATAAGCCAGTTCATCAGGATCCAGAGGAGCCCAGAATAGACAATGGGCAGCAGGCCCAGGGTGAGAACAGCTTCTGTTTCGTTATCTGAGGACTTTCGGCGACATTGATCAATCACGAGGAGCAGAATGACCAGGATCAGCCAGCTCGCAGTTTCAAAACTGGTTATAAGAAGGAGTCCTGCCGCGATGGCGAAAAGCACAAGAGCACGCAGCTTTCTTCGAGCGATCCAGATAGAGAAGCAGTAGGCCACCATGGCCGAGAAGAACAGGATAGTGGTGTTGGAGCTGCCGTTGAGACACTGTTCGATGAACAACGGGTTCGCCCCCAACCCTGCAACAAGAAGGTGTCTTTGAAACTTCATGTTCCAGCTGTGCAGGGCGAGCTCGATCAGGCCGATGAGCAGTGCACCCATGATGGAACTCACCACGAGAGATGAGAGGCCGGGCCATCTGTCGCCGCTCGCGCAGACAATGGGCAGGCGGAGCAGGGTGGGCAGAGGCGCCCACCATGCGGAGCTGATGAGGGCCTGTCGCCCTTCAGTGTTATTGCCGAGCAAGCGCAGGCAGATTGCCTCTCTGGTAATGGCTTCGTCGGATATTGAGGCCAGTTGGGAGATGCCTGCGGTGCAGAAGAGGATCGTTAATCCCAGGATAAGCCACCTGTTGATGCGTGGCTTGGCATCTGGGATGAATTGTTCCGGTGCGCTCATGGCTGGTCATCCTCGCTCTTGAAGAGACCATGCTTTGTTTTCTCCCATTTGTGTGGATCCGAGAAGAGCTGGAACAGTGCGCGCCATGCACTGTAGCTCATCATAATCCAGTAGACAGGCGCCAGGAGTCCGTACTTCACGAGGTCGTATTTCTTTCGCCAGAAGCAACCGAGACCACTGGCGTAGGCAAAAACGAAGTTACCCGCGAAGAGGCAAAGTGCGCCCATCGCGAATACTGGGCCCGGAAAGAGAATCTTGAGTTCATTGTTTCGGAGCAGGAACCAGAGCAGGGCGAGCATCCAGTAGAAAGGATTTATCAGGAAGCAGACTATGACTCCGGCAATAAGCATATGGAAATGGATAACGTTCCTGGTGCCCAGCTCTTGCGCCAGTTTGAACGGGTTCCTGGTATGGACGAGGAATGTCTGCATGTACCCTTTTAGCCAGCGCGTTCGTTGCCGGAACCAGTATTTCGGGCTGCTGCATGCTTCTTCCCATGTAGTGGTGGCGAGCATACGTGTACAATAGCCCTTGCGATAGACACGTACACCCAGGTCACAATCCTCGGTCACATTGAATGGATCCCAGCCCATAAGCTCCCGGAGTTTTTCGGTTATGAAATGGTTGGATGTTCCTCCCAGGGGGATGACTGCGTTAAGCCTGGCAAGTCCGGGCAATGACAGATCGAACCATGCGGAATATTCAGCGGTAAACCATCGTGTCAGGATATTTTGGCGCGGGTTGTAGAAATTGAGCTTGGATTGAAGGCAAATAACGCTCGGATCGGACTTTGAGAAGCCTATAACGGCTTTCTTCAGCTGGTCAGGTTCGGGTCTGTCTTCAGCATCGTAAATGACGAGGTATTTCCCCTGTGCGTTGTCCATGCCGATATTGCAGGCCTTGGGTTTGGTCTTTGGTTGTGAATCTGGCACAACGGTTGCACGGCAGTTCTTTGGGAGGGCAAGATTCGCTACCGCTTTGCGCGTTGCGTTGTCATCCTCTTCGAGAAGGAGCTGGATATCCATTTTGTCGGCGGGATAGTCCATCCTGGCAAGTGCCGCGACGAGGTGCGGCACAGATTCTGCCTCATGGTACATGGGCACGAGCACCGAGTAGACGGGGAGGTCCAAGTCCTTTACTGCGGCTATTTCCTCGGGTGTTGGCGAGATAAGAGATTTGTGATTTGTGGAAAGCGACATCAGCAGTACTTTGTAAAGCGTGAATGCAAGGTAGAAGATCGTCGAGAGGGTGACGAAAACGCGGGCAGTTGTGACCCGGGAGGGCGCCCATAGTACCCCGGCCAGGAATGCAAGAAAGATCGAAGCGATGAGTATCCTCTGCCATGGCCAGAATGTTGACCTGGCACTGAGTTCCGGCTGCTGATCGGCTATGGCAAGCGGCCCGGCCTTCATTCGTCATGTCCTTGTATGGGAAGAGGCACGCTGCGGGCAATGATCTGGGCGGTTATCCCCGTTTCCTCCGCAGAGAGCCGCGATGCATGTTGTCTGTTGCCTGCCTTGCCGGATCTGTTCGTGCTGCAGCTGAAGGCTGTGAAGAGGTCTGCAACAGGTATTCTTCTTGTCAGAGCAATCTTCTTTATGCCGGCGGCATAGGGCCTGACGTCTGTGCGCTCGCTGGCAAATGACGGCGGGGTAGTCCAGAGGAGCGTGCAGTTCAGCGTCGCCGAGATGAGGTCACTCAAGGCTGCGACATGTCGCTCAAATGCCGGCGGCTCCATAGCGGCGAAAGCGATATCCTTCAAACCTATGCTGAGAATGGCCGTATCCCTGCCTGGTACAAGGATTCTCGGTATCTGTATGAACTTCTGGAGGGGGCCAAATGCTTCAGGTTGTCTTTCCCACGCGTGCATTTCATGTTGTACAACGGTAACTGGTTCAGCTTCGTCAAGTTTCGTGCCGATGAGGTTGCCAAATCCATCCGGGTTTTCAATGCTGTCGAAAAGCCAGTCATCTATGTGGACGATGCGGGATAGATCGTCAGGTACTGGTTGGGCATATTTGTCATCGAACTGATGTGGCACGAAGACCAGCTGGACCCCCTTGTCATCGAACAGGCGATTGCCATCGATGTGCGTCGGTATTCTATTGAAGGGCGGTCTCATGAAATCAATCGTGCCCTCTTTGAGTACAGTGCCGTGATCTGTCACACGCCATTCGATGCTGTCGAGGTTCTCTGCCTTCTCCGTGAAGAGCAGCATATTGGTTGGCATGGCTGCTGAGGACAGTCCTGATCTAAAAAGTGCGGTACTGTTATCTGTCAGGTTGACCCTGCACTCTACCTGGAGTTTGGCAGAGCGCGGGGAGCTGCCAAAAGCGTGAAGGTAAGGCATAATGCGATCGGAGTCGTAGCAGGCAGCGGGAAGGTTCGCTATCTTGAAGTCAACCGCGTAAGCCGTTGGCATGGCGTCCATGCAGTTGACGGTTCTGGCGCAGTTTGTAATGAAGCCCAGCGAATCGCGTATGGTCATTGTTGCTTTGTATTTCCCGGGCCCCATATAGACATGGCGTGGTACAGGTTCGAGAGAGGTATGGCCGTCACCAAAATCCCACGAGTATTGTACGTCACTGTCCAGCCAATTCCCGGTCTGGTTTCTGAATCGTACCGGCACGAAGAACGGCGTGCAGTCGCGGTAGGAGTAACTACTGCTCTTTCTGACGGAGAATGATGGGTGCAGTGTTTTGTTTATCTGTTCGATCCGCAGTGGTTCTGCAAGCGATGCGCAGACCAGATCCGGAGATGTGAGCTCAGCGACCTCTGTTTCGCCAGGTGGCATCCATCCTGCACGGACAATGTTCTTAGAGTTGTCAGAATTGCAGATGCTGTAAAGGGCCAGAGAGTGAAGTCCCGCTTCGAGTTCAATTGGTTTGCCGGTGGTCCACTGTCCCGCATGGCTGCGTGCAGCAGATGTTGCGGCAAGCTTGTCATCAATCGTCAGGAAAGCGCCATCACATCCGTCCAGCGCGAACAGGTGACTCCCGGCAGTGGGGCAAAGAAGGAAGCTCTTCATGACGACTATGTATGTTGTGCTGTCTTTTCTTTCGCGTTCGGTTTCAATGCGGGTGAAGCCCGACAGATGCATTGTGCGAAGAAGCCGGTCTTCACGTTTGAGCATATGACGCATTTTCTGCCAGGTGTCCGGGAGCCCCATGGCTTTCGTGGAATAGAACTTCACGAGAACAGGCTTTGAATCAGTCATGAATTCTGCGGATTGATTGTCAACTCCCGGATCTTTTGATCCGTAATAGACACTGTACTGGTGACGTTTCTTTGATTTGACGAGCAGGATTGTTCCATCGCTGTCGCGATGCAACTGCTTGAAGTCAACCGGCATCATGTTGTGGTCATAGATGGCATAGGTTGAATCTACACCATTACTGACCGAGGGCGGCACCGATATCAACGTGGCAGCATCTGTCTCTCGTGGGGCGATGAAGGTGAGCCGCTTGGGCAGCTCGGGCACGGACCATAGTGGCATTGAGAGTGATGCCGTTGCCAGGAAACGGGCTAGGATAAGAGTTGCGTAATTGAATCTATGCATGCTGTTAAAACACTTTGCTCGGTAAGCTTTTGGTGGCAGTGATTCTTGTCAACGTCGCGCATGAATGTCAATTCATTTCACCCCGGCACATGTGACGGAGGAGGAGCAAGGACATTTATGGATGTTGTTCGGCAGAGTTGAATGGTCGGTCATTAGTGAGGGATGGTATTCCTCGGTTTCGTGTGAGAATGTGAGCTTGTCGCCAAGAAAGGTTGGTGAGGGCGAAAAACCACGATAGAATCCCGGTAAGCGAATGCGGAAGTCAATATTGACCTTGCTTGAGATGCAGCAAAATGCTTAACTTTGGCGTTATATAGGTGTGTTATGAGGAAGATGCGACATAGCAAGGAAGGCTTCACCCTGACGGAACTCCTGGTGGTGATTGCCATTATTGGGATTTTGGCGGGTATGCTGCTGCCGGCTATAGGGCGTGCTCGTGAAAAGGCGCGCCAGGCGCACTGCAAAACCAACATGCGCCAGTTCGGCATGGCCTGGTTGACATACAGGGACGACAACGACGATATTGCCCCCGACTGGCTTTCGACACTTTATTCTGAATATATCGACAACAAAGGTATTTTTGTATGCAAATCGGACAAGAGCGGTGGAACGGATGGCTCCAAGCCGCCGCAGCCGCCTAACCTGCCGGACATCGGTGAACAGTACGCTGAGACTGATGATACTAAGGGGCGGAATGGCATAACCCATTGCAGCTACATGTATGAATTTACGGCAGCCGACTGCTCCTGGGGATGGAGCAGTTACCTTGGTGGTGTTGATATCGCTGCTGTGGATGCTAATGAAGATGGGACTGCGTCATGGAAAGAAGTGAAAGAGCACCAACTTGCCCATGGTGATGACTCTAACGATTTGAAGCCTTACAGCTCCACGATTTTTCCTGTCATCCGCTGTTTTCACCATGTTCAGGACCGAAGGATCAAGGTAATAAATGATTCCGGTGAGGTGGAGAAGACTCTGTTTGTCATGAATTGCGCCTATGCCGGAAATGTTTTCCCGTCAGGCATTCAATGGGAATGGAAAGCGGTTGAATAATAGCGCTGCCTTCTTGTCAATTTGGGAGATGTGATAATGAGGAAACTGTATGTGTGTCTTGTTCTGGTCCTGCTGGCAGCCGGAATTGTCGGCTGTATCACGCCGCAGCCTGTGGAGCAGGACGAGTCAGCGCCTGAGCCCACTGTTGCCATCTCTTCAGCATCGGGAGTTCTTTCCCGTGCAGAAAGATTCTATCGAGAAGACCGATTCACCGAAGCGCTCGTCGAGTGCGTTGACTTGGGCAACAGAGACCCCTCCACTCCTGGACTTGCCGAATTGCGTAGTCATATCGTTTCTGCGATTGCGCGTGAAAGGCGTGAAGCGCTGCTGAAACAGGATGCGCTGGACTCACGACGGGCTGAAGACGATATTGACATGCCGGCGGTTGACAGGGAGAAGGAGCGGAGTGTTGCGGTGAACAGGCAGAGCAGGGCGCGTGCAGGTGTTGCCACGATACGGGCAGATACCGGCAAGAAGCAGATGCTCGTTGAGATTGAAGAGAAGAAAGATGTCCCTGACACCTATGGTGTTACTCGTTACAGCGAGGGTCAGCTTAAAGCTGTCCGTACACCTGCGAGCAGTGCGGAGAAGATTCTCGACCAGATTGTCACGGTTCATCTCGAAGATGCCAGCTTGAATGACTTCATTCTTGTCATGGGTTCCACGGAGAACGTGAACATCATCTCCGATGCGCAGCTCAGTGAGAGCAGGGTCACGATTCATGCTGAGAAGGTTCCGCTGGGAGAGATCCTGGATTATGTCGAGCGGAATCTTGGCGTATCATTCTTTGTGGGTGAAAACATCATCTGGGCGACGCCTCAGGCGGGAGGCCCGGCGGAAGATTCGAGTTTGCCGCTTGAAATGCGGCTCTACCGTCTCAGGCGGGGCCTCTCCAGCACAGAGCTTGGCAGCGGGAGCGGCACGCCTGCTGTTGTCGATGCCATTGATAGATTTGTGGCAAAGCCTTCTGGGTCAGACGTGCTTTTTGACAACAAATCGCATGCTCTCATTGTTAAGAACACAAGGAAGAATCTTGCCAAGGTGGAAGAACTGATCGAGAAGATGGACGTTCTGCCGCCGCAGGTTGCCGTCGAAACTCGATTCATTAGTGTTGCAGTGAACGACATATCCGAGCTTGGGATAGAGTGGCTGTTGAACGGTTCTGTCAATGTCACCACCAAGAAGATATGGCAGGACGGCAGGCTGGTGGATGCACCCCACACGAA
>JAUXFM010000110.1 GCA_030622955.1 Lentisphaerales bacterium
ACAGAACGACATGGCTACGATCCGACTTGGAAGATATTCGCTGCAACATCTGCAATAATGGCGCTGTTCCTGTGCACCAACGTTTTAGCCCACCATGCCATGGAGTACATCGAGATGGAGAGCTATAACACCACGAAACACGGCGAGCGCCTGTTCCATTTGCATTATGATTACATGGTGGACGACTCAGACAACCCCAATACCGACCACTGGGAATTCACTCCTGGCCTGTCCTACGGCATTACCGACCGACTCATGATCGATCTTCACACCCATTTCGCTCAGTTCGGGCAAGATCTCGTCGTGCCTGAGGAGATAACCAACTACATCGATACTGGCACCTCCCCTTTCCTCGAAGCTGCCGCGGTGAGTCTCCAGTACCGTGCAACCGAAAACCGGTTGATCGACGTAGCTCTATCCCTCACCTTGGAAGTACCTTTCTCAAGAGCAGAGAAACTCCTGGGCAGCGAAGATAATGTCTATGCCGGAACCTTGATTCTCAGCAGGAATTTTGCAGCTCACGGAAACGTATGCCTGAATCTCACCTACGAGGAAGAAGGTGACGAAGACGGAACGACCTGGGCTCTGGGAATTAAGAACCCCATTTCCAAAGACGAGCACGGGGTTGCAGCCGGAGTTGAACTCATGGGCGATTTCGATGGTGATGCATGGGCGGTGATGCCCGGCATATATGCACCACTGGGTGACGAAGGAATCGTTTTCAAAACGGGCCTTCAGTTCGGCCAGGAACAAAACGAAGACAGTGGTTGGACCGATACTGCAAGGATGAATGTGTCGTTCATGTACAGGTTCTAGGATGCGGATGGCCGCCCAGGGCATCTGTCTCGCCATCGGCATCTGCTCTGTGGCTTCTTCAGCCTTAGCTCATGATTGCTGGCTCACCGTCAGTAATGACACAACCAGCGTCGGCGACAAGATCAAGGTTCAGATCTGCAAAGGACATAGCTTCCCGAAATCGTCGCACGGTGATCATGGCCCTTCGCTACCAACGTTAACCACTCGAATGCCCGATGGATCCGATCAAGTGGCAAGCATCACAACCAATTCTTCCGGATCAGAAGCCATGATCGAGTGCAAGAAAGAAGGCCTGTATCTCCTTGCCGCATCCCTGAAAAAAAACGCCAATGCTGAACCCCACTACTGGGCTAGGACAATCGTTGCAGTGGGCGATCTCTCAAATAAACAGTTGGCTTGCCCCAAGATGAAGCGTGGACTGGAAATTGTCACGGGCGACAACTTCCTACACGTTGCCCCAGGCGACACATTACGACTCTCCGCAACATACGACGGCAAACCCATAAGGGCCCTACTGACAATCACCAGGAAAAAGGGCAAAACCAGCCACGTCCGCACATCGGCACGCCGCCCCGCGAATCTCACGATCGATGCACCCGGACAATACCTGGTTATAGCATCCATCACCGGGATGAAGTGCTCTCTAACGTTCACCGTGTCGCAACAATCACAAGAGTGAAGCTTGCCTCAAACGGACCTACATACTATCCTTGCTCGGCAATCTACAAATCAGAGGTACACATGACTGAATTAACACGTTTCAGTGTTTCGATTGACAAGAGTTTACTTTCAAAGTTCGATCGCCAACTCGATGCGGACAAATACCCGACTCGCTCCAAAGCGGTGGCTGATCTCATCAGGAATCGCCTCATTGAAAAACAATGGACCAGCTGCAAGAAGACAGCAGGAGCCGCAATTCTGGTCTACGACCATCACAGGAGAGGACTCGCGAACAAACTGATCCACATCCAACATGAATACCACTCCCTTATCGTCTCAACTCAACACGTGCATCTCGATCATGACAACTGCTTGGAAGTGATCGTCTTGAATGGCTTGCCGGGGAAGATGGAAAAGCTTGCACTCGAGCTCAAGAGCACGAAGGGCGTCAAACACTGCTCTTTGACGATGGCTACAACGGGAAAAGGACTGTAGAGTCGATTCCTGAGACCTTCGGAACAATCTTGAGCAACATAACAAAGTCGAATACCTTTCCTGGAATCCAACAGCCACTTTTCTTAGTTGTTCTTTAAGATGCTGCATACCCACAAAGTCAGAAAGCCAACTCGCACCAGATTCTGTCGGTCAATATCATTGCGATCATTACTTTTTGATCCCTTTGCAGATGACCTCTGATGACGCCAGGTTGGGATAGCTGAACGTCAGGGCAACATCATTTGTTGAGACCATCTCTGTGAATCCAGGCGCGAAACTCGCCGTCACCTTCAGCGTGCCGAGTTCATCCCCATCTGCGACAAAACAACAAACCCCAGAACGCTCGGGCAACTGTAATTTCGCAGCTTCAAGCTCACCGAACCTGGAGCCCAGTGCTCTGACAACGAACTTCCTTTCCAGCGGCTGCTCATCGGACTCCTTTAGAGACAAGCGCACAACGCCCGGCACAACGGCCAGCTCTGGGCCTATTTTGCCGTAAATACCAATCTTCAGGAATGCCTGGCCGCCTGGCTCAAGAACCGGCATGGAGATCGTAGATTCAAGGGTGCCTGGTTGCCCTGTCGGCAGGAGCACAACGTATAACATGTATCCGCCATCCACCACCTTCAGCGTCGATGCAAGCTTGTAGTTACTTTCTATCCTGGGCGCACCAAGCTTGACCCCCTCCTCTGTTGGTATCAGCTCGAATCCCCGGGCCCAGACGACGTTAGTCTCCAGTTTACCCGTATACAAGTATGCCTCTGGCAGAATCTTCACCAGCGGGATAGCCCTTCCTTTGATGGTAAGACTTCTCACAGGCATGTCAGGATCGCTACTTACCACCAATAACTTCTCTTTGAATTCACCAGACATGGAATTTGCAGACAATGACGCGGTCACCAGTGCCTGTTCGCCCGGCTCAAGTTCAACATCATCGCATGTGGCAACGCCGCAAGCGCCGCAACTCATCCTCACGCTGCTGATCGTTAAAGGCATGCCACCGGCATTGATCAGCTTGAATGTGGCTGACTTCATTTCCGCTGCTTTGTACTCGCCAAGATCGACCTCGCCTGGCCCGAGAAGTTCTAGCCGAGCGGGTCCTGATCGACGCCCACAGCCGGCAACCAGAAAACTCAGCGCCAGAAGAATAGCAAACCTGCTTGGTATACTTATTCGCATGGCATTTCTTGTAGCACTTCCAGAAACAAACCATTCACAGTAAACTTCTTGCCGTTTCACCGTCTCTTCTCTTCGATCTCAAGTTTCAAGTATCTTTCGCCTACATCGCCCTTTCAGCTTCTGCCCGGGATCTTGCGTCAAGGCTTGAATAAGATTCGATCTCGTGATGGTTACCGAGTGTATCGCGCAGAATAATCCTGTCATCATTGAACCAGATCATGTTCTTACTGGGCTCCTTGATGAGAAATTTCCGCTCCCCTCGATCCGTATCGACATGCCAATAACGATTGCCGAAGTCTACCTGGGTCCCGATCACCCTTGTAATTCTCGCCACAAGATAGCGGCGCTCCAGCTCTTCCTTGGCGACTGCTCGCGATTCGCTGTCAAGGCGATCAAGACTGTCGAGCATGAGGATTTCCTTCTTACCCTCACCAATGATTGAGACCTCTTTGCCGCGGGCGCTGATCGGGCGCGGCCAGACCAGTCTTACGGGTTGTTCCTCATCGGATCCATCGTACCGAAGGAACACCCTGTCCAGCTTCCTGATCAATTTGAATTTCTTCTGCTCTTCACTCATGTTGCACCGTTCTTCATCTGAAACGCTTACCGCGGCTGCTCAGGGTGGATGGCTCGTCGAGCCATCCCGACCCATTTCAGACCGACGAATAACAGATAACAAATACCTGATAACTCGGCCAGAGACCGATCATTCCTGCCAGATATCGCCACGCACCTTGCTCAGCTCGCTCTGCAGCGAGACCAGTTTGGCATAAATACCGTTCTTCTCTATCAGCTCGGCATGTGATCCAATCTCAGCGATCTTGCCATCATCAATTACAATCAACCTGTGCGCATTCCTGAGGGTCGACAACCTGTGCGCAATACCGATGGTCGTTCTACCCTCGATCAGCCTGGAAATCGCCTGCTGAATCTCTTTCTCCGTTTCCGTATCAACCGACGAGGTCGCCTCGTCGAGGATCAGGATCGGAGGGTTGTGCAGGATAGCCCTTGCAATAGAGAGTCTCTGCTTCTCGCCACCCGACAGCTTAACACCCCGCTCGCCAACGATCGTGTCGTACCCGTTCTCCTTGTCCAGTATGAAATCATGGGCGTTGGCCGCTTTCGCGGCCCTGACAACATCAGCAAAAGCTGCATCTTCCGTACCGTACCCGATATTTTCAAGTATCGAGGCATTGAAGAGAAACGGGTCCTGCATCACCATGCCAATCTGGCGCCTGAGCTGTTCGAGCTTTATCCTGTTGATCGGATGGCCGTCCAGCATTATTGAACCTGAATCAATATCATAAAACCGGCAAATCAGGTTTATGATAGTGCTCTTACCCACTCCTGACTTGCCGACGAGCCCGATCATCTCGCCCTGTTTAATGTCAAAGGAGATCCCTTTGACCACCTCTTTGCCGCGCTCATAGCTGAAATGGACATCATCGAAGCTGATCGCGCCCTTCATTTCGGGCACCGAGATCGCATCGGGCGCATCATAGATTTCCTGCCGGGAATCCAGCACAGCGAATATACGCTCTGCTCCCGCAAAAGCATGTGTCATCCAGTTCAATATAGCCGTGAACCATTGCAGAGGGCCATAGAGCAACCACATGTAGCCGGCAAATGCCACAAGGGTTCCTACTGTCAGCTCACCGCTGTCGAATACTTTGATGCCACCCAGGAACCAGACAGCAGCCAGCCCCATCCTCATGATCCAGAACATGATTTCCGAGAAGCCGACAAATGTCCGCTCAAGACCGTAGCGAATACCAAAGAGCTGCTCGTTGATCCCATCGAATTCGCTTTCCCTGCTCTTCTCGCGCGAGAAGGCCTTGATCGTCTTCACGCCCTTGATCGATTCCCCAAGGATCGAATGCAGCGCACCCATCCTTGTCCCCTGCTTATGGAACAGGGGGATGAGTTTCTTCCAGAACCAGGCACCACCGCCTACGAGGAACGGGATCGGCACGAACACCAATAATGCCAGCTTTGCATCCAGACATATCAGGATGGCAGAGATGGCCACGATCTGCACACACTCGACCAGGAAATAGGACATCCCGTCGATGAGAAAATGCTGAAGTTCAGCTGTGTCATGCATGACCCTGCTGATGATCTGGCCGGATTCCCTTCTATCATGATAGCTCATCGTAAGCTGTTGCAGTGCCCTGTGGAGTTTCGCCCTGAGGTCGGACACAATCCTGGCTCCAAGCCATGCCATCAGACTGGATCCAATAAGCCTGGAGCCCAGGAATACTGTGAAGCAACCGGCCATAAGTGCGATCCAGAAAAACAGCTGGTGCTTGTAACCATGAGGCAACACATGGTCAATGAGCTCCTTGGTAATATATGGCGGCACCAATTCACTGCTGACGGTGACACCCGTCATCATGACCAGGAGAATGACTTTGAACCTGTAGGGGCGTACAAGTTTCAAGAGCCTGCCCAATGTCTTGAATCGATATATGCAGCGCGGGCAGCTAGCGCCACGTTCCGGCAGCTGGGAGCCGCACTTCGGACAGTGCCCTGCTTCGTGTTCATCAGGTAGCTCGGGCTTCCTGTTCTCCCGCAGGTCATTCAGAACACGCGAAAACACGGCAAACTCAGGCACAAATGACTTGCTGTAGTAGATCAGACACTTCTCGCCCTTTTCCGTAACTGCAACAAGGCAAGAACTACTGAAGAGCTCCTCGACTTTGATTTCCGTGATCTCACTGAATGGCATCACGGTGATCACTGAGTCCTCGCTCAGGACCGCCACTCGCCTGGCCGTGGCAACAAGATAGGTATCGCCATACTGCCTGTCTTCCGACAGGTCACTTCTGAGTGAATAAAGGACAGACTCGTCCTGTTCCAGCTCCTTTCCCAGTGAAGCCTGCGCCTGTTTCGGTAATATGTCGTTCAGTTTCATCCCAAGAATAAGCCGTCGGATCAGATCCGAAGGCGACTAAAGCCAACCTGGTACAAATCGCACGCCGTCATGTCGACAGGAACTCGGCATAACCTGCCCCTGCCGACTGTCGACCGCGATTATGCATGATTATCGCCAGCACTATCCTTCCCGAATAGCCGTTTCAAAACAAACTCCATGAAGCCTATTCCCGGCAGATAGCGATGGTCAAGAGTCTTCTCCTGTTTTTGCTTTCGTTGCGCACCGGCAAAGGCGGCCGCATAGATGACGCCCGGAAATGCCAGGTCGTCTCCAAACGACTGCAGGGCGAGCATGGAATAGAGCGACACCAGCCGCGTTCTCTTCGGCATTGTTGCGCTTGAAACAAGAAACACTCGTCTCTTTTCGCAAGAACAGAGCCTTCCTGTAATAGCCGACGTTGTTTATTTGACAGCTTGCAGGGATCAGCTAAACTGCCCACTTCAAGCAGTCAACATCTAAACCTGAACGGAGAAGAGTTCATGGCAACGCAGGATTTCAAATCGGCATACAAAACAATCATGGACGACAATTTTACGCCTGGCATGGAGATCAGCTTCATTGACGGCGACAAGCGCCAGACACTGGTATTCGAGAAAGCTTCATGGGTCATAGACGGCGTCCAAAAGGGACTTCGTTATGGCGAGAATCCCGGACAGGAAGCCGCACTCTACAAACTCGTGAATGGCAATCTGACGCTCGGAGAAGTTGAATGCATCCAGCCGGGCAAGTACATCGCCTCCGATGTAGAACTCCTCCAGTCCGGGAAGCATCCCGGCAAGACCAACATCACGGATGCCGACAATGCCATCAATATCCTCCGCTATCTCACGGAGACACCATGTTGCGTCATCGTGAAGCACAACAACCCCTGCGGTGTGGCAAAAGGCTCATCAATCTCAGATGCATATGACAAAGCGAATATGGCTGACCGTGTTGCAGCGTTTGGCGGCGCCATCGCGCTCAACCAAGAATGCGACAAGGAAACCGCAAACATGATCGTTTCCAACTATGCAGAAGTGGTTGCCGCACCTGAATTCGCAGACGGAGTTCTCGACATCTTCGCCAAGAAAAAGAACCTGCGAGTACTCCGCATCCAGAACATGGCAAAGCTCCAGGAGATCGTGGGTGCAAGATTCGTCGATTTCAAATCGCTCATCGACGGCGGCATGATCGCCCAATGGTCATTCGTGCCTGCCTCCCGCAAGAAGGAAGATCTTGTCCCAGCCCAAAGCACCTACAAGGGCCAAGAGTACAAAATCGATCGGCTCCCTACCAACAAAGAGTATGACGATCTCCTCTTCGGCTGGATGGTCGAAGCTGGGGTCACGAGTAATTCCGTACTCTACGTCAAGGACGGCGTCACAATTGGAATTGGAACCGGCGAGCAGGACCGTGTCGGCGTCGCGCAGATCGCCGCTTACAAGGCCTACACCAAGTATGCCGACAGGCTCTGCTGGCAACAGCACAAGGTCCCTTACAACACGCTCACCGATGAGACGGCCAAGAAAGAGATTGACGAAGAGACCCAGAAGCAGAAGGGTGGACTCGTTGGTTCCTGCATGGTATCCGATGCATTCTTCCCGTTCAGGGATGGCATTGAAGTCGGCTTACGCGAAGGCGTGACAGCCGTCATTCAGCCGGGTGGATCCGAGCGTGACTTCGAAAGCATCGAAGCATGCAACGAAGCTGGTGTCGCCATGGTCTATACCGGACAGCGCAGCTTCAAACACTGAATCCATTTCGGATCCCGGATCGCGAATCTCGGGGCTATGAGACAAGCAGCACCTCACGCCATCCAAGCTACAGCTGCAGCTCAACGATATCGCCATCGTCGATAGTCCCGGCAGCGCGGAATGCCTGCTCGGCCTTCCTGTATCCAGGTGTTGCGTTGGTCGGCATAATCCTGTGCCCGCCTTCAGCGGCAAGTCTTGATTACGACTTGCATTTGCCAACGACCATGGCATAGGCACTGTGGTTGTGGATACTTTCCTGGTTCTCGCTCTCCACCTGATACCAGGTTATCCGCTCATCATTCTTCAATCTCTGAGCAACAGCACGCACGGCGTCTTCAGCAAATAGCGGGTGATCGTATGCATGTTCCGTCACATGTTTCTCATCTTCACGTTTCAAAAGAGAATATAGCCTACAGCTGGCTTCGTTCTCGGCAATATCTATGAGTTCTTCAAGCCAGACAAATTCGCTACTCCTGACCCTGATCGTTATGATCGAGCGCTGGTTATGTGCGCCCCTTTCACTTATTTCCTTGGAACAGGGACAGAGCATCGTCACCGGCACCCGGGCCTCTACAACGAGATCCATTTCCTCCACCCCATCCTTCCGGATCAGCCCGGCGAGGAAGGCACAATCATAATTCATCTGAGATTTAGCCTTGGAGACAGGAGCTTCCTGCTCCATGAAATAAGGAAAACGCAGTTCAATATGGACAGTTTCAGAGTCGAACTTGTCCAACATGGCACGCAGTATCTCGCCCA
>JAUXFM010000076.1 GCA_030622955.1 Lentisphaerales bacterium
CAGCGTTCCGCGAGGCGTCACAGATCCTCCGGGTATGCAACGCCTCGCGCGCCTTGCGAGACGACCAAAACCGTCAGCAACAGGGTTCGCGAGATTTGGGCAACAGGCCGTTGAACCCCTATTCAAAGAATGCCCCTTCTTCTTCCACACTGCTCAAGCCCCGGCGGGCCCGGCCATTTTAGCGGGCACCCCCTGGGGCAGCCTAACGATTTCGCGCACAAATCCCTGCCCGTCCGATGTGACCCAATGCCGGGACACCATTCTCGACGAGGGCAGAGTTTCTCTTCCTCCCCTTAATTTCCTTGATCCTGGCAGTCAAAAACTTGCTCATTATTATTCTTTCTCAATAGTTGACGTAGTTCGTCCTTCAAAAGGAACCACCTTTGCCCCTGCCGGCAAAGCCACAAGTATTTCGCTAACGGTACGATTCCGGCCGGGCAGCCTCAAATCAGGCCTAAGATCAGCCAACGGCCGGAGAACAAACTCCCGCTCTGCCCAACGTGGATGCGGCACAGTGAGAGATGCTTCTTCCAGCACCAGGTCATCTATATAGATGATGTCAATATCGATTGTGCGGGCTTCGGCATAATCGGTTGACGCCTTTGGCTGTCTGTCAGATTCACGGCCTAACTCTATCTCGATGCGCCTCAGCTCGGCGGCGAATGTTCTGATGTCATTCTTGCATTCTACAAGAACTACACCATTCAGAAAGAGCATGTCCGATTGCTCGGGAGAAAGACCCACCGGATCAGTTTCATAGATATGAGATTGGGCCAGAATTCTGACACCGGATATTTTCAGGATCTCCTGAGCTGCAGTGGCCATATTGGCGACCCTGTCGCCCAGATTGGATCCAAGTGCAAGACAGATTTCCATATTAAGGTTTCCCTGGCCGACAGGAGCCGCGTCGGCTCGGGCAGACAGTGTCCAGGAAAGAGATCGGACACGAACGCCCTGTTCTCGATGTTTCTGAAAACAGACGAACTAGACGCCCAACACATCCTGCATATCGTAAAGTCCGGATTCCTTTCCGGACAACCATTTCGCCGCATGCATGGAACCCATTGCAAATGCGTCCCTGCTGGTGGCTTTGTGGGTGAACTCGATGCGCTCACCTTCCCTGGCGAAGGAAACCACATGTTCCCCTATCACATCGGACATGCGCAACGCATGGATGCCAATCTCGCCCCTGGGTCGCTCGCCGGTGATCCCATCCCTGCCTGGCACCATGACATTTTTAAATGTCTGCCCGCGTCCCTCGGCCACCTTTTCGCCAAGTCTCAAGGCTGTGCCACTCGGCGCATCCTTCTTGAACTTGTGATGTGTCTCGACAATCTCGACATCATAATCGAGGCCAAGCACTGAAGATGCTTTCTGGATAATCGGGAGCAGCATATTGATGCCCAAACTCATGTTGGGTGCCAATACGATCGGCACCTGCTTAGCCGCCGCCGCGACAGCGGCCTTTTCCTCTGTTGTAAATCCTGTTGTACCGATCACCATCGCCTTGCCCCTCTCGGCGGCTGCCGCAACATGTGCCGGGACTGCCCTGTGCAAAGTGAAATCTATCAGCACGTCCACATCATCAATGTTCTCTGCCAGGCTCGAGCCGACAAGTACACCTGTCGTCTCAATACCTGCGAGAACACCGGCGTCTTTTCCGATAGCCGGGCTATTCCCCTCTTCAACCGCAGCAATGAGGTCAATCTCCGGGTCTCTGCCGACACAACGTACGAGAGCCTGCCCCATCCTGCCGGCCGCTCCTATGATCAATACCTTCGTCATAACAGGCCCGCTTCCTTCATCGTTTCTGCGAGCTGCTGCTTCAGCGCATCACTCATAGAGCAAAGTGGCAATCGATAATTCTCTTCGATCAATCCCATCATCGTTGCAGCAGCTTTGACGGGCACTGGGTTGGTGTCCAGGAACATGTCGCCGAACAGCTTGTGGTACTTGAAGTGAAGCGCACGCGCCTCTTCCCACTTGCCGGCAAGGCAGAGATGCACGAGATCGGCGACTTCCTTCGGGGCGATGTTCGATGCAACACTGATCACACCCTTCGCACCCACCGCCATCATGGGAAAAGTAAGCGGATCATCGCCGGAAAGAACGGTGATGTCACACTGCCTGAGGATTGAGCTGACACGATCAACACTGCCACCGGCTTCCTTGACAGCAACGACATGCGGATGCTCAGCAAGCTTCACGATCGTATCGATCGCGATCTCTCGGCTTGTCCTGCCGGGAACATTGTAGAGCACTGTCGGCAGCCCGAGATCTGCAACTTTGGAGAAATGCGCGATCAGGCCGTCCTGGCTCGGCTTATTGTAATAAGGTGTAACCTGTAGCGTGCCGTCTGCGCCGGCTTCTTTCGCGTGCTTGGTAAGCCTGATCGCCTCATCCGTGGAATTTGCACCAGTACCTGCCATCACCTTAATACGGCCGGCAGCGCCCTCAATAGCCGCTTCGACGACCTTGTCATGATCTTCGTAGTTCAGGCTGGGCGATTCGCCAGTCGTTCCGACAGGAACAATCCCATCAATTCCGGCCTCGATCTGCAAGTCGATCAGCGCCTTGAACTTGCCGTAATCAACCCTGTTATTACTATCAAACGGCGTGATAATCGCTGTATAAGCACCTTCGAACATTCTACACCCCCTAGGGACATCCTTTCTCGGTTGCCGAAAGGATCTTCCCGTACATTTCTAACTCTTCTCACCGCGCACGAGATCCTCCCACGTTTCCCGTTCGCGGACAAGTACCGTTTGCGAACCATCGACCATCACTTCGGCCGGCCTTGGACGACTGTTATACGTGGAAGCCATGGCGAACCCGTAGGCGCCTGCACTCTTCAACATCAGCAGATCACCCTCTTCTACGGTCGGCAGCTCACGCCCTTGAGCAAAGAAGTCACCCGATTCACAGATCGGCCCCACCAGGTCGGCCTGCGCCGAACCAGCGCATTCCTTTACGGCAACTATTTCGTGGTAACTACCATAAAGGGAGGGCCTGAGCAGATCATTCATTGCGCCATCACTGATGATGAACTTCTTCACTTCATTCTCTTTAACATACTGAACACGGCAGACCATGACCCCACCGTTCCCCGCGAGAAATCTGCCCGGCTCCATGACCACCGAAAGCCCGAGCTTTTTGAGCGGTGGAACAACTGCGTCAGCGAAGGCGGGCAGATCAACAGGGCGCTGACCGGGTTCATACTTGATCCCAACACCACCACCAATGTCCAGGTACTTGAATGATGGATAGGTTGTCTTCATTCTGCTACAGAAATTGCTGACCTTGGTGACCGCTTCGGCGAAAGGTTCTACCGTGAGAATTTGCGACCCGATATGCATGTGCAGACCCGCAAGCTCAAGGTTCGGCAATGAGGCCGCCACGGAACAGGCTTTCTCAACACGGGCAACGTCCATTCCGAACTTGTTCTCCTTCTTGCCGGTCGTAGTGTATTCGTGGGTTTTGGGATCCACGTCCGGGTTGACCCTAAACGCTATGCGCCCGGTGACGCCGAGCTTCTGCGCGCATTCTGAGATCCTTATGGCTTCCGGCTCGGATTCCACCGTGAAAAAGAGTATCTGCTGCTTAAGCGCATATTCGATTTCTTCACGTGTCTTTCCAACACCTGCGAAGACTATCTTCGAGGGATCAGCACCGGCTGCCAATCCACGATAGAGTTCGCCGCCGGAGACAATGTCCAGCCCCGCCCCTTCTTCGATAAAGGTACGTACTACCGAGGCATTAGGGTTCGCCTTGACCGAATAACAGATCAGGGGCGACACATCAGCCATAGCATCTTTCAAGGAGTTGTATTGGGCCCTGAAATGATTCCTGCTGTAGACATAAAGGGGCGTGCCATACTTGTCAGCCAGCTCCGTCACCGGTACATCTTCAGCGTGAATAATGCCGTCTCTGTATTCAAATGTGCTCATGAATCGATATAGTTGCACAACCCCGCATCACTCGCAAGCTCTGCATCTGAAAGCGCCCCCTGTCCGCTCTTTCCGGCAAACAGCGCTTGCGCTTCTCGAGGCATGATCACTTCAGGACGCCCACCCACAAGAAATAGCAACTGAACAGAACTCATTGACAATCAAGATGTTAGGATTGCACAGCTTCTTCCTCCACCTCATAACGAGCATTGCTAATGCCGCAATACTGTGATAAGCTTGCTGGTCTAGGGTCACGTGTATCTTCGATGAATCTGTGTGTGCAGCCCCTGTAGCTTTCATGCTCCACCAGTCATCCAGGCCAGCACAGTGTCGGCAACCACTGCCATGTAGATAACGAAGGAAATTCGCAAGAATTCCCGGGCCAAACCGTAGAGACAATGCAAAGGAATAAGTTGTGAAGAATCATATCCTTGTGAATTCATGCCTCATAGCAATGACTGCGCTCATCCTTGGCTCAGGATGCATGACCGTCGAACCTGAAAAGCCACAGGATAAGAAGAAGCCACAAGCCAACAGGCGGGACCGATCCAGACAGATGGACCATAAGGCTGCTGTGTGGGTGATGGACAATTTCGAAAAGGCGAACAAATGGGCAAGCCAGGCATGGGCCGCCAAAGGAACGCTCGTGACGATCGAATCGGGAAACAACAAGGCCCTGGAAATAAAGTACAACATCACGCCCGACAAGGATAAATGCGTGGTCGGTCGCTTCTTCAGTGCGGATATATCTGGGCGACTCGCCCTCACCATGGATGTGCTTAACAAGGACGGCCCGGACGTGAAGGTGGCCCTGGGCCTCGTTTCAACTGAAACAGGCTATCGCGAAAGCCCTGCCTTGGCAGTGAAGTCAGGCAAGAAAGAGACGCTCAAGTTCCATCTGAAAAAGAAATACTACAAACAGAAAGCCGACAACTTCAAAGAGCACAAATCGCCTGCGGGCAACCTGGCAAAACTCTCGCAAGTATATATTCTGATCTATTCTGAAGGCAAAGGATCGATCGTGCTGGATAACGTGACGCTGTTTAATTGAGATGGGTATAAAAGTTCCAAAGGGTGGCCTCAAGAAGGCCAAGGCATCTCCCGCATCTCGGAAGATCAGTGGCAATGTGCGCTTTGGCAAGACCAATGGCGCAGGCCTCAACAAAACCACGGGGCGCATTCCAGGCACAAAGGTTGCTGACAATATCAGCAAACGCCGCACGGTCCTGCTGAAGACTTCCGATCTTTCCGGCGCAACCCGTGAAACCCCGCGAACGAGGGCATCTGCACCACCGCCAAAGAAATCCAGTGCAATACCATGGATCATCACCGGCTCCATCGCCTTTATCGTCCTGCTAATCGGCATTATCTCTGCCGCGAGCAACAACGACCGTAGTTCACAGAACCGCTCCACTTACTCCCCGCATCGTACGACCAGCAGGAATAGCACCTATCGCCGGTCACCCAGGGGTCAGACGAACAGCATCAACGGCATGTCCTGGCAGGACTGGTGCAAGACCACCGAGGGCCAGAACGAACTCCTCCTGCAACGCCGCCAGCGCATGAAGAAAGCGCCCCCGCAGAACCGCTAAGCCGGAACTATTCAGCAAGATTCGAGCGAAACGCCAATATCCATGCTGTCCAAACAATCACCAGCCACCGGTTTTGATGAATCGTTCCGGCTAGAGCGGTTGAAGAAATACTGTAGCCGGAGGGGCGTTGCGAATTGTGCATGATTAAGGAAGGCGAAGCAGGAATAGCAGGGCTATTCCGATGCAGCCTGACACAGAGCATACGCAATGCAGTAGCCAAAACGGCTACAGTATTTGTGAAACTGCTCTAAGATTGCGGTCGGGCTCGACTTGACGTGTGATCCGTTGTTTATGCATGGGTTGACAAGAAAAGCATTCCTAGCGCAGCCTTTCCGCTCCCCAATATGGGTTGCTTTCCACAAGTCTTTGGACTACGTTGCTTCTCTGAAAGCAAGCAACAGGCTGCAAGAAGAAAGATCCGGAACATGTCTGATATACGCCCATTCAAAGGGGTGCGCCCAAGGCCCGACCTCGTAGAGAAGGTCGCCGCTCCTCCATACGATGTACTGAACTCCAAAGAAGCACGCGAACTTGCCAGGGACAACCCTCTCAGCTTCCTCCATGTCACAAAAGCCGAAATCGATATGCCGAAGGACGCAGATGTGCACTCCGAGGCGCTCTACAAGCTCAGTGCCAATAGCTACAGAAAGATGCGCAACGATGGCACATTCGTCCAGGACGATACCCCCTGCTTCTACGTCTACCAACTGATCATGGGTGACCACATACAGAAGGGCCTGGCGGTCGGCGCCAGCGTCGATGAATATGAGACCGACAAGATCAAGAAGCATGAATTGACCAGGCGCGAAAAGGAAGACGACCGCGCACGCCACGTGGAGATACTGAAAGCCAACGCCGGCCCGGTCCTTTTCACCTATAAAGCACGTGATGAGATCCGAATCATTATCGAAAGCATAAGCTCAACGAGTGAACCGGTTTACGATTTCAAAGCTCCCGACGGTATCGCTCACACCCTCTGGGTCGTGAGCGACCCGGATGCGGTCAAGAAATTACAGGATGCTTTTCTCTCAGTTGATGCCCTTTATGTGGCTGATGGGCATCACCGCACCGCATCAGCGTTGCGCGTCAGGAACATTATGAGAGATAAGAACCCAAATCATACCGGTGCCGAAGATTACAACCATTTCCTCGCCGTTCTCTTCCCGGACGACGAACTCAAGATCATGGGATACCACCGCGTCATCAAGGACCTGAACGGTCTTTCGGTCAATGAGCTTATCGAGAAAGCAAAAGATAAGTTCAATATCAACAAGAGCGATGATTCCGAACCGGCAATCGCACATAGCTTCAAGATGTACGTTGGTGGGCAATGGTACGAACTGAAGGCGAAAGACGGCACATTCTCTGCCAATGATCCCGTCGAAGGCATGGATGGATCCGTCCTGCAGAAAAATCTGATCGAGCCGATCCTCGGCATCGCGGATCTGCGTACCGATAATCGCATTGATTTCGTTGGTGGGATCAGGGGTATGGGTGAACTGGAACGACGCTGCCAAGAGGACATGGAGATCGCCTTCGCGCTGGCGCCTGTCACTGTTGCCCGGCTCATGGCTGTGGCCGATGCCGGAGTTATCATGCCGCCGAAATCGACATGGTTTGAACCCAAACTGTGTTCAGGCGTGGTTGTCAGAGAGTTTTAACGAATCTAACAGAAGAAAGGGAAACGATAATGCTGATACTGATATCCGATGCGTTCGACGCTTCATTACCCGATAAACTGAAGACCTTCGGAGAGGTCACCGATGACAAGAGCCAGCTACCCGATGCTGATGTTGTGCTCATTCGCAGCAAGACGAAGTGCACGAAGGAATACATCGACGGAGCACCGAACCTGAAGCTCATCATCCGTGGTGGCGTCGGCCTCGACAATGTCGATCGCGAATATGCGGCCTCAAAGGGCATCATTGTCCACAACACACCTAAAGCCTCGGCAATCGCCGTTGCTGAACTGGCATTCGCGCTCATGATCGCCGTGCCAAACCACATCATCACCGGTCATAACGGAATGAAAGATGGCAAATGGCTCAAGAAAGAACTCAAGCGAACGGAGCTGTGCTGCAAATCGCTCTGCCTCGTCGGCGTCGGCAACATCGCCACAGAAGTCGCGATCCGCGCCAAAGCATTTGGCATGAGCGTCAAAGCTTTCCGCAAATCGAACAAACCATGGGATCAGGGCGAAGTAAAAGCAACACTCGCCGAAGCCGTTGAGGGCGCAGACTACGTTTCTCTTCATACTCCGCTCACTGATGAAACCAGGGGCATGATCAATGCCGAGACAATAGGAGCCATGAAAGACGGTGCCGTTCTCGTAAATACAGGACGTGGTGACTGTGTGGTCGCTGAAGATGTGAAGGCCGCGCTCGAGAGCGGCAAGCTCAAAGCCTATGCAACTGATGTCTGGCCATCGGATCCGCCAAGTGATGACTACCCGTTACTGCAGGCGCCGAACACTGTTATGACGCCGCACATCGGCGCATCGAGCAAAGAAAATCTCTTGCGTATTGGCGAAGAGGTCCAGGCAAAAATTACCACATTCGTTGGAAGGAGCTAACAAATGAGTCGTGTCTATAACTTCAGTGCCGGTCCCTGCACTCTCCCCCTCCCCGCTCTCGAAGAAGCGGCGGCGGAGTTTGTCGAATATGATGGCAAGGGGATGTCCATCATCGAGATGAGTCACCGCAGCAAGGAATACAGCGCGGTCCATGAGCAGGCCATACAACTTACCCGCAAAATCATGAACGTACCGGACAATTACAAGATCCTCTTCCTGGGCGGCGGCGCGACCCTGCAGTTCAGCATGATCCCAATGAACCTCATGGGGGGCAGCAAGAAGAGCTGTGATTTCACTGTCACCGGGTCCTGGGCGAAGAAGGCGTTCGCCGATGCCGGCAAGATCGGAAACGTCAACGTCCTGTTCGATGGTAAAGACGAGAACTATATGACTCTGCCCGACCCTTCGACTTTAAAGGTCAGCTCCGATGCGGCATACCTGCATCTCACCTCCAACGAAACAATTGGCGGGATCGAATGGCAGTCATGGCCCGAGACGGGCGCCGTTCCTATCGTCTGCGACATGTCGTCCGATATGATGAGCAGGCCTGTCCCCGTTGAGAAATTCGGCGTGATCTATGCAGGTGCACAGAAGAACCTGGGGCCCGCAGGTGTTGCGCTCGTCATCATTCGTGATGATGTGCTGGCATCCTGCAGTGATGATCTGACCGCCTATCTCAGCTACAAGATCCATGCCGAGAAAGATTCAATGTATAACACGCCACCTGTATTCTGCATCTACATGATCCAGAAAGTGCTTAAGTGGGTGGAATCTGTAGGTGGACTAGAAGGCGTGCAGAAGCTTGCGGAAGAACGTTCTGCCCTGGTCTATGATGTTATCGACCAGTCAGGCGGCTACTTCAGCTGCCCTGTCCAGGTTGAGAACCGATCCAAGATGAACATCGTGTGGCGGTTGCCCAGCGAAGAGCTCGAGGCAAAGTTCGTGAAGGAAACGCTTGCTGCCGGGATGAGCGGACTCAAGGGCCATCGCAGTGTCGGCGGATGCCGCGCATCGATGTACAACGCCATGCCCGTCGAAGGTGCGAAAGCACTGGCCGCATTCATGAAGGAATTCGCGGCGCAGAACAAGGCATAGCCGGCAGAAATGGAATAGCCACAAAAGAAGAAAAGGCGCCGCAGTAACGCAGCAGGCAACGTGAAATCGGCGGCGATCGATTCTCACCGAACACATGCCATTATTCGAGGGGGCCGAACCATCGCAGCTTTGTGCCTTTCACCGACGGCCAATAACGCCTAGACTGTCGGACATATGTGGTCATCAAGAAAGAGACTGTTCAGCAGCATCGCGGGCGGGCCTGGCTATCTGCACGTCTTCGCTGTCGCCCTGCTCTTCCGGCTCGCCTATCTCGCTCAAGCTTGGAACGGCAATGCCCTGCTCGACGTACCACTGGTAGATGCGCGCACCTATTTCGAATGGGCACAGCGCATCATGTCTGGCCAACTGCTCTGGGCAGAAGTCCCAATCTACACACCCACCTATCCCATCTTCCTTGCCACCTGTCTCGGGCTGCTGGGTGGAAGCATCAAGCTCGCCTTCATCTGTTTCCACCTGCTGGGCGCCATCAACGCCCTGCTCATAGGGAAGATCGCCGAGAAGATATGGAACAGGCGCACTGGACTGATAGCGGGCTTCATCGCCGCACTCTACTGGCCGCTCATCATCTTCGAAGCCACCTTCCATGCCGAGAGCCTCGCGATATGGACCCTCTGCGCGGGGTTCCTATGCTTTCTTGAATACAAGGACACTGCACGTCTGCAGTTCCTGCTCCTGTCAGGATTTTGCCTTGCAGTCTCAGCTCTTTGTCGACCCAACATGCTGCTCGTTATGATCCTGCTCTGTCCACTGATCGCCGGCCCTAGAACAGGCAAGCCGCTCGTAACGCTGTTCACAAAAGCCGGTCGATGTGCGCTCTTCCTGTTACCACTTGTACTGCTTGCCGCACCGATACTGTTCTGGAACTTCATGCTCTCGGGCAAGCTAACACTCCGCGCTATCTCGGCGGTGAACCTCTATCTCGGGAACAACCCGGAATTCGATGGCTTGATCGTCCTGCCGGGCGTGCAATGGGATCATCTCATGACGCTGCCTTATCGTCTCAAGCCCGGCATGACCTCAGCGGATGATTCTGTGTGGATCGATGAATCCCTCCGAATCATGCGGGAAGACACAGGCAGCTGGCTTCTGCTGCAGGGGCGTAAGCTGCTCATGTTCCTGAACGGATACGAGGTCAGCCAGGAGTTCAACCTTTACCGGTACAGAAGCTTCTCGCGCCTGTTGAAACTGCCTGTCTGGCCTGGATTCCGGTTCGTCATGCCATTGGCATGGGTCGGCATCTTCTTCACTGCCAGACAACGTCGCAGGTTAGCAGGCTCACTACTGGTCCTGCTGGCTGCAGGGCTCCTGTCGATCTTTCCTTTCCATGTGGCAGCACGTTACCGACTGCTCCTCGCCCCTGCACTGATAGTACTGGCAGCAGTGGGCATAGCGAAACTGTGGCTCAGTTTCAAACAGCAACGTTTCCCTGCGCTTCTGATCTCAGGAAGTCTGATACTTGGCGCAATCCTTGTTTGTTTCCCCGACTACACGAAGCTTCGCAAAAGAAACGCGGTCAGATACTCGTACCACCTGGGATGCAAAGAGCATGAACTCGGAAACAGCCAGAAAGCCATCGCTTTTTTTGAGCAGGCATCACTTGAGATCCAGGCGGATCCCGATGCGCCGCTGCAGATGGCCAACATCTACCTGGAACTTGGCGAATACGAACTGGCCAAGCGTTACTTCGCAAGGTCTCGCACTCGTTTTCAAGATAACCCGGAAGCGATGATCGGTGCAGCGGCGGTGGCGTACAACAAAGGCGATACCGGGCTTGCTTTCGCCCTCATCAATCAATGCATCTCGCAATGGCCCGCACGCGACACGCCACTACCCCTCTTGAAGCGCATGCTCCAAGAAACGGGAAACTTGAAAACACTGGTACCTGTTCTCGAATCCATGATGCGCAGTCGATACTCGCCCGAACTGGAATTCGAACTGGCAGCTGTTTATGTGCGTGCAAAGAACTGGAAGGACGCGCTCGGTATCTATGAGAGGATCAGCAATGATCGTCGTTTCAGCCATGAATGGCAGGACAGGGCAACTTTTCTTGCCGGAGCAATACTCATCAATTACGAAACGGCTCCAACGAGAGCACAAGATATGTGGCAGACAGCGTCAGGGCACAATGACAGCTTCTTCGGCACGCTCTGCGCGTTCCTCGTGGGCAAGATTGATCAGCGCTCAATGCGAAGAACGCTCTCGTCCTCGGAATTCAACAACAGGGTTGCCTTCATGCTCTACACAGAGGCCCTTGCGGCAGAACTGGCGGGCAAAGAGAATGGGGCCATCAAGTTATACAAGGAAATAGTCAAGCTGCCCAATGTGACGGATCGCTCCCTGCCTGAATACTGGGCTCTGCAGAGGGTCGAAAGGAAGTAATGACAAGCCAGGAAAGGCCGTCTCTATTTTGAAGACCGCCCCATGATCTCCAACGCATTTAGAGACGCGCCCTGATACAGGAGCTGATCCTCTTGCTTTGCTCAAGATCCGAACCATCTGCCGCAACGTACTTCTCCTAGAGTACACGAAGTACGGCGGCTGTTCGTTCAATACCAAGAAATACTATCGCGCAAACACACGCGCCAACGAGAATAGTGGCGCCATTCAGCGCATCATGCCTTTCTGCAAAGCCGAATCAGTTAACGTATACATACAGAAACACAAAACGACCAAGAACATATCCTTCTCAAGAGAATCATCGCCCTTCTTGTGGCGCAGCGTCAACCTAGCATCCGTTCCTGTGCCTTCACGTTGGACTCGGTTTCCCTGGCAGGAAACCGTTCACTGATCTCAACCTCAACGGTCTTCACACCTTGCGTTTTCGCTGGAAGATCTTTGAATGCAACAATGCCTTCCTGTCTCTGCTTCGACGGCATGGCAAATATAATCATGGTTTTGCCCGGCTCATTGTGAGTCGATGAAACATACGCGAGTCCGGCTTGACCTGCGCCCGGCACAGCAACGCAACTGGTAACGTAGCCAATGAAGTTGCCCGCTTCGTCTGCTATTGGATCATTCGTACGGATCGGTCTTGATCCCTTTCCGATAGCAAAGCGAACGACCACTTTCTCCCTGGCTTGCTCTCTTTCGAGCAATGCCTTTCTGCCGATGAAGAACGGTTTGTGAAACTTGACGTAGCCGCTGAAACCTGCACCGCCGGGTGTAATCTTGTGATGCCCCTCTATCTCATGCCCATAGAGTGGCAGGCCTGCCTCAGTGCGCGCAGAATCGCGCGTCGCAAGACCTGCTGGCAGGACCCCATGCTCTTCGCCAGCACCGATAATTTGTCGCCATAGCTCCGTAGCTTTACCCGGATGCACGAACATTTCGAATCCCATCTGTTCCCCCGTGTACCCCGTCCGCGAAAGCACTACCTGTATCCCAGCCATTGTGAATTCACCCACCTCAGTACGATTCAACAAC
>JAUXFM010000014.1 GCA_030622955.1 Lentisphaerales bacterium
AGTTCACGCGGCTGTCGACTGGTACGTTTCTCACCTATCATCATGTGTTTTAGAGCGGTTGAAGAAATACTGTAGCCGGAGGGGCGGTGCGAATTGTACATGATCAAGGAAGGCGAAGCAGGAATAGCAGGGCTATTCCGATGCAGCCTGACACAGAGCATACGCAATGCAGTAGCCAAAACGGCTACAGTATTTGTGAAACTGCTCTAGACGAGCGCACAGCGCTCGCAGGAAAAGCCCGGGTCCTGGCGGGCGGGTCTCGGAAATAGACAGTGTTTCATAATCATAGCCCTGCTCTTACTCATAATTCGAAATCAGGACTGGGCTCAGGCGCGTGCCTCACAAAACGCAATCATTGACCTTGATTTGCAAAACTGATAAATTACATTGTTTTAATATGAAACGCGCACACAACATAGTTGGCCTGTATTCATCTGTGGGGCTGGGGCTGTGCATTTTTCTGCTCTCCATGTCTTGCGGCTGTGTTACCCGTCAGGATAGGCTGTTGCAGGAGATCCTCGAAGGCGATCTGATCGATATGACCGCGGACGAAGCGGATGAGCCGGTTGATGTAGCTAATCCTGATGCGCCGGAGGCGCCTATTGCTGACCTGCCCGACTGGCTGAAGCCGAAAGTCGAGACTCTTGACGAGCCGGCTGAGTTGACCATACAGCCTGACTCGGTAATCGAAATTTCGGTTGAAGAGGACGCTGCCCTGAGCAAGGCCTACATGGTAAACAATATTGGCGCGATTGACCTACAGTATCTTGGCCCGGTCTTTGTCGGTAACCTCACCGTGGAACAGACCAGAGAGAAGATCGAGAAACTGCTTGAAAGCCGTTATGTCAAGACGGCGACCGTCGCTGTCAAGATCAGCAAGCCGTCATACGACAAGATCGCCGTTTATGGTGAAGTGATGCAAGCGGGAGTGCAGAAGATAGGTCACGGGGCAACGGTTTCGCTTAAGGATGCATTGCTTCGCGCGGGCCGACTGAAGCCGCAGGCAAAGGGCGTTGTGATCAAGGTTGTCCGCAATGGCTATGTCGATCCCATTCCTGGTGTGAGGAAAGGGGAGGTCTTCTCGCTGGTGGATGAGGATGGCAAGATAAGAGTGCCGAACGTCATGCTTCGCAACAATGATCTTGTCTATGTTCTGGCCGGACCGACAAGTGCGGAGGCGAGTCCCGGCGAGAAAGAGATCATTGTGCTCGGAGAGGTACACAAGGTGGGCCCGGTCAGGTTCCGGAGCGACGAGCCCTGCACGGTGATGAGATTGTATTTCAAGATGGGCGGCCTGCCTAAATGGGCCAAGATGAAAGCCATTAAGATCATTCGTACTGACGAGAACGGGATCGAGACGGAAATGGAAGTGAACATGAAACGCATCCTGGAAAAGGGCGATTCCAAGGATGATGTCCAGCTTGAGAATGGGGATCGCGTGATTGTGGAGCCGCGGCGAATAATTCTTTTCTAGTGCTTAACGGAGTTGACAAGTCATGACCGAACAAGTCAAGCATCCAGAGGCACCACCAGGCAAGGTGGATGTCAGGATCTATATCGGCATCCTTTTTCTGCGCTGGAAGCTCATAATCCTGTGTTTCCTCCTCTGCATGCTTGCTGGTGTTCTTTACATACAGCATGCCGACAAAGAGTACGAAACGAAGTGTTCGGTGATGGTCTGGCATGACCCCAACCTCGTGGTGGCCAATACGTCGGATCCTTTGGGTGCGCTGTCTATGCATGCGAAAATGCTGCAGAGTAGAGAACTCAAGACGAAAGTCGTCAACAAGCTCAAGGACGAATGGGGTAAGGATGTCGGTAGTATCTCCAAAATGATGTTGCCGGTCCAGGTTGAGGGTGTGCGCGGCCTGAAGCTGGTGCTCAATATTACCGTTACGAGTCCTGACCCGGTGTATGGCAGCACGTTCACCTCTAACCTGGTGGTCATCCATAAGGCTGACACAGAATTGATGCGGAGCGATTCAATCAATTCAGCAGCTAAGATCCTGGATACTGAACTGGCCAGGATGGAGGGAGAGATCACCAAAGCGGAAGACGATATGATTAACTATATGCGTCTCAACCAGATCCCTTATGTAAAAGCCGCCGCGACCATGGAGAGTCGGTATCTCGAGGCATTGATGGAAAGGTATAACCAGCTCAGTACGGAATTGATGTTGATGGAGGCACAATACCCCGTGCTTGAAGGTGTTGGGCCGGCTGTTGTTCGCAACGTCTTCCGCCTGAACCGTGCCACCGGCGAGGTCAGGGCTAAGCTGTTAACCATTGCAGTTGGTGCCGCCGCGGCCGACGATGCGGATCCAGGGATAACAATGACGCGCGAAGAGACAATCCCCGATGTGTTCAGCGACGATGATGCTACTCCTGAAGAGCTCGCACAGGAGCGTGGCTGGCACGACCTTCGGTTCAGGTTGGCGCAGCTGAGAGTGCAGGAGAAGGAGCTTGTCGACAAGCTCCAGCCCGAGCATCCCAAGCTCAAGGCCGTCAAGAAGGAGATCACTACGCTGCAGCAGAAACTTGGCATGGCCAGTGGGTTGGAGATGGCGCGGCTCAGAGACAGACACCAGGCGCTCCGCATTGAGTTGGATGCACTTGAAAAAGCCCGATACCAGTGGCAGTCCAAGAACCTCCTCGCCAGCAAGAAGCAGGCAAATTACCGCCGCAAGCAGAACGTTGTTAAGCGGGTCGAGAAGATGTATCAGACGCTTTACTCCCGCTCCAACGAGATCAAGGTGTCCGAAGAACTGAAGAGCGAGCGCTTCAGATTGTTTGGCGAGATTGTAACTGATGACGTTCCAGTATGGCCTGACCCGATCAAGATCCTGTTAGTCGCGGTTGTGCTGGGGCTCGGCTCGGGTGTTGGGCTCGCACTGACCGCTTACGCGCTTGATAACAAGGTGCAATCGATCACGGATGTTGAGTCTGTACTGGGACTCACCTTCCTTGGCGGCATTCCTTTCTGGGCGCATGGCAAGCTCGAGACTTCTGTGAGGCCCATCGTCACCGAAGAGCATTCGATGGGCGCCGTTGAAGCATATCGCGCATTACGTACGAGTGTTCTTGCCGCTGCCAACAAGATCGGCGAGAACATTGTTGTTATTACCAGTGCAGATTCTAAAGAAGGTAAAACGCTCACGGCACTTAACCTCGCGATAATGACAGCGCAGGCCGGAAGCAAGACGTTGCTCGTCGACATGGATCTCAGGCGTGGCCGCCTGCACAGGTCGTTGGCCATTGAACGGGCGCCCGGGGTGACCGATGCCCTCAAGGATGGCCTCAAGCTTCGTGATGTAGTCAGGCAGACACGGCATGAGAATCTCTGGTTTGTGCCGACCGGCGAAACGCATGACAATGTTGCGGAACTCCTGCATGCATCAGATATCAAGAGCTTCTTCTCGAGTGCAAGCGAAGAGTATGACTACATCATAATCGACACCTCGCCGGTGCTCCGCGTGACCGACAGCGCCATTATTGCTACGCAGGGGCTCGGGGCCATAGTCTACGTGGCCCACTCCAATCGTACACCGAAGCCTCTTATCAGTTACTCACTGGAAGTGATAAGAGATGCCAATATTATAGGCGTGGTCATCAATGGGATAGAGATGCACAAGATAAGCAGTCTCTACTATTCGTACATTTATCCTAATTATGCCTATTACAGTAATGCGTATGCTTACGGTTATGACTATGGTTACTACTACGGCGATGGCAAGGGGCCCTCAGGCGGGCGAAAACCTGGCGCCTGGGCGTCATTGTCGCGCACCGTTGTCAAATGGCTTCAGCATACCTTTTTACCAATGGATTAATTGATGCCAGCTCAGCGCAGTTCTCATCTACGAGTTCAGACCGCATGGGTCGCCGTTTTAGATGTCGTGTGGTTCCTGTTTGCCATGGCGACAGCAGTTTACATCTGTATTGGGGCAACTGGCTTCAGTCATTACATTATACACCAGTACGGTGGTTGGATCTTCTTCATCGCCAGCATAATATTGGGGAATTACCTGACCGGCAGCTATTCGATGCAGCAGGTGTATTCCCGGTTCGACTTGATCGTCAAATGGCTTTTCACGCTGGCGTTCGCCATACTTTTCATGAGCATCACGTCCCTGGCTATGTTGCAGTTCCTGCTCGGCCGCGGCGTCCTCATGGCTACCGTTGTTTCTTACAGCGTCCTGTCGCTTTCGTTCAAGCTGCTTGTCTACAGGACCCTCTTCAGAAGCGGCGCCTTTACCTGCAAAACCATCGTTGTCGGTACGGGTGAGCGGGCCAGGGAGATGCGCAAGCTGGTTGAACGAGAGTTTGTTCTGCCAGCCCACAAGGTCGTTTCATACATCGCTTTAAAGGAATTGGGCCTGCCGGAAAACGGGAGCGCAGATTCCGCAATTGATGGTGTAGCAGTGATGACGACCAGCCTTAAATCGTTTGAAGACGTAGTGAACAGTCTCGGCGCTGATCTCATCATCATGGGCCTGGATCATCCTGATCATTCAGTAAAGATATATCCACACCTGCGACATCTGCGTTTTAGAGGCACAGAGGTGCTGAGTTCACAGGGAGCGATAGAGATCTATAGCGGCAAGGTTGCGCTCGACCTTGTTGATGAGCAGTGGTTGACGCATGCAAGTATGGAATCGGCACTGCCTATTGTGGCACGCGCAAAGCGGCTCATGGATATTGTGACGACCATGTTGATGTCGATTGTAGCGATTCCTGTTGGGCTTTTCATCGCGTTACTTATCAAGCTCTCCGCGCCGGGGAGCCCTGTCATATATGTGCAGGAGCGGGAAGGTCAGTTTGGCCAGGTGTTCGGAATGTACAAGTTCAGAACAATGATCGTTGGCGCCGAGGAATCTACCGGTGCTATATGGGCGCAGGAGCACGATCAGAGGATCACACGTATCGGCCGTTTCCTGAGGAGATTCAGGATGGATGAATGGCCGCAGTTTCTCAATATCCTGCGCGGTGAAATGAGCTTTGTCGGGCCCAGGCCTGAACGGCCTGAACTGGTAGTCGAGCTTGAACGGAAGGTCCCGTTCTACCGCGAACGGGCGGATGTAATGCCGGGTCTGACAGGATGGGCCCAGATACGGTATCCCTATGGTGACAGCGTTGAGGATTCCAGGCACAAGCTGGAATACGATCTCTACTACATCAAGCACCTTTCGCTGAGTCTTGACCTACAGATAATCCTTAGCACTGTCCAGATCGTGATCCTGGGCATGGAGCGGAAGATGGCAGGACGGAAGCGGCCGGAAGGGGATTAGGAGGGGCAAGCGGAGCAGGTGCCCTATTAGACCGATGAGTCATCAGAAGAGCGCCGAACAACGGTCGCTTATCTGACTGGCGGATGCAGGTAAATAGGGGTGAGATTCCTTGTGGCACCATTCCCTGCAGCGATCGCCCCCACGGATCGGGCGTGCGGCACTCGTTCTTCACGAATCACCGTTTTGGCAGGAAGCTCAATCTCGTTGAGTTTGTCAGCGAGTCTGTTCCAGTCGGGTGTCGCAATGATATCGCCGGACTCAACAATCTGCGGGAGCTCTTCGAGTTCGATAAGTGAGTAGTCGATTTTGTCCATGACAATATCATCAGCAGAAGTAAATCGTGCACACCACAGGCGTTGACGCCGTGCGTCACCGATCGTCACGACCGATGTGTTGTTTCCGTCAGTTGCTGTCTCTCGAGCCAATGCCGCGCCGCTGCTGACGCCAACAACGGGTTTGCCGTCGGGAAGTGCTATTGCCTGGGCGACAGACATTGCCACACGGAGTCCCGTAAAGGAGCCAGGGCCCAACCCGACCGCGATCTTGTCCAGGTTGGCTATTCCGGTATTCGCACCTGCAAGCAAGCCGGGCATACGGGAGAGAAGCTCCTGGTGGCTGCGGGTAGCCCCCCGCCATGACTCTTCGGAGAGAAGCTCATTGTCGCGCAGGAGCGCGACACTTCCCGTTCCGCTCGACATTTCTATTGCCAGTGTCAGCATACTCTTTGGCAGCATAGATCGCACATCTGTGTGAGCCAAGTCTTTTTCAGCAGGCATTTGCGCAATTTCGGCAGAACGCCGTCTTGACACTCGCCCCTGCTTCGCATGAAGCTACGCAGGGGAGGTGCTCACCCAATTCATCCGCTATGCGTGTAGAAAGAACAATACGTTGGATAGCATTGATCGCATTTGTGCTGGCACTGATTATTGTGCCGTTCCTCTTTTTCGCGGAGCAGATCGAGAACTGGACAGTTACGTTCAAGCAATCAGCAGCATCGCATCCTTTGGTGACCGCCGCGATTCTCTTTCTTCTGCTGGCCAGTGATATTCTTCTGCCAATCCCATCAAGCATAGTGAGTACCTCTGCGGGTTACCTGCTGGGGTTCGTCGGCGGTACGCTTGCCTCGCTCGCAGGCATGACCTTCAGTTGCATTGCGGGTTATTGGGTCGGACTGAGGTTCGGCAGGCCTGTCGCCGAGCGGCTTGTGGGTGAAGGAGAACTGGCGCGCATGGAGCGGATTAATGAGAAGTTCGGGAACTGGGTGATCGTTGTTGCGCGTGCCGTACCCGTTCTTGCAGAGGCATCGGTGCTGTTCGCCGGTGTGGGCAGAATGCCTGCATCACGTTTCTTTATGATTTCAACACTGTCGAATCTCGGTGTTTCGATGGTTTATGCTGCGGTGGGCAGGTTGGATGACGCCTCCTTCTCGTTTCTCTTCGCCTTCATCGGTGCGATCGTGATCCCAGGCATTGCGATGCTGGCCACAGGGGAGCTGGGGGAGAGGCGGAAAGAGCCGGTAAGTGATGGAAGGGGATAAGGGTTCCGCCCTGAGAAAGAAGACCCTCTTGGTTTCAGATAACGCCCAACATTCGATGAGATGGGGTGTTCGACGTTCAATCACTTTTATGGCGATTCTGTTTCCTGCGCTTTACTCTCTCAATAAGCTCGCGAAACCAGTAGGTGTATTGTTCCGGATGCTGCTCGACATTGCATTGTAGTTCGTGAAGAGCAACCCATTTCCAGTCCTCTACTTCGGTTGGATCAGGAGCGGGTGCACCATTAAAATCTCCGAAGAAGACGTGATCGTATTCGTTTTCGGTCAGACCATTAGGCATCTCGTGTCTGTATGTGAACATGAAAGCGGGATGAAGGGAGCATGTAATGCCGAGTTCCTGTTCCAGCCGACGTTCAGCGGCAGTAGCCGGCGCCTCGTCAGGAGCGGGGTGGCTGCAACATGCATTACTCCAGAGGCTGGGGGAATGGTACTTGTGGGCTGTGCGTTTTTGAAGCAACCACCTGCCATCCCGATCAAAGATGAACACGGAGATGGCACTGTGCAGGGTGCCTGTGCGATGTGCTTCGAGTTTGTCACACTCGCCAAGGGGCAAGCCCGAACTGTCGACAATTGTTACTTTTGGCTCTTCCTGCTTCATTCCGATCTCCAAACATGATGAATGATGATATTACAGCTTTGTTTGATACTGTTCAACGTATGAGGGGCCAGTTTTCTTCCAGTTCCTCTGAACCTTATGGGGGTGGCTCAACGTTTACCGATATAGTGAGCTGGCAAAGAAGGAATTGTCTGTAGCCGGCAACCTTGGTAAGGTAGCAGTATCCTGTATTCCACCAATGAGAGGGCATAATGACGATTATTGAACCGCATATTCACATGTATTCAAGGACAACCGATGATTACCAGGCGATGTATGCTGCCGGCATACGTGCCTGCGTGGAACCTTCTTTCTGGATGGGCGCCAATCGACGATATGCGGGCACCTTCTTTGACTACTTCCAGCTTATTGCTGAATTCGAGACGGTCCGTTCAAGGCGCTTCGGAATTGATCATTACTGCGCGGTTTCTCTGAACCCCAAGGAAACAGAGAACCGGGCGCTTGCAGATGAGGTCATTGATGGGTTGGGGGAGTACCTGGATCACCCACGCTGTGTCGCGCTGGGCGAGATTGGCTTCAATGATATCACTGATAATGAAGAGCATGCTTTCGTCCGTCAACTTCAGATTGCCGTTGAGCGCGATCTGGTGGTAATTATTCACCTTCCCCATTTCGAGAAGCCAAAGGGGATCAAACGGATCCTTGGGATATTGAACGAACACGATGTGAATCGCGACCGGATCATCATCGATCACAACACAGAAGATACAATCGCCGAAAGCAAAGATTCAGGATGCTATTCCGGGATGACTGTTTACCCGATATCAAAGCTCACACCGGAGCGCGTCTCGAACATTATTCGTGAATTCGGGAGTGAAAGAGTGATCGTGAACGGATCGGCAGATTGGGGGGTCTCGGATCCGTTAAGCCTCGTCAAGGTTGTCGACTACATGGGCAAGGATGGGCATAGCGAAAAGACTATCCAGAACCTTGTGTTCAATAACGCCATGGCTTTCTACGGCGGATCAGATAAATGGAAGCCCGAACTTGACCTGGTGCCCATCGATCCGTCGGAATTTCAGCGGTGATGAAGACAATATCTACAAAGAACCGGCTGAAAGCATGGCTGCAGCTTGTTCGAATACCCAATCTTCTGACAGTACCCGGTGATCCATTGGCCGGCTTCCTTTTGGCCGGCGGGCACGACATTGTTTTGGCTGTGCCCTGTCTTGTCGCGTCGCTCCTGATATATATGGCAGGCCTTCTGTGGAATGATTATGCCGATGCTGATGAAGATATGAGGGCACGACCCGGCCGGCCGATACCGAGTGGTGCAGTATCGCGTCGGGCAGCATTTGTGGTGGCAGTTCTGTTGGCGCTTGGCGGTCTGTGCAGTGCGCTTCTGGCGGGTCCACTGTCCCTTATGGTCGCATTTGTGCTGGCGTTACTCGTGCTGGGCTATGATTTTCTGACCAAGAATACTCCCGCAGGTAGATGGACAATGGGACTATGTCGTGGCGTGAGTCTTGTTCTTGGTGCCTCTGCGGACGGTCGAGAAGCGATTATTTCTATTCCTGTCATTCTCGCAGCCGCCTGCCTGGTCTTCTACATAAGCGCGATATCAGCTGTTGCGATGCGGGAGACTGAGAAGACCAGGCTGGGGAGCAAGCGATGGCTTCCGCTCTTCTGTCTGGGCGTTTCTTTTGTTCTCTTCTTCCAGATCATCTGTATTGAGGCGCTGGCGCCGGTCATCATTGCAGAGATCGCGCTTTTTTGGGTCTGGTGGTGGAGCGCAAAACTGCGCGGTGAGCCGGAGCCGCGTCTCGTGTCCTCTGCCATCGGCGCATTTCTGAAAGGATTACTGCTCGTCCAGGCAGTGTTCTGTGCAATGGTTCCGGGGATCGGCGTGCTCTCGGCAGCAGTGTTGCTGTTGCTTTGGCCGGTTGTCACTTTACTGGGGAGGCATTTTCGGGCAAGTTGATCAGATGAGTTCACCTGCTAATAAGAAATTGCTCGTGGTCCAGGTCGCCGCGTTGGGCGCGGCATTCCAGGACAGGCTTTCCGGATGCAAATGGCCGGGCATGGTATTCAACTCTATCGATACCGTGTTTCCGGCATTGACCTGTACTGTGCAGGCGAGCTTTCGTACTGCGTCAGCCGCAAGTCAGCATGGGATGATTGCCAATGGGTTCTTCCATCGTGAACTCTCACGTCCGCTATTCTGGGAGCAATCGGCAGCACAGATCCATGGCATGCGCATATGGGAGGAATTCCGCAGCCAGGGCGGCAAGGTCGCCATGCTTTTCTGGCAGCAGAGCATGGGTGAGGATGTTGACATCTTGCTGTCGCCTGCACCGGTTCACAAACATCACGGTGGGATAATTCATGATTGTTACAGCAAGCCGGCAGATTTCTACGGCAGGATTTGCGGAGAGTTGCAGCGTCCTTTTAGCCTCGCACATTACTGGGGCCCGATGGCATGCACTAAGTCCTCGCAGTGGATCGCAGATGCTACCTCGGCGTTGTTGGCAGACAGGGAAATGGCACCTGATATCTGTCTAACATACCTGCCTGCACTTGATTACGATCTTCAGCGATACGGATTAGATCATCCACGCAGTCGGCAGGCTGTCCGGGCCATGATCTCCCAGCTCGATATGCTCGTCAAGACCGCCGAAGAGGAGGGCTATGCGATCCTGATCTTCGGTGATTACGCCATTGACGATTGCATTAAAGCTCTATTGCCCAACAGAGCTCTTGCCGAAACGGGATTGCTGCAAACTAGGAACGTGAATGGTATGATGTATCCCGACCTACATGCCAGTCGTGCATTTTGCATGGTAGATCACGAGGTGGCGCATATCTATGTCAAAGATCCGGTGGATCTCAAACGTGTTTCCAATTGCATAGGCGAACTGGTTGGAGTTGAGACCGTCCTTGATGCAGATGGCAAGAAAGAGATGGGCATCGATCATCCGAAATCCGGTGAGCTTGTAGCGATAGCATCAGAAGGATGCTGGTTTGCCTATCCCTGGTGGGTTGGGACCCACGAGGAGCCGGAATATGCCAGGCATGTAGATATACACAATAAACCCGGATATGATCCCTGTGAATTGTTCTGGGGCTGGCCGCCGGGGACAGTGAGCAGGAACAGGGCCAGAATAAAGGGCTCGCACGGTCGCTGTGTGGACAAGAGCGTCTGTTGGGCTTCAACCGCACCGCTTGGTGAACCCACTTCCGTGATAGAGCTTGCCGTGGCAGTTCGATCCTGGCTTAAGGAAACAACATGAGCGCAGATAAATGTAAAGGCGAGAAAGTGAACGGGCATGTCGGCTGCTACAGGCAGCAGTTCTCCGTTGCCTATGAATATCCCGTCCATTTTTCTCACGATCTGTTCAACCCGGAGAATCCTCTGCTTCGCTCTGTTATAGAGGTCGAAGAGGAACAACGGTGCCACCGTGCGCTGGTCTATCTTGACGACGGCGTTGTTGATGCCACACCGGGAATAATGAAGAAGATAGAAAGCTACTTCTCTGCGCATCCCGGCCTGGTAGATTTCGTGCGGGAGCCGGAGATAGTTCCGGGCGGTGAGCGCACTAAGAACGGTTGGAACATGGTCCAGAAGATCATGGCTGCTATTGGCGGGAATCATCTCTGTCGCAAAAGCTTTATCATTGCGGTGGGTGGTGGCAGCGTGCTCGACATGGTGGGGTTCGCAGCATCGCTTGTTCATCGCGGCATCAGGTTGATCCGGGTGCCGACGACGGTGCTGGCGCAGAACGATGCCGGTGTCGGCGTGAAGAACGGGATGGACGAGCACGGCATGAAGAACTTCGTGGGTACGTTCGCGCCACCATGGGCAGTGCTTGTCGATTTTGATTTCCTGACCACTCTTGGCCATTCGTACTGGATAGGTGGTGTTGCAGAGGCCTTCAAGGTTGCGATCATTAAGGATGCGGAGTTCTTTGAGTATCTTTGTTCCCATACGAAGGAATTGCGGGCGAGGAATGCTGCGGTCATTGAAGAGGTCGTAAAGCGCTGCGCAATGCTGCACCTGGAGCACATTCGCACGAGCGGGGATCCGTTTGAGTTCGGAAGTGCCAGGCCGCTCGATTTCGGGCATTGGTCGGCTCACAAGCTGGAACTGCTGTCTGACTATCGAATAGGTCATGGTCAGGCCGTGGCCATCGGGATCGCGCTGGATTCCTATTATGCATGGCGCAAGGGATTGATCAGAGAAGATGAGTTGGTTCGCATTGTGACGGCACTGAGAGAAGCCGGGCTTCCTGTCTGGGATAAACTTCTGGGCCTCGCAGAAGATGATGGCAATCTCACCATACTCAAAGGACTCTGCGAATTCAGAGAGCATCTGGGCGGGCAGTTGACCATCACGTTGCCAGATGGGATTGGTAAGAAGATTGAAGTGCATGACATGGATACGGATCTCATCGACGATGGGATAAAGCATCTCTGCAGGCTTTCATCTGATGGGACAGGTGGGTAAAAGTTATCTCCAAACAGGGTTGAACTATGCATAACTCATATGAGCCCGATATCTTCTGCTCTTCCGCTGCGTTTCCTGCGAGGAGCCAATACCGCCGGGGTATCGACCCCTCTCCGACGGCTTGTGGACAGGGCGGAATCCATAGGGTCATTGTCAACCAGTTCATAGATAGGTTCTAATAGTGCAGCTGCTGAATAACCCTCCTTTTCATCTTACCTATTGCCTTAATGTTCATCCTGGTGAAACGTGGGCAGAGAATATGGATGCCCTCAGAAAGAAGGCGGCTGCTGTTCGTGACAGGGTTGCCGATGGTAGAGAGTTCGGGCTGGGCCTGAGGCTCAGTAACGAAGCCGCAATACAGCTCTCGGAACCCGGGCAACTGGCTGAACTGAAATCATTTCTCGATGCTCAGAACATGTATGTCTTCACGGTCAACGGTTTCCCCTATGGCGAATTCCATGGCACAGAGGTAAAGGAGAATGTTTACCGTCCCGATTGGCGGCTTGCCGAGCGTCGGGATTACACGATTCGCTTGAGCGACCTGCTTGTGCAGTTGTTGCCGAACGGTCTGCAGGGGAGTATAAGCACAGTTCCAGGCTCGTATGCCGCCTGGGTAGAGACGGACGATGATCTCAATGCCATGGTCGACAACCTTGTGGATTGTGTTGCCCATCTTGTCGGGCTTGAGGCGAAACAGGGGAAACGGATTCACTTAGGGCTGGAACCCGAACCTGACTGTTACATGGAGCGGACCGATCAGCTCATCGATTTCTTTGAATCCGCCTTGGGGGGGCGTGGCGCTGACCGTCTCGCGGGCAACCTGGGTTGCAGCATGGAAGAAGCGAATGAGCTGATACGTCGGCATCTGGGGATCTGCCTGGATACTTGTCATCTTGCCGTGCAGTTTGAGGATCTGGCCACGAGTATCAGGTCACTGTCAGACAAAGGTATATTGATTTCCAAGGTGCAGATCAGTTCGGCACTGCGAGTTATGCCGGGTTGCACAGAATTGGGCAAATTGAAGGAACTCGCCAGTTCAGTCTATCTCCACCAGGTCAAGGGGATGGTCGGGGGGCGCCGAGAGTCCTATAGGGATTTGCCCGAGGCAGAAATACTTGCGGGTAATGAGCCCAATGCCGAAGAATGGCGAGTGCATTTGCACGTGCCGCTCTACTATGCTGGGGATGGGCAGCTTGCCACAACGTCGGACGAGTTGTCTCCCGCGGTGATAAGGGCCGCAGTTGATGCCGGCACGCAGCATTTCGAAATCGAAACATACACGTTTGACATATTGCCCGGATCGATGAAGACGCAAGATGTTGTCGACAGTATTACCAGAGAGTATGAATGGGTGCTGGCCAAACTGCGTGACGTTGACTTCGGGTCTGAATCATGTAAACTTTAACTGTGTATCGGCGCTGACCGGGGAGCGTGAGCGACTGTGATCGGACGTTCGTTGCCTGGTCGACATAATGACGAAAGACAAAATGCTCTTGCAGAGAAGTCGTGTTGAGGACGAGTTGTTTTGGATTTCGAGTTTCCTGTCCGGCTTTACGGATAGTAGTAGGTGGCTATGAGTGATGATCCTGCTCTTGTTTTTGATCTTGCAACAGCTTTCTGGCGCTCTAGCGTTCTCTTCACAGCATGCAAGATGAGGCTCTTCGATAAGCTCGAGGGGAAGCCACTTACCGTTAACCAGGCAGCGAAAGAGCTCGGTGCTTCAGAGCGTGGCATGTTCGGGCTTCTAGAGTCTTGCGTTGCTGTCGGTTTGTTGTGCAAGAAGGGCGATGCATTTCAGAACACCGAGACCGCCATGCGCTACCTGACGGAAGGAAGCCCGGATTCGTTGTTGACGACGTTGCTTCTGCAGTTTGCGACTTATCCAATGTGGGCCAACCTTCCTGAAGCGGTTACATCGGGCAATCCCGTGATGCAACCAGGTGACCTGCTCGGCGGCCGCAAGGAGCTGACACGACATTTTGTGGTAGGCATGCATCAACGCGCATTGGGGGTGGGGCGCTCGTTGGTCAATGAGCTCGACCTGGCCGGTCGCAAATCATTGGCCGATATTGGCGGCGGACCCGGTACCTATTCTGTATTGTTGGTCGAGAAGAATGAAGGACTGCGCTCCCGCATCCTTGATCTTGCGCCGATACTGGAGATAACGCGAGAGCTTGTCGATCAATCGTCAGTGGGCGAGAGAATCGAGACTGTTCCTTGCAATGCCGAAACTGATGAGTTCGGATCGGGTTACGATGTGGTGCTGATCTCGGGTCTGCTTCACCGCATGACTGGCGAACAGATCCGGTCTATCTTCAGGCGAGCACATGACGCCATGGATCCTGGTGGCTTGATAATCGTGAACGACCTGTTTTCCACGGACGAAGGACCTGAGATGGCTGTACTGTTCGGGTTGCAGATGCTTTTGACCAACAACACCGGGCGCACGCATTCGGTCTCCGATATCTCTGGTTGGCTTGGAGAATCCGACTTCAAGAACCTTGAGACCAGGATGCTGCCGCCACCACTGCCGCACAGTCTTGTTATGGGCATCAAGTGATATCTCACCGAGAGGGAGGCGATGGCTGAAAAGGCTGAATGGATGGAAGAGTTCTATAAAGGGCTGGTCGCTCTTAATGCGTATTCGTTTCCCAAGATATGCAGCAACTGCGGCAAGACCTACCAGACGCTCGACGATTTTCTCGCAGAAGCTGAAGAAGTCCAACATCGCAGCGGACTTATAGAGTATACGGGCAGGGATGAGGAGTCAGTAGTGGGTCTGTTCCGCAACTGTAGCTGTCATTCAACGCTCATGAGCAAGATGAAAGATCGACGCGATGTGAGCGAGGCCGGTGAGCGCGCCCGGAGTCAATTTGATCGCTTGCTGAAGATCATGACCGCAGTGGGTATCACGCAGGAAGAAGCACGGCGCGAACTCTTGAAAATCATGCATGGCGAAGATAGCAGGATGCTCAAGAAGTGGGGATTCGATATCGCAGCTGTCCGACAGGACGTCACCAATCATCTGCCGGCGGAAGAGTAGATAACAGATGGCGGATGCTGTGATGACGGATTGGACCTGAACGGCCTGTTGCCCAAATATCACGACCCTGCGAAGAGCCTATCGCCCATTGGGTTGCGCCGGTTTTGGCCGTCGCAGCGTTCCGCGAGGCGTCACAGATCCTCCGGGTATGCAACGCCTCGCGCGCCTTGCGAGACGACCACAACCGTCAGCAACAGGGTTCGCGAGATTTGGGCAACAAGCCGTCTACTTGAAACCATGGCATTCATGACGTCAGTAGCACATCAGCTTAATAAGGCAGACAAGAAATCGCGCAATTTATGAGCCCCCGCCCCCTGATAACCGTGATGCTGGACGATGCAACCGTCCCACCAGAAGATCCACAGTTCCAGGGCAACCCGACTGAATGGACCACCGAATACCACGTCGTAACAACAATCAGAAAGCTGGGCTATCAGACGACCCTTTTGCCGGTTGCGGACAGGGTCGAACCCATAGTCGCAAACCTCACGCAACACCGCCCTGACCTGGTGTTCAACCTTACAGAGCAGTTCAAGGACAATCGAAGACTTGATGCCAGCTTGGCAGGTCTTCTCGACCTGCTGGGAATACCTTTTACCGGCACCGGCCCCGCAGGACTCATACTCTGCCGTGATAAAGGGCTCTGTAAACAACTCCTGAGCCGACACAAGGTCCGGGTCCCAGGATTCGTCTCAATACCGAGGGGCAAAGAACCCCGCATTCCCAGGGCGCTTAACTATCCTCTTGTTGTCAAACCGGTCTATACGGATGGGTCAGAGGGGATATCCAATGCATCGCTCGTCAAGGACATCAACGAACTGCGTGATAGAGTGAGGATCGTCCACAATCGATGGAACCAACCCGCTATTGTCGAAGAATACATCAATGGCCGTGAACTCTATGTTGCAGTCATCGGAAACAAGAAGCTCTCAGTCCTGCCACCACGCGAGATGTTCTTCAAAGACCAGAGCAGTGATGGCCCCGTGCTCGCAACGTACAAAGTCAAGTGGGACCCCGACTATCAAAAGAAATGGAAAATCAATATTGGCTTTGCCAAGCTTGAACCTGAACTATTCAAGAAGATCGCACGAGCATGCAAGAAGGCATACAAACTTATGAGGATTCGAGATTTCGGCCGCATCGATATCCGCCTGAAACCCAATGGCCATATCTGTATACTCGAGGTCAACCCGAACCCTGACATCGCCTATGGTGACGAAGTGGCCGAAGCAGCAGAGAAACTTGGGATCTCCTACGATCAACTGATCGAACGGATCATCAGACTCGCGCTCAAGCGCAACAATAACTAACCACTTCTTCGTGCTGCATTCACTTCTTCGAGCGCGTCATTAACCACTCATGCGCTTCACGCAGTTGATCAGGAATAGGAATGCCCTGTGGACACTTGGGCAAACATGCACCACACTCAGTACATGCTGCTGCAGTCCTGTTCTTCTCGTTCGGCGGATCCTTCTCATGCCATTTCCTGTATTTCTCGCGCCCTTCCGCCAGGAGCCCGTAAACACGAGCCGTATTGTACATGTTGAACACCCGGGAAATATTCACACCACCAGGACATGGCTTGCAGTACTCACAGCCCGTACAGTAAAGATCCGCCATCTTCTTCAGGCGCTCAAGCTGCTCCTCAAGTGTCGCCATGTCGGACGCAGCAAGCGGACTGCTGTCAGACGCAACAGCGGTGTTCTCATCGACATGCTCAATAGTACTCATACCCGACAGGGCAAGGCTCACACCCTCATTCGCAAGGACAAATCTGAGCGCAAGCTCGGGCATCCTGCTGATCTCCGGCACGACAGTCTGCAATACCTCGCTGCTCGAGCCGAGTCGGCCACCACCAACCGGGCCCATGACGACGACCCCTACATTATTCTCCTTCGCATAAGCGATCCCATCCTCGAGCTGACGGTTCAGAATATTGTACTGGAGCGTGATAGACTCTGGATAACCGGTGTCGATCACTTTCCTGAGCGCATCATTTGTATCATGAAACGAAACACATATATGTCGGATTAAGCCCTGGTCCTTCGCCTTCTCCATCAATTTCCCCAGCTTTGGCTTAATGACACCAAGGTAATTCTTCTCCCAGTCGATCCCGTGATGATTGTAGATATCTATGTAGTCGACATCCAACTTCTTCAGACTCGTCTCAAGCCCTTCCCACCACTCCTTTTCATCATCACCGAAATAATTGTTCTTAGTCGACAGGATCACCTTGTCACGCCAGCCCTTCAATGCCTCTCCGACCACTATCTCACTGTCGGAATTGCAATAGCGCTGGGCCGTATCAACATAGTTCACACCAGCTTCAAATGCCTTATGCAGCATTGGGATCGCCAGTTCTCGATCGACCTTCCCCCCATTCATGGGAAGACGCATAGCGCCGAATCCCAACCTGGACACCTTCAACCCAGTCTTGCCAAGAACCGCATATTCCATCGCTTCACTCTCCTTGTCATGCCACATCGAGAAGCATATACAGGGTGCCGCTTTGGCCCCTTTTTGCGCAATTCTACCTCACCCCCTTTGCAAGTCATTCTTCTTGCACAGGAATGGCAATTCATACACAATACCACAATTCAGATGAGGAAGGAGATGTTGAAAATGAGAAAAGTGATAGCCATTATCGCATGTACGCTCACCCTCTGCGGATGTGCCGGTTCGCGACTCGTGAGCCGAGAAGGCTATTACCTTGGCTTGCCCGATTCTGAAAACCATCCATACAGCAAGTATGAGCTGGTGCCAAAGATCTCACAACGCGATTTCCATCTGGTGACCGAAGTGACAGTTGTCACACAGGATGATTACCGTGCCGCCAAGAAGGCCGGCTTGGTGCGCTATGAACAGACCATAGAGCCTTTCCTCTATTTCTCCATCGAGAAAAAGCTCCGATACTCACCCAAAACTGAGGTTGCAGGTATCATCAACGTTCCGCTCTATAATCTAGAGCGGAAGAAGACCATTAATCTGCGCTAACGCCAATTATCCTGATAGCCGCATCGCAGAACCCGCATAGATTCCGTCCACAGAGTCGACTGGCGGAAATGTTCTTCGTTCATCAATGAACCGAAAGCCTGCATTGTCGGCCAGCCAGCCATGGAACCGCGCTCCACCTTCATCATGCTCAAGACTGCATGTGCTGTATACAAGCATGCCCCCCGGTTTCAGCGCAACAGAAGCGGAGTCCAGCAAGGCTCGTTGAAGGATCAAAAGGTCCGCCTGCCTTTCCTTCGTGAAGCGCCACCGCGCATCTGCACGGCGCCTCAATACGCCCGTGTTACTGCAGGGCACATCCAACAAGATCGCGTCAAACTTATCAACATAGCCGGAAGCCCGCGCATCTCCACAGCGCAATTCCACCATCGCGGAATGGCCAACCCGCTGAACGTTCGATTCTAATCGTGCCAGCCTGCCGGCATCAGCATCCATCGCAACAACCCTGCCATGCCCCTTCATTCTGTCAGCCAGGAGCAATGTCTTCCCACCCGGAGCTGCGCAGGCATCCAATACGCTGCAACCTCTGAGATCGCCCATGAGATCGACAGCAATAGCAGTTGAAGGATCCTGAACAGTGAACAGCCCTTCCGCATACCCGGGCAATTCCACAACATTGACACCACCGCCCAGCACGATGAAGTCAGAAGGACGAAACGGATGCGGCTCACCCTTGATCCCGACTTCAGCCAACCGTGCAACATACGTACCTACGTCATGCTCGCGTATGCGCAATGTTAATTGTGGCCGGCCATTATTCCATTCACAAAGTGCTCTCGTTCCATCAGCGCCGAACGCATCAACCCACCGCGACAACAGAATGTCAGGATGAGATTGGGCAATGCCAGGTTCTTCTGCCATCAGCCCTCGCAACAAGCTTTCCCGTTCACCCGCTACTCGCCGCAGGACAGCATTAACGAACTTCTTCTCAACTTCGGAAACTGACCCTGAAGCTGCATTCATGGTTTCATTAACTGCTGCATATCGCGCTGTTCCGTCCATGTAGAGGAGCTGGTACATACCGACCATCAGAACACTTAACAGCTTCCGCGATGGCCGGCGCTCACAGTATCTGTCGAGCACCCATTCAAGACCGCGACGCTGCTTAGCGACGCCATAAACCAGCTCGGCAACAAACGCCCTGTCGTCATGAACTGAATCCAGCATCCTGTCCGGAAACATGCCCTTACTCAACCAGTTATTCACGATTGCAGCAGCCACACCACGCGTATTGATTAATCTACTCATTTCTGGATAACCGTGAACATTGTATATTGACTCACTAGGCCAGCACTCGCGCTCCAATGATGCCTATCGCCTCGTCTCTGCTTCATTCTTCATGCCCCGCAATTGCCCGCATGCGCCCGCCACACCTTTGCCACGAGACCTGCGTATCGTTGCATTGATACCATAACCTTCCAGTATTCCCATAAAGATATCGACCGTCGCCAGGCTTGGTGCCACACCCGGATATTCCGACACAGGGCTCAACGGGATAAGGTTCACACGGGATTTGCAACCACTTAATAGTTTCACCAGCATCACCGCATCCTGCTCTGAATCATTCAGCCCGGCAATCAACAGGTACTCAAACGTGATGATCCGATTTGTTGCATCAACGTAATTACGGCATGCTGCCAGTAATTTCACAAGCGGGTATTTCGCATTCACGGGCATTAGCTCACTGCGGAGCCCATCCCGAGCAGTATGCAGGGAAACTGACAACTCAACCTGCAAGCCTTCGCTCGCCAATTTCTCTATTCCCGGGACCAGTCCACAGGTACTCACGGTAATGCGCCTCGCACCTATGCCAAGACCTTTTCCATCGTTTATCAACCTGATCGACGACAAAACGTTCGAATAGTTGTCCAGCGGCTCACCCACACCCATATAAACAACGTGAGAAAGACGGGTTTCTGCAAGCTGCGCGGCATGCACCACTTGCCCGACCATCTCACCCACATCCAAATCACGTGTATACCCCGACTTGCCACTCGCGCAAAAAGCACAATCGAACTTACAGCCAACCTGCGTTGAGACACAAACCGTCTCACGCCCCTTCGCAGGGATCAGGACTTCTTCGACGCACTCACCGTCAGAAAGTTCAACGAGTATCTTTCTAGTCCCATCATTAGCGCGCAATGAATTAATCTCCCGCACACTGCCGAGGCAGAAACGTTCTGATAACGCAGCAGCGAGATCAGCTGGCACATTCTTCATTTCGTCCCAGCTGGAAATATACTTGCGATACAACCAGTTCCAGACCTGATCGACACGATACGCAGGCACGTCAAGCTCTTCGCAGAAGCTAGACAGTTCCGCCCTGGAGATACCGTGAATGAGCCGTATAGCTTCCTTGCTCAAGAGATTGTGAACCCCAGCCCATTGGCCGTATCTATCAGTTGCTGCCCGGCACTATTTAATACAAGACTCGCAGCAGGGAATTCGCGACGCACAGCGTAATTCTTGCGCAACCCACTGAACCCAGCAGCCCTCTCCGCAGCATCACCAACAGTTGCAAGGGAACGCATGCCCGCATCATCATCGAGGATGTTGTAGAAGTGCCTGACGATCTCACCGAGTACGGCATCATCCCGCTTGTCAATTGCATCAACAGCAACAGACCTACGTCCTCCCTCCCACGACAAAGGTGGTTTCCAGGAAGGAGCAACACCCAGGTGACTGCATAACTCCCGATACACAATAGCAGTACCGTTCACTTTCCCCTCCCAGGAATGCCCCGCGATATGAGGCGTCCCAATATCAACTCGATCAAGCAGGTCTGGCCAGAATTGCGGTTCACCTTCCCATGTATCAATAACGACACCACCCAGTTGGCCCCCATCGATTGCCTTGACCAAGTCCTCACTGACCATCACCCCACCACGCGCCGAATTGAAAAATATCGAACCTCGCTTCATTCTCTCAAAGAACGCGCTATCCGCCATCGCAATGGTCGAATCCCGCCCCTCACAGGTCAACGGGACGTGTAACGTCACGACATCCGCTTCCGAGAGGAGACGTTCGAGCTCAACGAATTCATCAACGTCCTGACCTTTGCCTGCCCTCGCTCTGGGTGGATCGTTCCTCAGCACCGACATCCCCAACACTTCAGCTTTCGCCGCCACTCGCCTGCCAACGTTCCCTACTCCTACTACACCCACCGTCATAGCTTCCAGGCTAAAACCTTTTCGCTCTGCGAGCACCAGTAGCGCCGCTGTGATGTATTCCGACACACTGTTAGCATTGCACCCGGCTGCAGACACGCACTTGATACCAGAACCTTCCAGGAACGGCAGATCCATATGATCGAATCCAATTGTTGCAGTACCGACAAAACGAAGGCGACTGTCACCAATCAGTTTAGAATTGATCTTTATGGTAGAACGCACCACAAGCGCATCGGCATCCTTCAGGACAGCAGGGCCGATCTCCTCCGGTCGACAGATCACGCAATCCCCGACAGTACTAAAGGCCTCTTCTCCACAGGTAACTGTGCTGGCACATACTATTTTCATATAGAGTCGATTCTAGAGCAGGCTCAACTGAGCATCCGAATCCCCGGATTTACGCGAGCGTCTCTTAGCAATCTTTGGTTGCCCGATCTCGTTCAGTTCACCTTCTTCAAGGTTGGCAAGGATCTCTTTCGCGCGATCAATGACCTCCTGCGGTAGCCCAGCCAATCGCGCAACCTGAATCCCATAGCTCTTATCAGCTGCACCTTCCACTATCTTCCTTAGAAACACAACCTTGTCGTTCTTCTCTCTGACCAATACGTTGTAGTTCTTTATGCCCGGCATCGTGAGCGCAAGGTCTGTCAATTCGTGATAATGCGTTGCGAACATGGTCTTCGCCTTCACTGCCTCGTTGTTGTGCAGGAATTCAGCAACTGCCCAAGCGATACTGATGCCATCAAACGTGCTCGTGCCACGCCCGATTTCATCAAGAATAATCAGGCTCTGCGTTGTTGCATTATTCAGTATGTTGGCAGCTTCCTGCATCTCAACCATGAACGTACTTCTACCCCTCGCCAGGTCGTCACTAGCCCCAACACGCGTGAAGACACGGTCGATCACACCGATCTCCGCCTCAGCTGCCGGGACGAAAGAACCCATCTGGGCCATGATGACAATCACTGCCACCTGCCTTATGTAGGTTGACTTCCCCGCCATGTTCGGCCCCGTAATGATCAACAACTGATTAGCACCGGTATCCAGCAGCACATCGTTTGGAACGAACTTCTCGGCGCCGGGTACCTGCTCGACAATCGGGTGCCTGCCATCCCTGATCCTCAACAGATCGCCTTCCGTCATGACCGGTCGCACAAATCCAAGCGCCAGCGCCCTCTCAGCAAACGAAGCCAGGGCATCGAGCCCGGCAAGCGCGCGCGCCGTTCCCTGGATACTTGATGTCTCGCGAACAACTGCTTCCCTGATATCAACAAAGATGTCGTATTCCATTACAATAGATCGATCCTGAGCTCCGAGCACCTTGCCCTCATATTCCTTTAGCCGAGGCGTTATGAAACGCTCCGCGTTGACAAGCGTCTGCTTCCGGTCATATTCCTCCGGCACATTCGCCAGCTGGCCTTTAGAGATCTCAATATAATACCCGAACACTCTGTTATGCCGGACTTTCAGGTTCCTTATTCCTGTCCGCGCCTGTTCACTGGCCTGGTATTCAGCCAGCCATTTCTTGCCCTGCGCCGCCGCGCCACGTAGCTCATCGAGTTCAGAATTGTAACCTTCACCGACAATTCCGCCCTGCTTGAGCGCTACAGGCGGCTCTTCAACTATCGCGCGATCTATCAGATCGATCAGATCCGGCAAAAGAATGAGTTGCTCATTGAGTTCTCTGAGCTGTTGTATCCTCCGCCCGTCAAACAGTGCCTTAATGCCCGTTAAATTACTCAGGGAGCTAGCTACAGCTCTCAGGTCACGCGCGTTGCCGCTCCCTGCACCCAACCTAGAAACAAGCCGCTCCAGGTCCTTGACAGCAGCCAGTAGTTCACGAATATCCGCAAGCAAACCCCTGTCGCGACAAAACTCGGCAACCGCATCGTGACGCGCGGCGATCGCATCACGCTCAGCCAGCGGCCTCACGATCCAGTCCCTCATGAGTCGGCCACCCATTGCCGTGACGCTTGAATCCATGACCTTCAGCAGGCTCACATCCACACCCTCGCCACGCATTGGCAGCAGCGCCAGGTTAGAACATGTCGATTGATCAAGAACCAGATAGTTAGAGGGATTCTTCACACGCAACCCCTTCACATGACCTATCTGCCGCCGCAGCTCATCTCTTACATAGTAAAGAACACCACCAGCTGCACCGGCGATTGCAGGCCGGTCCTCGCAATCGAAACTCTCCAATGATTGCACCCCAAAATGCCGAAGCAGATAATCCCGTGCCGCATCATACTCAAAAGTCCAATCCTCGCACGAAGTGAGCATCGCAAGCGATGCCGGCTCAAGTGCCCCTCTCACCTCAGGATCATCGAGCTGCTCCTCAGGCAGCACGCACTCGCTCGGCCCGAATCTCCGCAGGTTGTCCTCGACCTCAACGAGTGATTCCAGTTCCTCCGCCCAGAATTCGCCCGTGGAAAGATCAAGCATCGCCATCCCATATCTGCCATTCGCCCTAAAGAACCCTGCAAGATAGTTGTTCTTCCGCGACTCGAGGATATCCTCCTCCATAATTGTGCCCGGCGTTATCACGCGGGTTACAGCACGCCTCACTATGCCCTTCGCAGCAGAAGCGTCTTCGACCTGCTCGCAGATTGCGACCTTCTTTCCTGCCCGGATCACTTTCGCCAGGTAATGCTCAACAGCGTGATGCGGTACCCCACACATGGGAATCTTGTTGCGCTTGGTAAGCGCAACATCAAGGATCGACGATGCTATTTTCGCATCCTCAAAGAACATCTCGTAGAAATCACCCAACCGAAAGAATAGCAATGTGTCATCCGCCAGCTCCGACTTGATTTGCCGGTACTGCTTCATCATAGGTGTACTTGACTCGCCCATGGCTACTCTTTCCCCCGCGACTTTGCTTCAAGAGCACGACGCGCATTCTCATGCCATCGGTGCAAATCATTTTTAGGAATATACCAGAACAATGGATGCACTACATTCCTGTACGTCGCTTCATCCATCCCAGCAAGGGCTTCAGGCGTCAACTTCTTCTCGATCTTCTCAAGCCAGGTCGCATCCTCTTCCTCTTCCCATTTGTCATGGTTCAGCGGACAAACCTGCTGACAGAGATCACAACCATAAATCCACTCACCCATCTTGTCCCATAGCCCAGGTTCGACCGGCCCCTTCGAGCTGTAAGTCAAATGCGCAATGCAACGATCCATCCGCATCCTGTAGGGCTCTACCAGTGCACCCGTTGGACATGCATCAATACATTTACGGCAGCCCGGTGGACAAAGCGGCCTCAGGCTTGGCACATCAGCAGGAAGCTCCACATCGACAAGCCATGTTTCAATATTAATCCAAGAGCCATACCCGTCGCAGTAGGCAATGCAGTTCTTTCCAAATCGTGTTGCTCCCGCCCTGCTCGCCGCAGCCTTGTCCGGCACCCCGCCTTTTCTGGTACGCAACCTGAGCTTCTTAAGCCCATCTGTCATTCGTTTTGGCATCGCATGATCCGGAGATTCCTCATACCTGAGATCAAATAGATAGTTCAGACCAATATGACCCACAAGTTCCTTCGGTAGCCGATACTTCCCGTAATGCCGGATACATACCACTATTGAACGTGCCCAGGGATTCTTGATCCGCGGGTCTTCTCTATTCAGCATCCAGCCATACAGCGACTCTGCTTCAGGAAAGCGTTTGATCAGGTCGCGCACAGTCCTTCCAAACGTATTGAATGGCCTGGCCGATGTAATGCCGCAGGCAACATATCCAATCTCCTGTGCCAATTCCTTAATATCACTCGCCAGCTGCTCATTCATCGTCTGGATATTTGCTCCAAGATTTCCCCAATCCACAATCCTACATGAGCCCCATCCCAGCAGGTTCCTGTCCTCGTCGCAAGTACTTCGAATGGATCTATAGCGCAGGATTTGTCCTGCTCAACCCTGTCGTAATCCGTACCTGCGGCGTCTGGGTATATCTATGTACTGTATAGTGCTATGCACCAACCACCTGCTCCGTCATCACTTCTCTTTGACTTGCCCCACCCTGAGCCCTCCGCTATGACAGGCAACTATTAACCACCCACAGCACTTCGTGCAGCGATGCAGGTGCGCGCGCGGGCAGGTCAATCATTACCCACCTTCACCCATCCACCAGTACGATGGGATTCATAGATTCCCAAAACAATATCCACCGCGTGCCTTGCGTCCGTCGCTGACACGAATGGCTCCCGACCTTCCCGGACCGCCGCGACAAAATCAGCTATCAGCCCCCTGTGACCACAACCATAATAGCTCTTTCCGAGCACCATCTCAGGCTCCTCATTTGCCGCTGCGAGCTCGGTGATTATCAGTTCACTCTTTTCATTGTCTTCAAAATCAACACGTATCGGATTATTGTTGCACAATTCAAGATAGCCAACCGTCCCACTCATAGCAAAACTGGCCTCCCATGCGCTGTGACTTCCGGAAGTAGCAGTCATCGAACCCAGCACTCCCGATTTGAAGCGCAACGCCGCACTTGCGGTGTCCTCAGTTTCAATATTGCCTTTATGCGTTATGTTCGCAAATGCACCACTGACAGATGCAACACCGCCCATTATCCATGCAAGAATATCTATGTAATGAATCGCCTGGTTGATAAGTACCGATCCACCCTCGCCGGCCCAGGTCCCGCGCCACGCATCGCGATCATAATAGTCGGCGGTACGAAGACAGCGCATTTCAAGGGAAGCTGTCAGTATCTCGCCAAATACCCCCTTATCAATCAAACGCTTGAGATAGCGGCTGACAGCGTCGAACCTGTGTTGAAATACACCCGCACAAATCAGATCCGCATGATGCTTCTGCGCCGTTGCAATGGCATCCAACCCAGCCCTGGTAGAAGCCAGGGCCTTCTCACAAAGCACATGGCGGCCTGCCGATAGCGCATCGACGACAATACCGGCATGCGATCCGTGATCAGTACAAACCGTTACGCAGTCCAGATCAGCATCATTGATGACTTCGTGGTAATCGGTTGTGATCTGCCTGATATCAAACTGCTCGGATAACTCTTTGGCCCGCTCAGCCTGCAGGTCACAGGCCCAGACTACCTCCACATCCGGAATGCACTGGAAGGCACGTATATGCGTGGGGGCAATACACCCGCAGCCAATGATCCCAATCTTGACGCCTTTCATGAAGAAGCACCTCCGGCAGCAGCTTCGCACCACACAAAAGAGCCACCCACTACCGCTCCGAGAATTCCGCACACTTGTCCGATAGCCGACACCAATCGCCCAGTGCCAGGTTGGCTGGCCTCACACAACATTCCAGCTTAAGATCGCCCAATATGCTAACACATTCATCCTTTGTCAAGACAACCGCACCCTTGAAGCGTTGGAGGATATTGCACATCTGCTTTCTTCTATGCTGAAACGCATGCCGGGTCAGCGCCTTGAAGTTGTCCATATCCGCCGGCATTGGGCGAGCATCCGATTTGCGAGTCATGACTATAATTGCCGATTCAATCTCGGGTATCGGCCAAAAACATGTAGGGCTGACCAGTTTCGCGATCTCCACATCATACACAAGTTTTGGCCATATGCTCAGCAAACCGTACTGACCATTGCCAGGCTCAGCAACCAGCCGCTCCGCGACTTCTTTCTGAATCGTGACAACAACCTTCTCTGGTGCATTTTGCTCCTGCCACAGATTCATGAGAAACCTGCTGGCAACACAATATGGCAGGTTGGCAACGACCTTGGTCACACCTTTTGCAAACAACTCATCCAGAAAGAGCCGCATGATGTCGGCATTTATGATCTCAACGGAATCCCTGTATCTGTATTCCTGGCGCAGTCGAGAGAAAAGCCGCCGATCCTTCTCCACTGCCACCAGACGTTTACACCGCTCAACAAGTTCGTGGGTCACCGTCCCAAGACCAGGCCCCACCTCGAGGACGACATCCTGCTCACCCACATCGGCATGCCGCATCAGGATCTCAAGTACATTGCCATCAACGAGGAAATTCTGGCCAAGCGCTTTGCTGGGACGCAGCTCAAGCTCATTGAGAATCGTACGAACCTGTGCTGGGCTGTTGAGATTCACTTGCGCTTCCAGGGGTTCCGCTTCCTGCACAGAGCGGCACCAAGTTCAATTGCAGCAATCATACTGGACGGATCCGCGCACCATTTGCCCGCGATGTCGAATGCTGTCCCATGATCTGGCGATGTCCTGATTATAGGAAGTCCCAACGTAATGTTCACGCCCTTCTCGAATCCAACCATCTTCAGTGGGCCCAAGCCCTGATCATGATACATTGCGAGCACGCAACCATATTCCTTCTTGAGCGCGCGATAAAAAACAACATCCGCAGGAACCGGCCCCTCTACTTTCAGCCCCATTCTTGCAAGACGCCGCACCGCAGGTGCGATGATCCTACGCTCCTCAGATCCCAACGCACCACCATCACCCGCATGCGGGTTAAGACCACAGACAGCCACAGTCTTGGACCCTTTCACGCCAAGCCAGCCAAGAGACTGACAGGCAAGCTCGCCTGCTTCGACAATGGCCCTGCTCGACAGCGCCGCAGGAACCGAGAGTAACGGTATATGGCGGGTAACGCAGACAACACGAAGTCCACCACCCATAAGCATCATTGCGAACTTCTTCGTATTTGTCAGCAATCCCAGCAGTTCAGTATGGCCCGCACTTTTGATCCCAGCCCTGCCGAAGGCCTCCTTAGAAATTGGCCCAGTAACCATCCCATCGAATCGACCTGTCAAACAATACATGGTAGCAGCTCGGATCCAACCCAATGCAGCATGTGCCGCTACAGCACTTACCACGCCATCTTTCTGCGTAAGCCTGCGCGGCGCAGTGAAATCCCATAAACTGACAGGAGGCAGCACCCGGCGTGACTCATTACACCAATCGGGTGGTTCGGGCAGCGACAGCTTTGAACATGCCCTCGAGATCACACGGCGCTCGCCAAGAATTATGAGCTTCAGGTCAGAAGGCCAGCACTCGCCAAGCGCCGCCTTGAGCACGACTTCGGGCCCAATACCGTTTACGTCACCCACAGTAAGGGCAAGCGCCCTGATCTTTCCTGCCATGACAACACTCTCCTGGTGCCAGCGCAATGCGCGCGACTACCTGATTCAGAAAGCGCCGTGCGGCACAATCTTTATATAGGCTTCTTCCCGCAGCTGTTTGACCCACGCGTCATACCTGCGTTCTGCCTTCTTTGCCTTGAGTTCCTTCACAAGTCGCTCGCGTACCTGCTCGAACTCGAGGCGCTTCGCTTCCTGCAGGTCCATCACCTTAACAACATAAATCTCATAGCCGGTTTCAACGATCTTCGCAACATCACCAGCTTTCAACCCGTCAACGGCGGAACCAAGTTCACGGCGCAGCGAAGAAGGCTCGATCCAACCCCAGTCCCCGCCCTTATCGGCTTTAGTCCCATCGGAGGAACTACGTGCCAGCTTCGCGAAATCATTGCCATTCATAGCCTTATCCCTTAACTCATCCGCCTTCAGGCGGAGCGCACCGATAGGTTTCCCCGTCTTCTCAAGGACAATGACAGAAAGCTTTAGCTTGGTCGGCGACCAGAATTCCCTCGCATTCGCCTCGTAGGCGGCATGCATCTCGGCAGGCGAAATTGTGATCTTACCCTCAACCCCACGCTCACGCACCACTGAAAGCAAGGTCTCTTTCCTGATCTTAGCCCTGAAGTCGCCAAGAGTAAGCCCCTCGTCCCGGAGGGCTTCAATGAACCGCGCACGATCGCCATCAAAATGGTCATCGATAGTACGGCTGATCCTGCCCTCAACGTGAGATTCAGGAATAACAACTCCCTCTTCTTGCACCGATTGGATCAACAGTGTCCGCTCTATCAGTGCATCCAGCGCCGAGAGCCTCACCTTGCGTACCTGCGCGCCAACATCCCCTCCACTAGGTGCGCGCATTACTCGCAGCTCAAGTGGGCGCGACATGATGAGCACATCACTGATCGTTATGATGTCCTCATTCACATAGGCAGCAACACCATCGACAAGCTGCGGTTCCGCGGCCATTGCCGAAGCAACAATGCAGGCGAACAAAATCGTTGAAATCAACCTCTTCATCAGGCCGGAGTATCGCAAAAGCAGTTCTGCACAGCAACGCCAAAAAGCACCGTTGACACCGTAACTGTGGAAGTTGTACATTATCTACCGTTACGACGCATTAATACTAGGACTGCTGTATGACAACACAAGCAAAGAACTACCTACCACTCCTCTTCATCACAAGCATTGCCATTGTTATGGCTTCATTCGTCATCGTTGGTTGCGAGACAGAATCCGCATCTGCCCAGGCCAGGATCCGAATAACACCCGATACAGCAGCGATAAAGGTGGGCGAATCTATCGTACTGACCGCTTCCGGTGGTTACGAATACCACTGGAGCATCTCTAATGATACATGGGGCATATTGTCGACCCGCGAAGGTGAACGCGTTACATACAAGAGTCTTGCGACACCAAGCACCAACGCCGTTCAGCTCATAACAGTTACTTCAGTGATAGAGAACAGCCCCGGCGATGCAACAAACACGTCAAGCTACGCCCGTACCGGCAACGCCTATATTACGCATAAATAGAGAGAGCGTTCAGGATTCATAAAAGAATGTCGAAGCCTCGACCTCCGGAAGCTATTCATGTGTTTACCCTGCATAGCAGGGAGTAGAGCGAATGCGTGGGAGCTGCCCATGTGGGCCATCCATCAGGATCAACGACACTCAACAAGCAGATACTAACTACCGGTCAGTCTTCCTTCTTCTCTTCAAAGTTCGGACAGGTGTCAGTTGCGTCAACAACCTTGAAGTGGAGCGAACAGCGCTGGGTGAATGGATTGACTACATAGTTCGTGCAATAACGACAAATCTGTCCCTTTTCATCTTTAGCAAATACATCCACATCAGCTGATCGGTCAGCATCCGTAAAAACACTGGGGCCGCCTCGCCCCTTGAAAGGAACATCCGCTTCATTCTCAAAAACATGGCCACAGCCAGCACAACTCAGCTTCTCACCAGACTTGGCGAAACCATCATAGACCGGCTCCCGCTTGAGGAAACTCTCCTCACCACAGTGGGAACAGCCTATGCTCTCTGCCTCACTCTTACCCATAATCCGGTCTTATACCCACAAGCAACGACGAGAGGCAAGTGCCTTTGCCCAAGAAAACGTTTGCTGCCCAATGTTCCACAGTGATATAAGAATATCTTGAAGGGGCAAAGACCATGACCAAAACTTCCGCTTTAGGCTCGATCATCATTGTCCTGATACTTCTTGTGGCCAGCTTCTGCTTTATTGGTTGCGAACAGGAGAGTGACGATCACGTGCGCAACGGCCAAATAACGGTTTCGCCGGATAACATCAAGTACAGCTATGCTACAGCCATGTCCAACAAGACGGTCACCATCACTGCACAGGGCGGCAAACCCGACTATATTTGGTCAGTAGCCCATACCAACATCGGCACCATCACGTCACACGGCAGCACGGCAATATACAGGCCAGCCGATCAGACAGGTGGAAACTTCGTCACGGCAACCGATGCTGACGGAAATAGCGCTACGGCCACTATCACGCAATTCTAATAATTGCTACTCGGCCGAAACGTATTCAAACACACGAAACGTAGGAAAGCGTCTGCCGCCAAGCATTGTCGCCCGCTCAGATTCATGCACCGGCTTGAACGGGCCAAACCCCTCATCGCCAGCCAGGTAGAGCCGAACAAGCATGCAGTTCTTTGCGCGTGGCAGCGTCGTGAAGCAGAAACCATTTTCGTCATCTACCGATGCGAAGAAATCAGAATGTTTCGCTCCCAGCACATCCAGGATTATTGCGAGCTCTCCCGAAATAATCGGCTCGCTCACGATGATATATCGTGCCCCACATGCTGCGATGATCTTTTCTGCTTCCGCAACATCCTCACTAACAAAGAAACGATACGGAATCATACAGGATTCTCTTGTGTCCTCCAGCCCGACAAAGTTGTTGGCAAGATTCGGGCGCTCCCCGATATAGGTTATTGCGTTGCCCAGTGGCCAGGACGCAAGAACACTGTACTCCGGTGCCGCTAGTGACCAACCCTTGTAACCAGAGGTAGCAGGCGTGTTATCCCGCATCCATCGACACAGCTCATAAACAGTATCACGATTCAAATGCCTTTGCCGCGCAGCATATGCATACTCTTTAACCCATTTCCCCGTCGGCCAAACGCAGATGGTTAAGAGCGCAAGTCCCAGCCCCCAGGCCCCTATTCTCGCCTTGGCATTCACAGAAAGCTGTTGTGCCGCGAAAAACACCAGGCAGATGAACGCTGCAATCAGGACCGCCATCGATATCGAGAAGAGGTCCGAAAAACGCTGCTGCATAACCGCGCTCACGCCACATACAGCCGACCATGAGACAAACACCACAGCCATGCGCCTGCCAGCCATATTTCTCCACCGCTTCTTCACAAGCAACAGCATGAGAAGCGGTGCCGGCACAACGAGCCATGTAAAGTTTGCCACAAGATTCTTGAAACCGGGCGCACCAATTTCCTGAACATAATCAACGAAAGGATCCACCTTTCCAAACCAGGCGATCCCACCCGCAACCACTGCCACCAGGCTGCGCCAGACCACAATTCCTGCGATCAGCCCTATACCTGCGAAAGCCAGCAGATGCCAGCGAATCCGACCTTCCTCATGACGCCGGTGAGAAAGAGAATCAAGCAGTATCCCCTCAAGCACCAGGCCCGCGCCGCAGGTAATAAGCAAGTCCAGATGATAGCGACAAAGCGACGTCCAACTGCCTATACCGTCGCACCACCATGCGGTCATCATCAAGACCGGCAAGAGCAGGACCGCCGCGAACATGAAGGCACCACATCCTAGCAGAGCATGCCTGCGCACAATCTCGCGCTCGTTCATCACAACAACCATGCTGGCACCGAGCGAGAGACAGGTAATTATCACAAAGAAAAGGGAACCAACCCAGGTAAGCAACAGGAGAACCAACAGCAGACCAACCGCCCCAGCCAGTGCGACAGCCCTGGCAGCACTGCAGCCTTGCACCACCTTCACGAGGCATAGCAACAGCAAAGCCGCAAGCAAACCCACCAGCACATGGTGATCCGGCCTGCCAACGACCGAGACCTGGATGTGGTACGGCATAAATGTCAGTAGCATACCAGCCAACAGTCCACCGCAACGCGACATCAGTGCCCTGCCCAATGCGATCACAATTCCTACGGTCATCGCACCGAGTATTGCCGGCATAATCGCAGCTACCGCTGTCACGAGGTCATCTGACGGCGTTCTGTTGGCCGCGAGCAGTTGAGCCACGCCGGCGACCAGATAGTCGAACAACGGTGGCGTATTGACCCGGAACGCTGAACCATAGCACATATATGGATCAACTTCAGAGAACGTGAAATTGCCGGATGTTATCAACAAAATGCGACGCATATGATAATACGCGTCGTTCTCAATCAGCCTGATGTCGCCCGGCGCAATGAAAACCCTCTTCCAGTTGAATGCACGCACGTGGAATGCAAGAATTGTGATGGCAAAAACGGCAAGATAGAAGCACGCAGTTGAAAATCTGGATCGACCTGCACAAAAACGGCGATCTGTTGTGTCGGCAGTCATTATTCTCCTGCCCCCTGCCGGTGATTCTGGTTCGAATCCGATCTATTCAAGCACCGCACGTATCCGGCGCACCCCGGCGCTGCATGATTCCTCTTTCACGATCCTGAACCTGCCCAGCGCAGCGGTACTTTCGACATGTGGCCCTCCACATACTTCCTTTGAGAAGTCACCGAACGAGAAGACTTTCACCTGCTCGCCATATTTCCCACTGAACAATGCTATTGCACCTGAATCCTTTGCTTCCTCGATGGTCATCACTTCCATCTTCATCGCAAGATCCCGCTCTATTGCATCATTAACCAGATCCTCAATCTTCTTAACCACTTCAGGCGGGACCTTGCCGGTATGTGCAAAGTCAAATCGAAGTCGCTCGGGAGTTATGTTTGATCCCTTCTGCACGGCATCCTTCCCCAGCACATCCCGCAGGCTCTGATGCAGCAAATGGGTAGCAGTATGTAATCGCCTCGTCGCCTCCGAACTATCAGCCAGCCCCCCCTTGAACACCTTGTCGGCACCCTTCTTGGAGAGCTCGCGATGCTTGGCAAAAGCCTTGTTATAGGCTGCACGGTCAATGGCCATACCATGCTCTCCGCAAATCTGTTCGGTAAACTCGTAGGGGAATCCGTAGGTGTCATACAGCTTAAAGGCTACCCTGCCCGGCAGCAATGACTGGCCGTGCCCGCTCATCTTGTCCATTACTTTCCGAATCTCCGACATGCCTCGATCCAGCGTCTGTTCGAACTTCTCTTCTTCTGTCTTTAATTCCGCCACGATTCTAGCCCTGTTACTTTCAAGCTCCGGATATGCTCCGCTATACGTATCGATAACTGCTCTTGCAATCGCGTTGGTGAAACCGCCCGGCATAGCAAGCTGCCGCGCATAACGTACAGCGATTCTTATAAGCCGCCGCAGAACATAGCCCTGCCCCAGGTTACTTGGGGTAACACCGTTCTCATCACCCAGAATAAAGACAGAACTGCGCAAATGATCGGCAAGCACCCTGAACGCCTTCAGCGATTCAGGACTCTCCTCCATCCTCTTGCCGGACTGATCGGCAATCGTGGCCAGGATGTCCCTGAACATCACCGTATCAAACACGCTTTCCTTGCCCTGCAATACCGATACCGTTCGCTCAAGCCCCATGCCTGTGTCAACATTGTTCCTGGCAAGCGAAACATATTTCCCTTCTGCAGTCTTCTCGTACTGCATGAACACATCATTCCAAACCTCGAAGTACTTCCCGCATGCGCAGCCAGGTCTGCATTCGGGGCCGCATGACTCGGACCCGGTATCAATGAACATCTCCGTGTCAGGCCCGCATGGCCCGGTCGCACCCGCCGGCCCCCACCAGTTATCGACTACCGGCAATCGGAATATCCGCTCTCCGCGAATCCCCAGCTGCTGCCATATGGCAGCAGATTCCTCGTCCGCAGGGGTATCTTCGCTTCCCTCAAAGACGGTCACATACAGCTTCTCAGGGCTCAGCCCAAGGTATTCTTTCGAAGTGAGGAATTCGTACGACCACGAGATCGCCTCTTCCTTGAAGTAGTCGCCGAACGACCAGTTCCCCAGCATCTCGAAGAATGTGAGATGTGTCGCGTCACCGACCTCCGTGATGTCTCCGGTCCTCACGCATCTCTGGCAGTTGCACACACGTTTTCCTGCAGGATGCGGCTCACCCAAAAGGTACGGAACCAGCGGATGCATGCCAGCCGTCGTGAAGAGCACAGTAGG
>JAUXFM010000134.1 GCA_030622955.1 Lentisphaerales bacterium
GAAAGATGACTGCTGTGGGGGTCATGGGACTGAATGCAAGCAGGCAGGCAGTGAAGGACCTTATCTCGGAATCAGAGGCCTCGCTCAGGGTGCTGGGAGACAGTGCCGGACTACTGCTGAGGATCGCCAAACTTATGGCTGACAGGAAGAAATGACTGATGGGAGACTGCACCTGTCTACTTGGATTTGGATCGCCGCCGGCGTAGTTTCTTATCTTCTGGGCGCATTACCTAACGGCCTGCTTATTGCCAGGGCGCGAGGGGTTGACATTCGGAAGGTAGGAAGTGGCAATATCGGGGCCACAAATGTCTTCAGATCGGTTGGCAAGGGGTCTGGTCTTCTCACGTTCCTTCTGGATGCCTTGAAGGGTTTTGTGCCAGCCTTCGGTTTCGCGCTGCTCATCGATGCCCTGTGGAAGTACGAGTCAGGCGTCGGGTTCAGGCTCCTGTGCGGGATGATGGCGGTCGCTGGGCATAATTGGCCGGTCTATCTGAAATTCAAGGGCGGGAAGGGCGTGGCCACGAGTGCTGGCGCGTTGCTTGCGGTAGCGCCATTGGCTGTAGGGGTGGGGTTCGCAGCATGGATCCTGTGCTTTCTTACGACTCGGTATGTTTCTCTTGCTTCAATTCTGGCGGCCGCATGCCTGCCGGTAACCGCATGGTGCCGCCGTGATGCTGACGAATTCCTGATGCCATCGGTTCTGACATTGCTGGCTCTCGTGGTGATATGGCGACACCGTGCAAACATACAGAGGTTATTGAATGGTAATGAAAACAGGTTCCAATTCAGGAAGAAAGGTTGAGTTGAACAGTGTCTGATCAGAAGACGGTTACGGTGATTGGTGACGGTGGATGGGGAACTGCCCTGGCATTGAATATGTTGAGGAACGGGCATGATGTAAGGCTGTGGGGAGCTTTCCCCGACTACGTGAAACGGACACAGCAACGACGTGAGAATCAACTGTATTTGCCCGGCATCAAGCTGCCGGATGGACTTGTATTGACCTCTGACCGTGAAGAAGCCGTGGCAGAATCCAATATTCTGGTGATCGCGGTTCCCACCGAGTTCTTCTTGCCCGTTGTCGAATCCTTTGCCGGGTTGATACCGGCTTCCTGTGATGTGCTGACTGTTGCCAAAGGTCTGCATAGCGGCTCTTTTAGAAGAATGAGCGAGGTAGTTGCTGATACCCTGGGGGTGAATGGTGTCGCTGCGTTATCCGGGCCCAGCCATGCAGAAGAGGTGGCAAAAGGCATGCCCACAGCGGTGGTGATTGCATGCAGGGATGAGGAGCGCGTTCTCAGATTGCAGAAAGCTTTCATGAATTCGGTTTTCCGAGTCTATACGTCCAGCGATGTCACGGGTGTCGAACTTGGTGGCGCGCTCAAGAATGTCATAGCAGTTGCCGTGGGTATCAGTGATGGCATAGGGTTCGGCGACAATGCAAAAGCTGCATTGATCACGCGTGGGTTGGCGGAGATCACAAGACTGGGCTGTGTGCAGGGCGCGGAACCTCTTACCTTCGCAGGTCTTAGCGGGATGGGTGATCTCGTCGTTACCTGTGCCAGCGGGTTGAGCAGAAACAGGGCGGTCGGTGAGAAACTGGGTCGTGGCGAGACGATTGAGCAGATCCGTGCGGGCATGAAACAGGTCGCCGAAGGCGTGCCGAACTGTGCTGTCGCAAGGGCTCTGGCCAGGGATCTGGGCGTCGAGGTACCCATCATTGAAGAGGTCTATAAGGTTATATATGAGAAGGCGGATCCTATGGGTGCGGTTAGCTCTCTCATGCAGAGGGGTGCAAGAGCTGAACGTTGACCAGGAAGTGCGGTCAGGCACTCTTTTCTGGAAAGCAGGAATAAATACTGGTATTACTTGACACTTCCGACAGAAATGATAGCTTGCACTGCTTTTTCGCACAGCCAAGGATAGAGAAGAATGAAGCGTACTTATCAACCGTCCAAGAAGAAACGTCAGCGGAAAGTTGGCTTTCGTGCACGCATGAGCACGAGGGGTGGCCGCAGCGTCATATCGCGCAGACGTCGCAAGGGCAGGGCCAGGCTTTCAGCGTAACAGGTCTTTTCAGGTGTTGAACTCTGAGGATACCAACAACGAAGGTCATCATCGGGTCAGCCCGAGCGGTGCCGGCTTGCCGCGTTCCTGTCGGATCCAGCGAGAGGAATACCGCGAGACATTTGAGCAGGGGGCCAGGTATCCTGGCCGCTATATGGTCATGTGGGTTCGAACGGGTGAACGGGCTTCACGCAGGTTAGGCATAGTGTCGGGGAAGAAGACGGGGAACTCTGTTGAAAGATCCAGGGCGAAGCGCAGGCTCAGGGAAGCATTCAGGCTCAACAGGGACATGCTGAGTAAAGATAGGGACATTATTCTCACGACGCGTCGGCAGATTTTGAAGGCCGGAAGCAGGGATGTCGAAAGGGAATTACTCGAGTTGGCGCGTAAGGCGGAGATTTTGAAAATATGATTGCCAGGCTTCTAATAGTGATGATCAAGTTCTATCAGAAAGCGATATCTCCTCTTTTTCGCAGCAGCTGTAGGTTCTACCCGTCCTGCTCTACTTACTGGATCGAGGCCATTCGTACATACGGCGCTTGCAAAGGCCTGTTGCTTGGTGTCAAAAGACTGCTGAAATGCCATCCGTATCATCCGGGTGGTGTAGATATGGTGCCTGCAAATAGCGCCGGAACCCCTAGCCGTGAAGACTTATCATGAATAAACAGGAAACAGTCATAGTTGTCGTTCTCTTTATCCTGCTGGTTGCAGCGCTGCTCGTGCCGACCTGGCTCAATCCTCAGAAACCTGTACCGGCAGCAGATCCCCCGGCTGCCAGTACTAACGATATGGCAGAAGTGACTGACGATGGGCCGGAGAAGGTCGAGCCTGCCAAATTCGTGGAGCCTGAAGAAGAGAAAAGGCCGGAGAAGATAGAGGAAGCGGTTGTTCAGTCGCGGAGAGTAAATGAGTCGGAGCAGACGGCAACGATCTCAAACGAGGAAATTGAACTCAAGGTGTCTTCATGGGGTGGCGGCATAGTTTCCGCTCAGTTGTCAGAGTTTCCGGAGACGCTTGAGGAAGATAGTGGCCCCGTAATTCTTGATTTCAGATCAATGCCCGCTTTTTCGTTCGAGAGTTTTTCCGGGTTCTCTACCAATTCTGATTTCGAATTGATCACAAATGAAGGTGAGAACGTGTTGACGGTCACCAAGCGCGCGGAATCAGGATTGTCATTCTCGCGGAGGATCGAGATTGTTGACGGCTACAGGGTACAGATCACTGAACGATTCGAGAATACGACGAAGAAGACGCTGAAAGTGCCTGGCCATGAGCTCATGATGGGGCCTATGACCATGGTGAAGACGAAGGCAAGTACACGCGGCCAGGTGTATCTTGGCATCGACACACTCAGCTCGAGTGCGGGTTCGGAAGTGGTTCATTGGGCCAAGCGTGGACCCAGGAGCTCTGACAAGACCGAGGAAGCGAACCTGGCCCAGCGGTTTCAGAATGATGAACGGCAGCGTGCGTCCTGTCGGTGGGTCCGACCTGACATGGCGAGTCCGTTGCCTGGTGCTGTAGAAGTGACGGGCCGCGGCGCCACGGACTGGGTGGCGGTCAAAAACAAATTCTTTGTGCAGATACTGTCCTGCAACTCTACCAACCAGGCCCCCTCATTCATTCTGAATGCATATCGCAAGAAACCGAAGCTTGAAGATCCGGAAAATCCAAAGACATGGGTAGATGATGCGATAGTTGAAAAGGTTTCGGCTTCATTGACCTTTGAGGAGAAAGTCCTTGATCCAGGCGAATCTCTGGAGAGGGTGTTGGACTACTACGTGGGTCCGAAAAAATTCTCTATTATCAGTACGCTCGGGAATGAGCGTGAAGAAATAATGGAATTTGGCAGCAAGCTGGGCTGGCTCAGCAAGTTCCTGCTGCGCGTGCTCAACGGCATTAACGATGTGGTGGGGAATTATGGTGTTGCCATAATCCTCTTAACAATTGCCGTTCGACTCCTGTTTTGGCCCATCATGCGCAAGAGCACGGAGAGTATGAGAAGGATGCAGGAGATTCAGCCGCAGCTGACTGAATTGAAGGCCAAGTTCAAGGATAGTCCTCAGAAACTGCAGAAAGAAACCATGGCCCTTTATAAGGTGCACAAGGTCAATCCTCTTGGTGGCTGCCTGCCAATGTTGGTGCAGATCCCCGTCTTTATATCGCTGTTTGTCATGTTGCGCAGCGCCGTTGAGTTGCGTTTCGCGCCATTCCTCTGGATCTCGGATCTCAGTGAACCTGAGGGGCTGTTAGCTGGCCTGTTGCCTATACCGCTCAATCCGCTACCAGTAGTCATGGCGGCAACGATGTTCTGGCAGCAAAAACTGACTCCGACCAGTGGTGATCCGCAACAACAGAAGATGATGTCGACGATGATGACCGTCTTCATGCTCTTCCTGTTCTACAACATGGCGTCAGGTCTGTTGCTTTATTGGACGACGGGCCAGCTGCTGGCTATTGTGCAGCTCTGGCTCCAGAAAAGGAAGAAGCCGGCCCCGGTGCCTGCGGCCGGCTAGATCTACAACCAGGATCTGCAGAATGGGGCTAACCTGTCATATCAAAGGCGGCCGTATCTTGGACCCTGCCAGGGGCCGGGACGAAATTCGGGATCTATTTGTTTCATCGAGCCGCTTTTCCGATGTTCCCACTGTGATTCCCGACGATATTGAGGTGCTGGACGCTTCCGGCATGCTCATTGTGCCAGGTTTTATCGATATGCATGTGCACCTGCGTGAGCCGGGCGGAGAGGAAGCAGAGACCGTTGAAACGGGCTGCAGAGCGGCCGCGCGTGGCGGGTTCACAGCCCTGCTTGCGATGCCGAATACGAGACCGCCAGTTGACAACGCGGCGCGCGTTAAGGAACTGCTGGTGCGCGGCGAGCGCGTGCCAGGGATCAAGGTCATGGCGTCGGGCTGTATCACTGCAGGTCGCGAAGGAAAGCAACTGGCTGCCTTGGCTGAAATGGCCGAGGCCGGTGTTGTGGCTTTTACTGATGATGGTGATACTGTCCAGGACGTCGAATTGATGAAGAGCGGTATGCTGGAGGCTGCCCGGCTGGGCTTGCCGGTTCTTGACCATGCCCTGGACAGGGAACTGGCCGGTGATGGCGTTGTGCATGAGGGCGACTGCTCGGCCAGACTGGGTATTCCGGGAATACCATCGGCAGCCGAGAGCAGGATTGTTGCGCGAGACATTGAGCTGTCCGCGGCCACCGGTTGTTCGGTCCATATTCAACATGTTTCCGCGAAGGAGTCAATTGACCTGATACGCAAGGCCAGGCAGGGTGGAATTCCTGTCTCGGCGGAAGTAACGCCACATCATCTTGCGTTAAGCGATGTGGACTTGCAGGGCGACGACGCAATGTTCAAGATGAATCCTCCATTGAGGAGTTCGGCTGACAGGGAAAGCCTCGTGGCTGCCGTTCTTGATGGTGTTGTTTCGGTTCTAGCAACTGATCACGCTCCACATCTTCTGGAAGAGAAAAAGAAGGGACTTATTGGGGCTCCTTTCGGTGTGGTTGGCCTTGAGACCGCAGTGGCCGTAACATATACAGTTCTGGTAGAAGAGGGTGGCATGAACGTACTTGAGTGGGTGCGACGATGGACGACTGGACCAGCCGAGGCGATTGGGCTGGATGTGCCGGGATTTGCAGTGGGCGAAGTCGCTAACTTTGCAGTGATTGATCCTTCTGCGAGACAGAAAGTTTGCAGTAGTGAGTTTCTTTCGAGATCACGAAATACACCATTTGAGAACAGGTTGTTCGCGAGTCGCATACTGTTCACAGTCGGTGCTGGCGAAGTGATCTGGCGAAGCGATATCTCAATCAATCATTGATCTAGCCCCGGAATTTCATCACGGGAGTGAGAGAAAGATTGTGAATGTTCTGTAACCTGCTATGGTGTGGTTAGTTGCCACAATTCCAGTAGAGGAAATTCACAATGAGGGTTTGTGCAGCTATTCCCGACCTGTTTCCAGCCTGTAATGTAGTAGTATTCATCCATGCAAAAAGGCTGTTGTGCAGGCCTGAAATCAAGGAAACAGGCGCGAAAACTCATCCGTTCACACAAAATTTTCATCCACAATTCTTGACAATATCACGCCATGCTTGTATATTTATCCCTGTATTATGTGTTTCTGAGTGAGTTCTAAGCCATGAATACATCACGAGCCATGC
>JAUXFM010000062.1 GCA_030622955.1 Lentisphaerales bacterium
CCTCGTCACTTTCTGTCTATATAGCGAGTCAGGCCTGTCATCGTAATAGAACGAGAACACTGTTGTTTCAATATATACCGTTTTCTTCGAGGCGTGAACAAAACCAGCTTGATGTCAGCATCTTTTCAGGCTATTTTACCCACAGATTATTCGGAAGACCCTCAAAGAATTACTTCTCAATCCTGATGCTGCGTCTTTTAAAAGTCGGGATATCGATATCTTCACCGTCGAGAATGGTCGGATCGACATCCTTAAAGTAGCAACCTTTGCTGGCGATATTTTCTTCGAGGTGAAGGACTGTCTGAATGGCATCTCCATCTCTCTTAACACGCTTGATGTGCTTCCTCGGCTTATGACGAAGCTCTTCCTGCTTCTCGCCACCTTCCCTGAGCTGGTGTTCGTGCTCGACTGCCTCGTACTCTACATTCCATTGCTCTGCCGCAACAATAGTGACAGCACCTTTTCCCTTCCATGCCTCATCTATCACTGTCCCCATGAGGATGTGCGCATCTTTGCGTGCGCTACTACCTATAGCACTCATGACCTCTTCAACATCCCTGAGCGTCAGGTCATGGCCACCTACGATGCTCACGAGTAATGAGCCTGCTTTTGCAATTACTTCACCCCTGTCGAGCATGGGGCCCTCTAGCAGCCGCTTGATACTGCTCTTTGCCTTCTTCCGCCCACCCCACTCGGCATAACCAAACGTGCAAGCGCCGCCGCTGTGATGGACTACTTTCTGCAGATCGGCGAAATCGAGATTGATGAAGCCCGGTTTTGTTATGAGCTGACAGATGGCGCATATACCTGAAGCCATGATTTCATCTGCCTTCTTGAAGGCCTCAGCTACACCAGCGTCACTGCCCACTATTTCGAACAATCGATCATTCGAGACAACTATCACGGCATCAGCGCCTTCTTGTAGTTCAATCAGTCCCTGTTCAGCAACAGTTCGACGTTGTTCGCCCTCGAACTTGAACGGCATGGTAACAAAGCAAAGAGTCATTGCCCCTGCGTCCCGGGCTGCTCGCACTATTTCCGGCGTGGCCCCGGTACCGGTTCCACCACCGAGTCCGGCCACGATACAGGCTATGTCCGTATCGGTGAAGACGCTCTGGATCATTTCCATGTCGTTCTCGGCTGAAATGCGGCCGAGCCCTGGATCGCCGCCGGTTCCTAGCCCCTTGGTCACCGTAATGCCTATCTGTGTCCGGCTGCTTGCCAGCGATTCCGCGAGTGACTTTGAGTCCGTGTTGAAGACAACGGCCATGGGGCCATCTTTCACATGCTGTAGCATCTGGTTGATGGCTTTGCCGCCTGCGCCACCCACACCAGCCACCGTAACTCGATAGCCACGCTTCATTTGCATCTCATTACCCATTGTCCGTCCAGACCCCTCTTAATCATGCTCTTAATCTGAGTTCCCCTGATTCCTGTTCGATCATGATTATGAGTAATATCACGACTAGGAATTGCTCTTCTTGTTATCTCCTCTTGAAGATGCGGCCCATCCAGTTACCCAGCCGCAACGAAGGTCTCCTGACCTGTTCAGCAGTTTTGAAAGCATAGTGGACCATCCCTATGGCGGTCGCATGTTGAGGTCCCTCGGTAGCAGTTGCCAGCCCGCTCACGTTCCGCAGCTTACCGATTGTGCATGGCAAGCCGAACACTTTCTCGACCAGTCCTGCAATGCCACCCATACAGGCTGCGCCACCCGTCAGAACAATTCCTGCCCCAGCATGATGCAGGATACTACTCTGTTCCAATCTAGCTTTCACCATGTTAAGGATCTCGTCCATACGTGCATTCACAACAGTATGAAGCGCTTTCAAGCTCACGGCACGCCCTCTGAACCCGACCTCAGCCGGCAGAGCTATCCTCTGAGAAAAGACCGATGCATCGATTGTGGCCGATCCAGATTCACATTTCAGTCGCTCGGCCTGAGCCGTCGGGATATTGAAGGCCAATGCAATATCGTTAGTTACGTGATCACCACCTACTCCCAAAGATCCGGCTATAGCCACTACGTTTTCTGCATAGGCCAAAAAATCCGTTGTCCCGCCGCCCAAATCGAGAACAATAACACCGCTCTTCTTCTGCTCAGGCGTAAGTGCAGCAAGAGCTGAACAAAGCCCACTGAAGGCCACGTCCTGAACATCCACAGGCACGCTGCGCACAACTTTGATAGTGTTTCTCAGCGTTGTGCGAACACCATGCACCATCAACATATCGAGAGAAAGCTTGGCGCCTTCCATGCCTTCAGGTTTAGTAACACGTTCCTGCTCATCAATGCAGAAATGCCGGCAGATCGTGTGCAGCATCTCACGGTCCTGCGCGAGATTGATCGCACGGGAAACATTCATGACCTGTTTGACATCCTCAGCAGTTATCCCTTCCTGCGAATCCAGGACCGGTACAGTACCCCGGTTCACCATGCTTTGGATATGACCACCGGAGAGTGCGAGGTGAATCTGTCGAACCATAACACCACTACTCTCTTCAGCTGCATGAAGGACTGAACGCACGCAGATCGCAGCATTCTCGAGGTCGATGATTTCACCTTTCCGCACACCTGCTGAAGGATGTTCACCCATCCCGGTGATCATCACGTGACCATCTTCACGCAGCTCACCTACGAGTGCGATCACCTTGGATGTTCCGATCTCGAGTGCAACAACTGGCGGTAATGTAGTCACAATTTCAGCATCAACGTGGCTGCGATCTTGCCACAGTATTATCTTTATAGTTATCGAGTTCGAGCGGTATCTCGACAGGACCGGACTCCCTGCGGATGGCGGGAAGCTGCGTCTTCACGAGATACTCAAGGCGCTCCTGCAGGTCTTTTTCGGCCGCCTCACTGCCAGCAGGATCCCGTTTCCACCATAGAAGCACGGTATCGGATGATTCCAGGTAGAGCCTGATGCTTCCGGAACGTAAGCAACCCTCTGGACTGACATCAATACCTTTCACTGTAATTGAGAGACCTATATCGGTTTTGTCGCACAGGTTCAACACGCTCAAAGCGTGGAGCCCCCTCTCCTCGATCTTCTTGCCGGGCCGCAGGCCACGTGGGCTGATGCCCGTTATGACGGGAAGCTCGTGATGAGCCGATTTCAGGAAAAGGATGATGCCATCCTCGTCCATTGCCAGGGCCCTTCGCTTGTAGATCCATGCCACTGGTACTCGTTCCCAAACCCTGACCACTAACGTACCGGGGAATCTGCGCCTGACCTCGGCAGAGCTGATACTTGGATTGTCTTCCAGCTTCTTTCTTACCTCGGTAATATCAATGGCGAAGAGGTTGGCATTTGTGCCCAGCTCCATGTAGCTCCGCACTCTTGCCTCGGTAAGGACCGATTCACTTTCACAGCGAATGTCGTACTCGGTTATAGCGAACTGATCGTTCTCGGAGAACATGCTACGGCCGAAGAAGCCTATGCCATACCAGAGCAACAACCCAATACAAATAATGCCTGCTACAACCAGGGCAATAGCACCCATCCGGTAGAATTTCTGATTCTTCCGGGAGGAAAGTCTCGCGTTGACTTTCAGGAAGCTCTTTTTGCGCCTCGTGCCTTTCCGGCGCTTCGTGGCTCGTCGTTTGCCAAACAATTCATCGTCTTCAAACCACATGTGTCATCCCTGGGGAACATTCAATCGCCATGCTTTGCATGGCTTGTTCAAGCGACCCACTATGTGGGCCTTGTTAAAGCGTTCAAGGCGTTCAACGGTAGACTATAGAGTCGCCATCGATATTATGCGATCACAAAGCTCTGGAAAATCAATCCCTACGGCCTTTGCGGCCTTGGGCAAAAGACTTGTCTCAGTGAAGCCCGGAATAGTATTCAGTTCGAGCACATATGGCACCAGATCCAGGCCCAACCGAAAATCAATTCGCCCAAGGCCGCGGCACTCCAGGATCTCAAATGTCGCAAGCGCCAGCTCACGGCAACGTACGGCCAACCCATCCTCTATGGGGGCAGGAACAAGATAGCTGGTCTGCGAAGAGCTGTATTTCGCACCAAAATCGTACCAACCGCCCGGTACAAGGACCTCAACGACAGGCAGAGCTTCCTCACCCACAACCCCTACCGTGAGTTCACGGCCATCGATGTAATCTTCCACCAGCAACTCATCGCCATATGAGAATGCATCATCCAGCGCTGCCTCCCATTCTTCGGCCCGAGTCACCTTGTGTATGCCGATCGTAGAGCCCTGGCATGTCGGCTTCACCACTGCGGGAAGCTCCAGAGTGGGCTGATCGCCACGATGCAGAAGCTGGTATGCTGCAGTCGGGATGCCTGCGGTGACCAGGCGCTCCTTGGTTATGCCCTTGTCAAAAGCGGCCTTACTTCCTTCGGGCCCGGCACCCACGTAGGGAATTCCCTTTTCCTGGAGCATCGATTGGACCTGGCCATCTTCTCCGAATGCGCCATGCAATGCTATGAAGACAGCCTCTGTGCTATCGGGCAGAACAAAGTCGCGCGTTTCAATGTCCACACCGACAACATCGTAACCCGACTGCTTCAATCCGGCAGAGATGGCCGCCCCGGATTTGAGGGAAATCTCCCGCTCTGATGATGGGCCGCCCATAAGGACGGCGATTCTATGGTATTTCTTTGCTTTGCTCATCAATACATTCGATGACCGTCTTACGGTTGCGGTGCTGGCCCGTCCGAGCCGATACGCCTCGTGTCGCTGGCCGGGCTCGGGCTAGGCGGCCAGGGAATCGTTATTAGGTAATCGTCTATCATCTCTTCATTCACGCAACCCCAACCACCGCCTATTGCTTCACAATATGACAATCTCTTCTTCCAGATCAATGCCCCGCTCGTCCTTCACAGCTCTCCTAGTCAATTCTATTAAACACATAACGTCTGAAGCTGTCGCGTCTTTTCCGACATCGATCACATTGGCATGCTGCTCAGATATCCTGGCGCCGCCGACCGCCTTCCCTTTCAAGTCCAACTCATCGATCAGTTGTCCTGCAGATCGCCCTTCGGGGTTCCTGAAAACCGAGCCCGCACATCTCAATCCACGCATCCAGTCACGACGCACAGCATACTCCGAACGCAGCCCGGCTATCGAGTCACAATCACCTGCGAGCAAGCTGAACCCCACCTCGAGAACAACAAGATCACGTAGCGCCGGGCAGGCTCTATACGAGAAATCCAGAGCACCTGCCTCAAGAGTCCTGGTCCGTCCATGCATATCGATCCCACGGACCCACTTTACGGCGGTTCCGATCTCGCCGCCCCAAGCGCCTGCGTTCATTCTGACCGCGCCGCCAACAGTGCCGGGAATGCCCTCGAGGAATTCGAGACCTCTTTTGCCCTGAACTTCCAGCGATTCCATCAATTTCCTGATCCTTGCACCGGCTCCGGCAACAACAAGACCATCCTTCTCCCGGATGCCACAAAAGCCTTCCATGGAAAGACGGACGGTCACACCTCGGAGCCCCAGGTCGCTGACGAGCAGGTTGCTGCCCGCTCCGACCAGGTTGAATGGGATCCGGTGCTGCTCACACCATCTTATAATCAATGCAAGATCGTCTTCATTGGCGATCTCGACCCACGCATCTGCTGTGCCACCCAACCCGAAGGTCGTGCGTCTCGCCATGGGCTCGTTAAAGGAAATAGTTGTTGCGTTGCTGAATTGTTGCGTTGTCAGGGCTTTCACCCGGTCGCTTTTCAGGCAGTTCATCCGAGATTTGCAATCCGCAATCTCCGCCCCAGCCCACCCGGCGATTCTCTCAACATCGCCGGCACCGACGACAAGCAGCGTATCACCTTCTTCCAGCTCTTCCCTGAAGTAGTCCCACGCCTGTTCGAGGGAAGATGACAGATAGCAATCTATTCCTGAACCCTCTATACCGTCACGGAAATGGCTATACAGGTCCCAGACAGTTCCTCCTTGTATGGGTTCTTCGGAGGCAGAATAAACAGGGAGCAGCACAAGTTGATCGACACCTTTAAAGGATACGGGGAAATCGCACCCGAGCGCTTTTGTCCGCGTGTATCTGTGTGGTTGAAACACAGCAAGCAGACGCCCGGTCATGCCTTGCACCGCAGTACTAATCAGGGCGCGTATCTCGGTTGGATGATGAGCATAATCGGAGATCACTCTCACCCCGCCGGCATTAACAACAACATCGAATCTCCGATCGGGCAGTTCGAGCGCACCAAGAACAGGCACCATCGACGCTAAGTCAATACCAAGCTCATAACCAACAGCTATTGCCGCCAACACGTTCAGGACATTATGGCGACCCGGAATCGCGAGCGTGATCCTTTCTTCTTCTGAACCCTCTATGCTGACATCAAAAGAAACGGATTCTCCGTCCTCCTCTATCACTGCGCCCCTGACAACAGCGCTTTCTGAAAAGCCATATGAAAGGGCCTTCGAACTATCACGGCACAAAGACGCGGCACCTGGATCGTCGACGCAATAGACCACCCTCTGTTTCGTATTGGCGATCAACGAGGCAAAGCATTCTCTGAATTCTGATGCCGATGAAAACTGTTCCATATGATCATATTCGATATTCGTCAACACGGCGATATCCGGGACATACAGCGCAACGGTTCCGTCACTTTCATCCGCCTCGACAACCATGGTCGCGTCTGTGCCGCCGTGGCCTGCTACTCCTCCCAGATTTCGTGTTTCTCCTCCTATGCAAAATGACGGCGCCCGACCCAGCTTCGTCAGCATCTGCGCAATGAAACTTGAAACAGAAGTCTTGCCATGCGTGCCGGCAACGGCAACGGAGTGCGCGCCCATCAACAATGCTGGAAGCACCTCGCCACGTCTAAAAACAGGAATGCCCTTCTCCAGTGCGGCAGCAATTTCGGATGCAGTTTCCGGAACAGCCGCACTTCTTATCATCCAGTCAACATGATCATCCAAATGGTCGGGACTATGACCAACCACAGGATTGATCCCCACCCCATTCAGCCATTCGCCCATGATCCCCGGCTGAATATCACAGCCACTTACATCGAAACCGCGTTTCTGAAGAAGACATGCTAATCCCGCCATGCCGAATCCAGAGATGCCCACAAGGTGGATTCTGCCCTCACCGGTCCGGACTAGCTGCTCGATTACTGCGCTGTTGCTCATAGGCCGCATCATGCCAGCAGTTGGACCTATTCTCAAGTAGCGATCACTGATTTGGCATTTTGGACATCAGTACAATATCAACTCCACAAATGTTGTTGCTTTTGCTAGAGTTCAGCATGCTCAATAAAAAGAAGGTAGTCGTTGTGATGCCCGCGTATAATGCGGCCAGGACCCTTCTGCAAACGCACAGGGAAGTAATGGCGCAGGACATTGTCGACCTGGTAATTGTGGTTGATGACGGGAGCAGCGATGAAACGGTACGGGTAGCAAAGGATCTACCAGCGACCCGGCTGATCGTCCATGCGAAGAACATGGGTTACGGTGCAAACCAGAAGACTTGCTACAGAGCAGCGCTGGAAGAGAAAGCTGACATCATAATCATGGTCCATCCGGATTACCAATACACGCCCAGGCTCATCCCGGCGATGGCTTCGCTGATAGCCAATGATCTCTATTCATGTGTCCTCGGATCCAGGATCCTGGGGGGGTATGCGTTAAGGGGTGGCATGCCAATCTGGAAGTATGTCTCGAATCGTGTTTTGACACTCGTTGAGAACATGTTGATGGCGGCGAAATTATCTGAATACCATACCGGATACCGGGCCTTCTCGAGAGAGCTGCTCGAGCAGATGCCATTGGACAAGAATTCGGACGATTTTGTTTTTGACAACCAGATGCTTGCACAGGTTCTCTGGGCCGGCTACACCATTGCCGAAATAAGTTGTCCCACAAAGTACTTTCCCGAGGCATCCTCCATAGGCTTAGGCAGGAGCATCAGGTACGGTCTAGGTTGCGTTACAACTGCTCTTTCTTTTCGCCTTTCTCGCATGAAGTTGCTACGATGCAGCCTTTTCGAGACGCCTGCCGGAAGCGGGAGAGCCCAGTGATGAGAGAAAAGATTTCAGCATGTATTACTGCCGGTAACGAGCAGAAGAATATCCGTCGTTGCCTGGAAAGCGTGCGCTGGGCCGATGAAATAGTTGTAGTCGACAGTTTTAGCGACGACGACACTGTCAAGATAGCGCGCGAGTTCACCGATAAAGTCCATCAACATAAATGGCTTGGCTATATCGGCCAGAAGAACCTGATCAAGGACCTCGCTGAGGGACCATGGATTCTCTTCATAGATGCCGATGAAGAGATTTCCCCCGAACTAAAGGGTGAGATTATAGCTGAGTTCACTGATTCACATTCTGACAGGCACGCCGGCTATGAGTTTCCCCGGCTTGTCCATTACTTGGGGACCTGGATCACGCACGGCGACTGGTATCCCGACATCAAGCTGAGATTGTTTCGAAAAGACAAGGGTGTGTGCGGCGGCAAGGAACCTCATGATCGCACTACGGTAAACGGCGCTGTCAAGAGATTCAGAGGCCACATGTATCACTACACCTACGATAATATCCAGGACCAGGTCAACACGGCCAATCGCTTCTCAAGCATAACAGCTCAAGGATGGCATCAGGAAGGCAAGCGATTCCGCTGGGCCGATCTTCTTTTCCGGCCTTTCTTCCGCTTCCTCAGGGGTTACATACTGAAGTGGGGTTTTCTTGACGGCTTTGCTGGCCTGGTCATCGCGACAACCATTTCTTATGGCGTCTTCATAAAGTATTCCAAGCTGCGCGAGCTGTCGCTTACCGATGAGAGCAGTGCTCACTGATCACTTGTCAATCATGTGGCGGAAGATGCGGGTGGCAACAGATAGAGGTCCGCAGCGACGACCCACAAGCGAAGGCGCTGGACCGGAACGGAGTGCTTCTCGAATTGAGGCTGTAGGCGTTTCCGGATCCACTTCGCCTTCAAGAAATGTCGCATAGCCACCAAAACAACGCTCTTCATTGGTAATAGGCAGCGGATCCGAACCCGCACATATTCTGAAACCTTTCGTGCGTGCCTTGCACATAAGAGCCGGTTCACCCCATATTGTGGGGCGCAATGCAGTATCACCGATCATGATCTTCGCAGGATCAAGAGATTCAATGAGCTGCATAACTATCCTGCCTCGTTCGAAAAACCACTTGCCCGGCGCCCAACTCAAGACGGGTATCCCGCCTGCATCGGCTATCGCCTCGATCGTCTCGCCTACAGGACAGCCACCGGGAATGTCGCCATCTATAGTCAACCCAAGGATCTCGAGTCGCTCGGATGTGACAACCTGTCGGCCGGCAACCAGATACAGCTCTGCATCTTCTCCCCTCAGTAGAATTGATCCATCATCTGGACAACGCACAATCTCGAAACCTGTATTCATCAGGATTACTGAGCCATTCTTCAGGTCACGAAAAAAATGGTGGTCCTGCCCCTCTGCCAGAATCCCCACTCTGGTTGCACTTTCATGCAGCTCGCCGAGGTTCCTGAGGAGCGCTCCCAGCGATGCGCCCAGATCATGGCACGGATAGAAATGAACATGTGTGTCGGATATTATCATTGGTTTCAGAATCCACCGGTTGCGTCAATCGGTCATGCAGCTAGGCCGCCGGGGAACAGTTGTTCGCGTTTCGGTTTCTCCACGCAGCCGTAAACCGTTCGACGCTTCCAAATGCTCAGCCCCAACCGGTCACCTATCTTTCACCGCCTCCTCGTAGCATTTCTTCATCAACTTCTTGAATTCCGGGTAGTTGTATTTATTGTCTATCAGCTTTCTGCCTTCTTCACCAAGTTTCTTCCTGCGTTCTGCATCCACGACCAGGCTGGAGATCCCTTTTGCGAAAGCATCAGGCTCAGGCTGAACCAGGACGGCCCTGCTGTCATCAAGAATCTGCCTGTTGGCACTGTTATCGCTCGCAACAATGGCACGGCCCGCCTTCATGTAGTCCAACAGCTTCAGAGGTGTATTGGCCCCTGCCCTGCGTGGCGAAAGGAGAATATCAGAGGCTGCCAGGTAGCTCGGCAAATCATCAGGGGGAATCTTACCTATAAATGAAACAGAACTTTCGACGCCCTCCTGACGAAGCACTTGGCGCCGTTCCTCTATTTCGGCGGGCGTTCCACCAATAATTATAAACCTGGCAGTCTTGTGTTTTCTTATCACTGCAGGCATGGCTGAGAACATTAGCTCCACGCCCTGATAGACGGCGAATGATCCAACAAACGTTATCAGTACTTCATTTATATTTTGTCGCAATTCCTTGCGAGTACGCTCGACGCTTTCAGGTTCTGCCTCCAATAGTGATGAAGGGATATCAAAGAGATGATAGACAGGTCCCTTTGGCGCCATTCTTCTTGCCTGCTCGGCTAGCCCTGGCCCCGTTGCTATCACTGCGTCAGCTCTGCGCACAGAAAACCGCTCCACCTTGCTATAGATCGACATTACAAGGTTGCGAAAGAAGCCCTTCTTGTAAGCGGCCGGATCCGAATGTTTCTCAAAAATAAACCTGCTGCCAGTCAACCTGGCAATGACAGCAGCCATCGGCCCACCATCTTCGATTGCATGAATCACGTCATACTTATGCCTGAGCGCCATGCCAAGTGCCTTGAAGAAGACGAGCACCCCAAATGCCACCTTCCAAAAAGACGGACCGATCGGCATACTCTTTCGATGGAATAGGTTCGGCACGCGGAAGACCCTGACCCCCTTGACCTCCCTATCTTCACCGATGGGCAAGGTCAAAAGATCAACGCTGTAGCCCAGTTCTGCCAGGGCTTGAACATTGAAGCCAACTCGTATAGGCGAACCACGCCACTGAAAGAAAGGTTGCGGTGAAATGAAGAGGATCTTTCGCATGCCCTGACTGTATTGATGTCTTCATGACGAGATCAAGTGTTTTTGGGGCTTTTTTGGAATCGTAGGCCATAAGGAAACAACCAACTGTCCAAAGACGGGATTCTTGGCTACAATCCCCGACAACTATGAATGAACCGATCATGACGGATTCTATAGCAACATCTTTTCCAGACACTGCAGATATTGAAACTTCTTCCGACAAGTATGCAGAGCGGTTTTCTGGCGCCGCAGGTCAATGGATGCTCGGAGTGCAGGAGCGGATCACAATGGCTTTCGTTGCAAAGACAAATCCTTCCTCCATACTGGATGTGGGCGGCGGACATGGCCAACTGGCCGTCCCGCTGTGCGAGGATGGCCACAAGGTCACCGTGCTTGGAAGTGCGGAATCATGCCGCAAGCGCATTAAGACAGTTATTGAGTCAGGTCAATGCGAATTCAAGATCGGCAACATGACAGAACTTCCGTTCCCAGATCGATCGTTCGATACTGTGATCAGTTTCCGTCTGCTCGCTCATTGCAGCCGATGGCCACAACTGGTCAAGGAGCTCTGTCGTGTCGCCAAAAACGATGTGGTTATTGACTATCCGACAAGCCAGAGTCTTAATCGGATTGCGCCGCTTCTGTTCAAGGCGAAGAAGAAGTTCGAGGGTGACACCAGAACATGGGCGCTCTTCCGTCATCGAGACGTCATCGATGCTTTTCGGTGTCATGGATTCGAGCTACGTCGGAAGAAAGGTCAGTTCTTTCTACCAATGGTCTTGCATCGTGCCCTGAAATGCCGCACATTATCGGTCGCTCTGGAGGGCATTTGCCATGTCCTTGGACTGACGGCCCTATGGGGATCACCGGCTATTGTCTGGCTGACCCGCAAAGGCTGCGACAACTGATCCCGGCAGACAATGACTGAGGAGAACCAATGAACGTGCTTGTTACTGGAGGAACCGGATTCACCGGGAGCGCTCTCGTAAAGAGGCTCATCGAAAAAGGGAATAAAGTGCGTGTCCTCGACAACCAGAAGGGCATAGCACACGATGAACTGGTCCAGAAGGGAGCTGACATTTCAATTGGCAGCGTCACCGACGATGTCCTCTTGGAACAACTCGTGGATGGCTGTGAAGTGGTTTTTCACCTGGCAGCCGCATTCCGCAAAGTTAACCTCCCACAACGCGTCTACTGGGACACCAACGTTAGCGCCATGCGAAGCCTGCTGACTTTTGCGAAGCAGAGTGGCGTGAAGAAGGTCGTTTACTGCAGCACGCAGGGCGTGCACGGCAATGTTGATAATCCCCCGGGCGACGAGAATACTCCCATCGAACCGGAAGACTACTATCAACACACAAAATACGAAGGCGAGAAAGTCGCACAGGAGTTCATAAAGGATGGGATGGACATCACTATTCTTCGTCCCACGGCGATCTATGGGCCGGGTGATCCCGGGCGGTTCCTCATGCTTTTCAGGCAGGTGCAAAAAGGATTCTTCCCATTCTTTGGCCAGGGCAAGGCGCTCTACCATCCGGTCTACATAGACAACTTCGTGGATGCATTCGAGCTGTCTGCTGACAAGCCAGGAGCGAAGAACCAGACTTATCTTATTGCTGACAAGAACTACTACACAATCAAAGAAATCGTTGAGAAAATAGCCAGAATCATGGAAATTGACCTCAAAATTCTTCACATGCCATTCTGGCCGCTCTACTGGATGTCAACTGTTGTCGAACTTGCATTCAAGCCGTTGCCATGGGACCCACCACTATTCAGAAGACGGGCCGACTGGTTCCGCCAGAACCGAGCATTCAAAATCGACAAGGCCCGAAATGAACTTAATTACCAGGCAGCCATCTCGCTCGATGAAGGACTGAAAAGAACGTATGAATGGTATAGGGATAATGGTTATCTAGGATAGCCATTTGCGCGTTACTTGTTATTGGTTAATGGTTATTCGTACTCAGGAATACCGGGATCAATAACTAATGACCGATAACAAAACCCCATGTGTGGCATTTGTGGATTCAATTGGGAAGACAGAGAACTCATCGCAAGGATGTCCGATGAGATAACTCATCGTGGCCCGGATCAGAGCGGGACTTTCTGTCAGAAAGATATCTCGCTTGGCCACAGGCGCTTGAGCATTATCGATCTCAGTGAACAAGGGCGACAGCCCCTTTCCAACGAGGACAACACCGTTCAACTGGTCTTCAACGGTGAGATCTACAATTTCGTTGAGCTGCGTTCCGAGCTATCGGCAAAAGGACATACCTTCAAGAGCTGCTCAGATTCTGAAGTCATAGTTCACGCCTATGAGGAATATGGGCTCGATTGCCTGCAAAAACTCAGAGGAATGTTCGCCTTCGCTATCTGGGACGCGAAAAGAAAACGACTCTTACTCGCCAGGGATCGGATAGGGATCAAGCCGCTATATTACCATCATTCAGGAGATAAGCTGGTTTTTGCCTCAGAGATCAAGGCCATCCTTCAAGACAGACAGATCCCCCGCCAACTGAATCACCAGGCGCTCTATGACTACATGGGCTTCGAGTTCGTTCCTGCGCCTGAGACCATGTTCAATGATATTTCCAAGCTTCCTGCAGGCCATTACCTGGTGATGCAGGATGGCCGCATCGAAACAAAGCAATACTGGGACCTGAGTTTCAAAGATCCGATCGCCCTTTCTTACGATGAAGCAGTTGAGAGAGAACGCGAGCTCCTTGATCATGCGGTCAAGAGCCATCTTGTCAGTGATGTTCCATTGGGCGTCTTTCTTTCCGGCGGGCTCGATTCCAGCGCCATTGTCGCAATGATGCGCAAACACATATCCGGTCCGCTCCGGACTTTCACGATCGGATATTCCGACAAGAGCTTCAGCGAGCTGGATTATGCAGAGCAGGTCGCAAAACAGTTCGAAACAGAGCACCATGTATTGATGATCGATGATCTGAATGCAGATTACGTTGAGAAGGCGCTCTGGCACCTGGACGAACCGATGACCGATCTTTCTGCCGTCCCGCTCATGCTGACATGCCAGAAAGCAAAGGAGCATGTAACCGTCTGTCTCAGCGGCGAAGGCGGTGACGAGAGCTTTGCCGGGTATGACAGATTCAAGGCCAGCCGATTGAACCGGTTCTACAGTTTGATTCCCCGCCCTCTGCGCCGGTACGTGATCGAAAACATGATCCTCGCCATGCCTGATCAGCCCCAGAAAAAGGGAGCTGTTAATATGCTGAAACGCTTCGTTGAAGGCTCGCGTCTGCCGAATGAAGGACGTCATCTGCGCTGGCAATACTTCACAACCGAGGAACAGAGCCGATCCCTCTTCAACGCAAGTTTTCAGGACAAGGCGACTTTTGATCCATTCCGCCGCATCAGGGAATACATGGCCCGCTGTGATGCCACGGACAGAGTTAACAGGGAAATCTTCCTCGACATGCGTTTCATGATGACCGACAGCGTACTGATGAAAGTGGATAAGATGAGCATGGCCAGCTCCCTTGAGATCAGAGTCCCACTGCTCGATCATATTTTCGTCGAGTATCTCGCTTCAATGCCGGGCAACTGGAAACTCAAGGGGCTCGACACCAAGCATGTATTCAGATCTGCCATGGAGGGCCTTCTCCCTGACAATATAGTCCATCGCGGCAAACAGGGCTATAGCCTGCCCGTAAAGCATTTGTTGAGAAATCAGCTCAAAGATTATATGATCGGACTACTGAACGATTCTCCGTTAATACGGGCGAACATGAACAGGGATCATATTGATCTCCTGATCAAGGAGCACC
>JAUXFM010000131.1 GCA_030622955.1 Lentisphaerales bacterium
GGAAGAGGTGCGGAATAGTGTCCTTGTAGTCGGCGAAGTTCTTTTCGAAGGCGGTCTTGAGGTTCCTGTGGATGTTCTTGCACTCGATGAAGAGGAGCGGCAGACCGTTAACGAAGCCCACGATATCCGCCCGCCTGCGGTAGAGGTCGCCTTTCACCCACAGCTCGCGCACGCAGAGGAAGTGGTTGTTGGCTGGCTCGTTGAAGTCGAACACCCGCAGTCGATCCCGCACCCGCTCGCCCTTATCGTTACGGAAAGTGACCTGCACGCCGTCGCGGATCAAGTCGTGCTTCTCCCGATTGGTGGCCGTAATGGTCTGCGAGGCAACCGTGGCGGTGATCTGGCGTACTGCGTCGTTGTATGCCTCGTCGGGCAAGTTGGGGTTCAGATCCACCAGCCTGGTCCGCAGATAACGCGTCAGCACCACTTCGCGATCGGAGGCACGACCCAGCAGGCTATCCGGCCCGAAGTCCTCGTTGTTGTGGGCGTAGACCGACTCCCAGCCAAGCTGCTGCTCCAGATACTCGGCTGTGGTCTGCTGAACGAGGGTGTCTTCGGTATAGGGGACGGGATTCATGACGACGCCTCCTCTATCTCTTCCAGCAGAGCCTTGCCCTTGGCGGTAATCCGGTACTTCTGCTTGCTGCTGCGTGGCTTGTCGGGAATGGTCATTTCAACCAGGCCATCCTGGATTGCGGGTTGCAGGTAGCTGTAGAGAAAAGTCGGCCGGTGCGACAGCCCCATCCGATCCATGAGTTCATGAGCTGAACAGGTATCCTTGCCCAACGTGAACAGAAGACGTTCCACTTGTTCGGTGACTTGTTCGGTGACTTGTTCGGTGACTTCGCCCGTGATTTGGTCCTCAACTTGTTCAACCGGCCGCTTGAAAGTGGTCGTCACCCAGTGCTCCAATACCTCAATCACCGGCTCAGCCACCCTATAATCTCGGCATATCTGGCGAATGCGCCTGATGCCACTGCCAATCTGCTCGACCAACCCCATGCGATAGAACATGCCAAACAACAGCGGATTGCGCGGGACGCTCTTCACGCCGAGATCTTCTTCCCTCATTCCGGCGGGTAGTCCACCTGGAGTCACAATTTCCAGTCGATCGTGGAAGATATGCACCTGCACATTGGCAGTAGAGCGGTAGTCCCGATGCGCAATGGCATTCACAAGGGCTTCCCGCAGTGCATCTTCGGGTAATTCCAAATGTTCATCCCGCCCCCGGGCATGAGGGATCAGGGCAGTATTCAACTTGGCTTGCATGTAGGCCATACAGTCTTCGTAGATAGAATAGAGATCGCCCGTGAAATCCTTGCGATCGAGGATATGGGTCTTTGTCGTGCCCCGGAATACCGCACAGGTCACTCCCGCCCGCAATGTGTAACGAGTGATGTCAGTGCAGAGAAGCCAGGCCCCGGCGTAGGTCATCACGCTTTTCTTGATTAGGTGCAGATTACTTAAAGCCATCTGCTTATCCAACCCAACAGGCAGGCCGGAACGTTTGACTAAGCGATCCCAGATTTCCGGACTCAGATCGCGGGCAAGGTCATAATCGAAGCAGGGTGTTTCATCAAAATGAATCAGCCCTTCCTTGAAAAAGAACTCACGTATCTCATCCCTGGACATCTGCTGTGAGGTTGCCCCTTCGCGGATGAAAAACTTGCCGCCGAAGGAATACGGTTTGCTGTGCTGCTCGGGGACGGTGACACAAAGCACCTTGCCCACACTTTCCACTTCAACGGCGATGGGCGGTTCGGCAGAACGGGCGATGGACTGAACCCGGGACTTGAGTCCATTGTGATTGCGAATCCCAACTATCTTTCCATCATCCGCAACTCCAATCAGGATGACACCACCTGTTGCATTGGCAAAGGCGCATATTTCCCGCCCAAGGTTGGAAGTGCCTGTACGTTTGAATTCGGTGGTGAAGCCTTCACCGAGAGCGATGAAGCTGGAGAGGAAGTTTGAAGGGAGAATGGGGAAGTTTGAAGTCATTTTTGTTTACTCCGCATCTTTTTCACGATGGTCGTCAATATGGCGATCAATTCGTTACATTCCGTCTCGAGTTCAGCTAACTGATCAGAAGGAAGAATTCCGGATGCAGTCAAGAGGCGGAGCCAGTAATGCGTCTCACGCGCTTCTTTGCAGGCAATGCTGTATTTGCTGATAAAATCCGCTTCGCTCTGTGCTGCCTGCCCTTCCTCGACATTCGCGCCGATAGATGTGCCGGAGCGCAGCAACTGATTGGCCAACGTTCTGGAAACGCCTGGTTTCTCATCCAGAAACTGGCACAGCTTCACGACCCGCTGCGCAAACTGAAACGTCCTCTTCGGCAAATCACTCTTCATCCGTCTTTCCCTCTTTCACCTTTCACCCTTCAAACTTCACCCTTCACTCTTCTATCTCCCTGATCGTCAGACTGTCCGGCCCGAAGTCCTCGTTGTTGTAGGCGTAGATTGATTCCCAGCCGAGCTGCTGCTCCAGGTACTCGGCTGTGGTCTGCTGGACGAGGGTGTCTTCGGTGTAGGATAAGGGGCTCACTCGGATACCTCCTGACTGTGCTCTGCGATGATTTGCTCAGCATCGCGGTCATAAGATTCCGACAGGCCTCGGAGCGTGACAGCGAAGCGATGATATCCTGAATTCTCGACCTCATCAGCCTTTTGCCGATATTGGTCAGCAAGTTCCCGTTCTGGGTTTCCAGTTGGGTCGATCCAGTGAACCCCGCGTGAGTTGTAGGCCTCCGTATTGAACCCTATTCGCATATCTTCGGCATCTATGCCATTTAGCGCTTCGGCGGCTATCTGGTCTATCCACAGCCCCTGAGGATCGGCTTTGCAGTAGTACAGGACCTGCCCTACATGGGTAAAGGCCACTTCAAGATGTCCGGATGCAGCGCATATCTGCTTAGTTTGAAGTAGCCACTGCGCGAATTGCTCTTGTGAGAGTGAGCCATCGGCTTGTGTTCCTGGGGGCATTTTCCATTCATGGAGGAGTCTCCATGCGTTGGTAGCGATTGCTTTGTCGTGGTCACTGGGTTCTTTCTCGGGTCCTTCTTCATTCTTCGAGCGATAAACAACGCCTATGACTTCACAGAAGAACGCTGAGTCCGATGCGAGTCGACTTTCCAACAGCTTTGGCGAAGCACCACCATGACGATCCAACAGGGGCAAATAGGCCCACTCCACCTGGAAGAGGCTATTGGGGTCAGTGCTAGGATCATCTTGCAGGGCCTTAATGATCTCTTCAATGCAATACATATCTGTTGCATGTGAAGGCTCTTCTGAGGATAAGGCAGCCAGGAGGGCTTTCGCACTTCGAGTCGTATCCAGCGGGAGCTTGTCATGGATCATTCTGTCTAGCGTATGGATCGCCGCACAAGGCCTCCCGTGTTCAATCAGCTTCTCAATAGCAGCACCAATATCGGCATCTGTGTCATACGGGAGCACGTTAGGCTTGCTCCAGTACTCTCCTTCGAAGTCACCCAGCCAAGCTGTCGCTCTACTCCATGCCTCCTCTGTAGATGGCAGGTAGCTGAGAAAACGCGCGAGCAGTAATACTGACCAGCCTGACTTGTCCAAATCATCTGCCCAAACCCACCCAAGGTTGCTATGACGCCGCCAGACATACCCACCAATAAATTCATCGAGTCGCTTGTTCTGAGTTGCCAGGAGCGCGGGAAGTGTGGCTGCGTCAGTAGCCGCGTCAGCGATAATGGCTAGGGAATAACCGACATGCAATGGTGACTCAACAGATTCGGCAAACTGAATCACCGTATCGATTTCACCATAAGCCAGGATATCCCTGATTGCCTGACACCGACGTTCTTCAAGTTTCTGTCGTTGCTTCTCCCAGTTTCCTCGTTCTTCGAAAAGGTCGAAGCCGTGACCGCTAAACAGCCTGCGATGCAGATTCAATGGGTTTTCAGGTTCGAGTCCTGAGACAACGTCCTCGATTCTGGAAACGACGCTAGCGTCCAGCGCCCATTTTGTATCTGAGTGCTTCCTATGCTTGGAGGCAATGACAGTCAATCTTGTCCAGAGCGCAAGACGGTCCTCCTCTGTCTGGCTGGTAATCTCTTCCGATGACAAGAGTGCAAGCAGTTTCTCGAAAGAAGGCGCAGGCAGCTTGTCAAGATGATTAACCAATTCACTCAGCCTCTCAATGTCATCGCTTGCCATCGACACTGCACATTCAGCATAAAAGGAAACCTGCTCCCAATAATCCTTACGAGAAACACCCTTCTCCCACTCATCCGGGATAGTGTCACGCCATTCCGGCTTGTGAGTGCCCGACGAATGCTGGCGCTGCCCAGGCAACAAGCTGAGCACAAGCTTCCAAGCAATCACCGGAACTTCCTTCTCAAGCGTTTGCAGTGCCACCTTCCGCTTGTCGATTGACGCTGTTGTCTGCGGGAGCCATGGGAGCAAAATGGTTGATAGAGAATTTGCAGGTCGATTGGCGCATTTGCCCCCAGGATCATGAGACGCAAGGCTGCCGAGAATCACACAGACACGTACCAAGTATGTTTGATCCCAAGCAACGCCTTCCAGCGCCCACAGCAGGCCGGTAAGGTAATTTGCGCCTGTGATACCGCCACCTTCCTGCGAGAAAAGCTCATCGAAAGGACACGGAAGCTGCTGAATCGCCGCTTCAATCGCACTCAAAAACTCATCAGGCACCGCTTCTGCCAGGATCGGGAGCAGATTATTCAGACTTCCCCACAGCACCCAATCTGCCGGACCGAGAATTTCACGAGTGGCCAGAAGTGCTGTGGCCTCTGACTTGTTCTGCGAGCAATTGACCAGAACCTCTGCATGACTACCAAGAAGAGCGAGGCTTTCAGACATGCCTTTTCGAAGTTCGGGGGAATGTGATAACACTTTCCCATGAATATTCGCAGCAAATCGCTCATCAGCAGGCAGCTCGAATCGTGGATCGCGCTCTGTCAGGACGGTGATAGCACACTGCCTGAAGCTATCCAGATTATTGTCAAAAAGCCTTGCGCCAAGCGACTCCCATAGTGCTTTTCGTTCGCGTATACGCCATTTGCCATTCTTCAGGACAATAGGGCTGTCTGGTTGTTGCAAAATCTCCCTCAATCTGCCAATCCACGTGGGGTAGTCCCCTGTTATCAACTGTCGGATGATTTCGAGATCGGCGTCGCTGTTCTCATCCCATGCGCCAAGAAGGTTTGCTATCGCAAGATCCGACGCGTATGCGTGCTGATTCCAATCCGGCGTTTCCGGCTCCAGCTGAGTAGATGAGAACGCTTCTGGAATGACCTCATATTCTCGTTGCTTGAAGACACTCTGCAAATCCTCAGGGAGGCTCTCTCGTGTAATTGTGCCGGCATTCTTGTTGGCAGACTGCACCTCATCAACAAGTCGAGACCACAAAGCCTGGGCATTTTCCTGTGAGTATTGACCAATCAAAGAGTGCAGCAGCGATAAAGCGACTCCCGCCTTTAGGTACAGATCGTAGCCAAGAAGGTGGAAATGTTTCATGAATTCAAAAAGAATGTCGTTTGAGACGGGCTCACCACCATTGGCATTGCTTAGGTGTGTCTTGAAGGCCTGTAACCTGGCCCTTTTACTCACGCTGCTGAAATGAGTCAGTTCAACTTTCCTGATGAATTCCTCAGCGCTTTCCGAATGCCTTGCCCATTCAAGGATCGTATACACATCATTCACATCCGTTACGCTTAACGGACCGGTGATAAGCGCTATTACATCGTTGTTTCTGGTGAAAACACTGGCATTGTTGAAGTCGTTCCACGCCGCCCGAATGACTCCTCCAAATTCTTTGTTGTTCTCAGTGATACTAATGGAGTACTTGATCTGAGCAAGCATCTTGCTCTTCTGCTCACTACCTGGTCTCTCGACAAGAACAATCAGATCATCAGTGTTGTATCCTGCGAACTTGCCCTGCAGTTTGATCTTCCTGATGGGCCAGCAAGGCAAACAAGGCGCAAACCCGCCGGTGAGCATGAGTGCGACGAATAACGCTTGGACATGCGCCTCAAAATGCCCGCCTCCGCCACCGGTCGAAAAGGGATTGCTGAGTTGTTTGCCTGACCTTGTCAAACCGTCACCTCCCCGTTCATCAGCCGCGGCAGGAGGCGGTCGCGAGCTTGGGCTAGCCTCTCGTTTTGTCGAGTTAGCGTGTTTCTCTGTGCATTGTTGGCTGAAGCAGTTTCGCCAAAGTTGCGCTGAAGCGACATCGGTGGCTTCAGTATTGGCAAAGCCCCCATGTTCTTCCGGGAAATACGGGGACGCGTGGCCCCTGTCGCCCTGAGCTCACAACGCGCGATGTGTGTTGGAGAGTTCAAGTGGTACAGGTAGTAGAAGGGGTCCACGATGTTTGGGTTGGGTCGTGCAATGGTGACATCGACGGCTGTAATCATCCGCCAAGGTTGCTCATAGACATACCAAGCGCGTCCAATTGGCTTGGGCATCCGTGAAATCAGAATATCACCGGGAACGACTTCGTTGCAGCGCAGTTTTCTGAATGTCTCAGCAGTGATGTAGCGGAAGTTTCCAGTTTCTACGAAGTTGTTGTCCCCGATATTAGATATCTGGA
>JAUXFM010000163.1 GCA_030622955.1 Lentisphaerales bacterium
AATCCGCATGGCTCGTGATGTATTCATGGCTTAGGACTCATTCAGAAACACATAATACAGGGATAAATATACAAGCATGGCGTGATATTGTCAAGAATTGTGGATGAGGATCTTGTGTGCCGGATGAGTTTTCACCTCTGTTTTCTTGATCCAGCCCTACACAGCAGCGTTCTGCGCACGGATGAATAATATTGCAGTTCAGGGCGCAACAGAAAAAGCGGCCTTTTTCTGTCTGCCTGGAGTTCTCCTGTATCGGCTATTTAATCTTCAGAATACTTTAGGCCCGTCGCTGTCTTCTCCCGAATGCTATACTACTCGACCCGTTCGGTCAGTCGATCAAGAAAGTGCTCGTGGTCGGAATCGCCCTTGAACAGAAACGTCTTCTTGGTTCGCCAGTCGCCCACCATCCGGCAGGTAATGTGGTAGATCACTCAAGGAAACTCAACTCACAGATGTCTTGCCATGCCAGGAATATGGCACAGCTAATCTTCACCTGTAATGTTTTTATTATGAAGGGCTGCCCGCCCTCCCCCAGGCCTTACTGGGCCCTTTGTAGATGTTACTTACCTGGCTGGGAATGACTTCTTTTCGCGCAGCTTCCGCTCCCGGCGACGCGCCATTTCAAAATCATCGTTGAGGAGATCCAGCGTGGTCCATCCGAAAATGAAATCGAACAGCTCGGCAATGTTTATGCCCAACCTCAAGGTATTGTGGATGCCGAAAGCCACCTCCACCTGGGTGTGGTAAGAAAGCCGTGCCGACATATCATGACTTGGCGCCGCAAGGACCGTGAAGAGCGGGATCCCCTTGCCTGCAGCCTTGAAATTCTTGTGCCGGATTTCCTGCATGCCGGATACATGGAATCGCTCTTCGACGAAGATGACGCCATCATCAATACGAGGCAAGATCGACGTGAAATCAGCTGGCGGATAGCGAGAGCTCTTCGAGATCTTGAAGCTGGTACCACCACGTATCCCCACCAGGTCCCGGTTCATGAATATTCCGGTGGAGAACATGCCCACTCGCACCTTTGCACCAACGCCTTTTCCTGCTGTTGCAGTAAAGATATCTTTCGCGTCCCTGCCACGATCTTTCAGGTAGCCACAACTGGCACATCCGCTGCCTGCCGCGATCAGCAGCATGAAGAACAATAATATGGCCAGCTTCCTCATAGGCGGCCATATTCTGTCGCGATCGCGGGGCTCTTGTACAGCCCATTCCATGCAACAGCCTGCGAGTTTATGTCCATTGCGGCACGCTCTATCTCGGGATTCAAATCCGTCACCATGTCCAACCGTAAGTGTAATTGTGTCGATATGGGGCGTCAATCGGGTGTGAACAGGACTGTCTGAAATCGGAAGCCAAGGCGAATCACGCAACTCGGCAGCAAGGGAGATTGAGATACTCTTACTGCCCTGCCCTGTAACTCCTTGCCAGGAACAGCAGCGAGATCATTGCCCCCACCAATCCAACAGGCCAGAATTCGCCGCCATGCCCGGAAACCTTAACGGCATCCACTGCGAATCCGAGCGAGGGCGCGATGATTGCCGTTGCCAAGCTCTTGGCCTGTGACTCGATCGAGAGGATGGTCGCTCCCTGCGATTCGGAGCTGTGAGAATCAAAGCGACTGATCAAGGCCGGACGCCACAGGTTCTGCATTATGTAGAGGCACATGAATCCGGCTATGAGTACAGGTTGAGTGAAGATCATCAGTTCGGAGCGATCGGCAAGATACATTGCGGGCAGAAGAAGAAGAAAGATGATCAGGTTCATTGCCCACAAGTGCCGGGCGCCACGCTCTTCAGTCCCTGCCATGTCGACAAAGACATGCGCTTTTCGGCTCGCAAATGCCGAAAGAAGGTAGAGCACAAAAAACACAGGGCCGGCCAGTACCGCAGCTGCCTGCTTTTCACCCAGTCCTTCGGTCAAGACCATGGCCGAGAAGAGGGGCACTGCCGCGCTCTTCAGAATGGGCTGAAGGTAATCCTTCGCCGCCCTGAAGACTCCCTCAAATCCCATTGACTCCATGATCAATCCTCTCAACGAGGCACGCCTCATTGAGATCGACAATGCCTCTTTCAGATGGATCCACACTGCCCTGAGCGACAGGCCCTGTTTCTTATCGACGTCCAGTTCTTTGGGGTAACCCATGAAATTGATGAGCCCCAGTAGATATGGGATGATCGAAAAGAAGAAGATGTAGATATATGAATGGCTGGCGAAGACAAGGCCAGCAGCGATCAGGACCGAAATGGCAGAGCCTATCTTGCTCCAGGATCGCGTGTAACCGTATATCCTGGTGCGTTCATTTGTTCTGTCGTGGATGCGCAACCAGGTAAAGATCATGGCCTTGTGTGTTCCCGTCCTGAAGGCGTCGCCAATGCCGTAGAGCAGCATGCCGGGAAACAACAACAGGAATCTCGCAAAAGGCGAGAGCGAACCGGCAAGCCCTGTCAGTCCCAGCACAAGGAAACTGGCGATGTATGCGCCGAACGACAGCATCATTGATTTGCGGCGACCCCACACATCGGCAACTGCACCCGAAGGAATCTCCATGAGGTTGATGATGACTGCACGGAAGCCTATGAGCAGTCCGATCTGGAACCAGGAAAGGCCCATCTCGCGAAGAGCAAGATAAAGGAACGGCTCGAAATAGAGCTGGTTCTTGAGGAACCCGTAAAGACTGAATCGCCCAAGCATGGTCTCTCCCAATCCGGCGGTAGCCGAAACCTATACAAAGCTGACGGAAAGTGATCCATAGTTTAGGGCCTACTACTCCTTCGGTCGAGTCCCTTCGTTCGGTAACCATGACAGAAATACCCAGAACTATTTTCCACTTCTATTCTCGGGCCTGTCCCACCACATGCAAATCCTTGAGTCAGCAAGAGTTGTGCGAGTAAGATTCCGGGCGAAAGGAGCCCCAATGGTTCCTCTGCCCGAAATCGGCGTGTTATATTCCCGTAAACCATCAAATCAACTGGGAGAACACGCAAATGTGATAGCGATCCAGATTGCGCTTCTTCAGCCGACCCAGGTCGTTCCTGAGAGGCGGTATTCGGAGGGTGAGAAGCCTGTGATCCTACGAAAGAATCGTGCAAAATGTGAGCTGTTGTCATGCCCCAACCTGCCGGCTATTTCCTTGATACTGAGTGACGTTTGCTTCAAGAGCTGGGCTGCATGGGCAGTCTTTTCGTTGGCGATGTAAGCCAGTGGTGTCATCCCTGTTTCCAACTTGAATACTCGGCAGAGATGTTCCCGTGAGATGCCCAGGCGGCATGCAAGCTCGGATGTATCGAACGGGGCCTCAAGATGGTTACTCACGATCCTACGGGTACGTTTGATCAATTTGCCACCCCCGGTACTCCTGGGGTCGGGGGTGGCAGCGCTTACCAGGGTCGCAAGCAGATCGCTTACGAGTGATGAAGCCTCACCTGTAGACAGATCGAACACTTCTCCGGCATGATGTCTGTAGCGCATGAATTGCTGAATGATAGGCGTTCTTCGTGGAATCCGGTAGATTGGACCGAAGTGCGAGAGAAGTTCTTCTACCATTTGGTTGGCGTTCTCGAATGCGAAGAATATGAAGCGCCATGGATCCATGGATGATTCCGGGTAGTAGTATCGAACACGGGGATTCGCCACTTCGCAGAGAAAGGCGCTGCCGGCAGGAACAGCGTAGCTGCCAGATGCATCTTCGAAGCGCCCTTCGCCGCGCAGCGAATACTTGAAGAGGCAGCGCGTCAGTTCATGGCGGTCACTGCCGCGATTGCCGTAAGACGGTTCATCGACGAGATCTACCGCCACATGCAAGGGGTATGGGAAAGCGGCCAATGGCCTGTTAGTATGAAACCGCGTATGCCAGACTTGTTTATGCATTTCATCACTCTCTGGTTTTCAATATCACATATTGGTCCTTTAAGCGCAGCAAGGCAAGTTGATACCATGATAAGAGTTAAGATTCTGATGATCTCAGATATCAATATATGTATGTAGAGAATTGAAATGGATCGAACCAATTTACTGATTATTCATACTGACGAGCAGAGCTGTTGGACGTTGGGTGCTTATGGCGGGGACTTGGGAGAAACACCCAATATCGACCGGCTGGCAAAAGAAGGCGCCATATTCAACCAGTTCTTCACTAACAGCTCCGTCTGCACTCCTTCACGCGGATGTTTTGTCACAGGCCGGTATCCCCACTCACATGGCGCATACGAGAACGACATCCCATTAAACCGAGACGAGATAACGTTCGCCCAGGTTCTTAAGGAACAGGGCTTTATGACCGGCTACGCCGGCAAATGGCATCTCGATGGCAAGCCACGTCCCGGCTGGCTGCATCCGGAACGCAG
>JAUXFM010000155.1 GCA_030622955.1 Lentisphaerales bacterium
AATGGTTTCATCCTGATATACTACGTTAGCACTTCTCTTGATTTCAAATCGATGCAGGTGGTTGATCTCCGTAATCCATTCACTATTAACCAATAACGATTAACTGCTGTCCGGTTTCCCGGACGGCTATATTCGCACATAAGTAGTGGCGCTTGAGGTTGTGCTGCTCGCTGAGCCCGACTGCACAGCGCCAACGCTCGTCTTCCTAGCCGAGCTCGCGCTAGTGCGGACACCAGCGAGCCCGGCCAGGGAATCGGCTGCCAGCGTGGAGTTTCGGCAATGCCACAACCCCAAACGTAAAGTAGCTTTAGGCTGGTTTTGGGCCAATGCACATAGGTCTTGCTGTTCACGACCGGATTTAATAGCCTTTCATTAGAGGGAATGCGATGGCAGATGTCACTATAACTTGCAGCGAGTGCGGCACCGATCTCACGATATCCGAATTCGCACTCTCCGACTCCATGGCATGCAGGGCATGCGGGGCCCCCATTGAGCGTCCGAATATTCCACGCGCCAAACCACGACCGGTGATAGCGGGCCGCATCGCAAAACCTATAGCCAACGACGAAGAAGTGGACATAGAAGAGCAGGTGGCAGTGACCAACAGAATCATTGCTACCGTTCGCCCGAGGAAACGCACAAAACGCTCAATTTCGCAGAGCATGATCGGCATTGCAATCTTCATACTCCTGACAATTGCATTGTGCTTCATCCGGTTCAGCGACCAGATGATGGGCCCTGCCGAAATCAAGGAATTCAAGGCTATACTCCCTTGGGGTGTGACCTTCTTTCACCTGTTCATGACCGCCAAGGCGGTCCGTGATGATGGTGTTTTCTTCGGGGTTATGTGCCTGTTCGTGCCCGGCTACAACATCTACTACCTCTTCTTCCAGTCGGACGTGTTCTATCTGCGCGCAGTTATCGCAGCGTATCTTGTGGCGTTCGGGCTGGACACCTGGGGAGTCATAGCTGACATCACCAAGGCCGCTATCGATTTCATCAATGCCTGGATGGCATCCGGTGGATAATAAATAGCAGGCTTAAGGATGAGGGTGGTTCAGGCGCATCCCTCCGCCCTCCCAAGGCAGGCTTCCCGGATCCTGGGATTCTTCCGCAGCTGCTCTACCTTGCCTTCCTATGTAACAAGATCGTTTTCAGGACATATCCACGATCTGCATGTAGCGATGGTCCATTCGCATTCTGCTCAAGAAAACGATCTCACCTTCAGCGATCTTGATCGAAACATCCTCAAGTAGAACGACCGGCGCATAACACACAGTGATTCTGTCAATTTCCAACATCATCATAGCCCTAACAGCGATCAATCATCTGCCTTCCAGTTTTATGCATGCACCGCAACAATATAGGAAAATACGGCCTGCAGGCCAAAAGGTGTTGCCTGATCGCCGCTTGCATAATATCATCAATGTCAGCAAAATTATGAAAGTAATTGTCACAGCAGGCCCAACACGCGAGGCACTGGACCCAGTGCGTTACATAAGTAACGGATCGACTGGCAAGATGGGGTATGCCCTCGCATTTGCTGCAGTTGAGCGAGGCCATGAGGTAGCGCTTATCAGCGGCCCCAGTCCTCTCGAGCCACCGACACAGGCAAAATTGATTGAAGTAAACACGGCAGCAGAAATGCTCAAGGCCGTTGAGGACATGGTCGATTGGTGCGATTCACTCGTCATGGCAGCCGCTGTTGCCGACTGGCGCCCCAAGGTCATCAGCGAACACAAGATGAAGAAGGACATGAATACACCTACTATTGAAATCGAGCGGACAACCGATATTCTCAAGCAGATCGCACCCCGGAAAGAAAACCGCATTTTTGTCGGGTTCGCCGCCGAATCCCAGGATTTGAGACAGGAGGCCTCCCGCAAACTTAAAGAGAAGGATCTGGATCTTATTGTTGCGAACAATATTACGGAGCCTGGTGTCGGGTTTGGATCGGACACCAACCGCGTTCTGATGCTGGCAAAGGATGGTCACGAGCAGGAACTTCCGCTCATGGCAAAGAAGAAGGTCGCGGACACTATTATCGAATGGCTTGAGATCAAGAATGAACGTTGAAACAATTCCGGTCGGCCCCTTTGAAGCCAACTGCTTCCTCGCCTGGGGCACTGATAACAAAGCGCTCGTAATCGATCCCGGCGCATCGCACGAGCAGATACTCGAACAGGTAAGCATGCTCGGGCTGAAAATCGCAACTTACCTGCTGACACATGGTCATACCGACCACACCTCTGCTATCGGACAGATGTACGAGAAAGCTCCTGCGCCCATTGTCATACATGAGAAGGATCTTGAATGGATTGGCGAGCAGCACAACGAGTTCCCCCCCTTTTATTCAGTGCCGGATATGACCGGGATCAAAGATATTGTCAAAGTAGCTGCGGGCGAGACGCGAAATGACGGCGGACTAGATTACAAGGTGCTCGGCGCACCGGGCCATACGCCTGGAGGAATCTGCTTCTACTTCGAGTCCCAAAAGGTGCTTTTCACAGGTGACACCATCTTCGCCGGCTCCATAGGGCGTACAGATCTGCCCGGCGGCGATATGCAGGTTTTCACTAAGTCATTACAGGCCCTGATGTCGCTCCCTGACGACACCCGCATCTTCCCCGGCCACGGCCCCGAGTCGACGATTGGGCGGGAACGGAAATCTAATCCATTTCTTTCTTCACTATAGGATCTATAGTGAAGCAGGGAAGTGACCTTCCAGCCCCCCATTAAACGAGTCCACCCAATATACTAGTGTACAGGCGAGATAGTCCACTGTTTCGGTCTGTCCAACAATCGAAAAACATCGTCATTTGCCGTACTGAACTCTCTCAATCAAGTCCCTTTTCAGTTATCTCAGCCACAGGGCCGAGGGTCAGCCCTTAGAATAAAGAATAAGCTTTTCACGTCGAGTTCCTCTGCAAGACACCCAGATCCTTTTCAGTTCTTGCCACGAGCTTCCCATGGTAGATCGCACCAGCATATTCAATTCTAAGCTCTCTGACCATGCCTCAGCAACATAGCAACCACCACGCTCCCAGTCAATCCCTATTCTTTATTCTAAGGGCTGACCCCTTAATTCCTGGAACCGAGACCCTGCGTGTGGTACGTTACCTGCACCATGAGCCTCGGCTCGTGTTTTTTGGCCGGTTGCGTTTGATCTTCGCGGATTTGCGCTTCCGGCCTTCTTCTCTAAAACTCGTCAAGAAGGATGATTATCTTTTTGACTGCACACAAGACATAGGATATACCTATACTCATGCAAGCTAAATCTATAAATTCCGTTTTCATGATCTACGATGGTGGCATGAAAGCAGGGAGACCAACGAAATCGAATAGATCGGACTTCGCAAGACGGCTACGAGATCTTCGACTGGCCGCAGGCTTGTCCCAGACTCAAGTTGCCGAACAACTAGGCATTTCTCAACCTTCATATGCGGACTGGGAACGTCGCAATGTGGCATTGCGACCAGAACAGATTGAAGCATTGTCAAAGACTCTGGGTGTGACGATTGCGGACCTATTCCCGGAACTCGCTTCTCGGCGAACCGGTCCGATTGGTAAAGCAAGAGAACGGTTCAAGGTAATCTCGGGCATGCCTCGAAGCCAACAGAGGAAGATTCTCGATGTAGTCGATGCTTTGCTGGCTCAGGCCAAGGGCGCTCAATGAATAAAAAGAGGTTTCTCCGAAAACTGCTTTCAGGATCCAGGAATGTCCGGTTTGCAGATATGCTCACTTTGGTCGGCGCGTTCGGATTCACAGTCGCGAGGATCAAGGGAAGCCATCATATCTGTATCCATCCTGATGTTGATGAACCGGTCAACTTGCAGGAGGTGAACGGACAGGCGAAGCCGTATCAGATACGGCAGTTTTTGAAGCTGATTGAACGCTATGATTTAACTATGGAGGACTGACGATGCGAGATTATCATATCAACATTTTCTATAGCGATGAGGACGAAGGCTATATCGCGGACATTCCTGATCTGGAACCCTGTTCCGCTTTCGGTAAAACCCCTGATGATGCTCTGCATGAGGTCGAGATTGCGAAAGACGCATGGCTTGAAGCGGCCAAAGCCGAAGGCAAGCCGGTTCCGGCTCCGCGTTACCGCCCTGCTATCTATCAGGCTGTTGCCATCGATTGATTCTCCCCCGCTCCCTTCGGTCGCCCCCGATAAGGAAAGCTCCGCTGAAACATAAGGCGCGTTATCCGTTCGTTCCCTACGGTCACACGCAAACCTGTTCCAGAACTGCGTCAGGGATAACGAGCCTTATGTTCCCCGGGAGGTCGCTCCGTTTTGTGTTTCGCCCCGTTCGTTTCCCCGGATGTCATGACGACTTGCGTCATGCCGAGTTCGTCGATTCTCGAGGATCCTCGATGACCGATTCCCGGCGCGATGCGTAGCGAGCGCGAAAATGGGGCTGGCGCGTAAAAACTGCTTTTGCATTTTTCGTGCCGGCTATGGGGGAAGGGTTGGCCGCATGCTTGATGCTGAGGACACTGAGCTTGTCGAAGGGCCGGAAGCTTGAAGTTTGCGGCCCAGGGGAACCGGGTCATGGGGGTTCCCCTGCTACTAAACAAGCAGTCGGATCGTGAAGCTGCTTGACCTGTCCGGCGTTCCTTATTTCTCTTTGCGAAGCGGCACCCAGCATCACCCACCACTTTTGATTCCACTCACCGCCCAGGCCCGTGAGGGTCGGCCAAGGGAACAGAAGAACTTCTGTTTCAGCCGGAGGCCCCGAGCTTGTCGAGGGGTGCGGGTGTGCGCCGGAAAGGCCGAACGTGTGAAGGCTCAGACTGGACCGAGTCTTC
>JAUXFM010000052.1 GCA_030622955.1 Lentisphaerales bacterium
ATATACTACGTTAGCACTTCTCTTGATTTCAAATCGATGCAGGTGGTTGATCTCCGTAATCCATTCACTATTAACCAATAACGATTAACTGCTGTCCGGTTTCCCGGACGGCTATAATCTCTTCATATTCATGATTTTACCCGGTGCTCCGCGTAGAATTCAAGCTCGTCGCGTACAAACTTTCGAGACTCTCGATCATATTGCTTAACCTGTATGACTTCTCTATACGCTCCCTCGCGCATTTCCCGAGTCTCTCTTGTAATTCACTATCCCCGGCGAGCATTGTTATTGCATCTGCGAGAGCCTTTTTATTGCCTACTGGTACAAGCATGCCGGATTCCATATCCGTTATGACATCTGGGATGCCGCCCACATCGGTAGCAACAATGGGTTTAGCCGCAGCCATTGCCTCGAGCAGAACGTAAGGGAGCCCCTCCCAATGCGAGGGCAGAACGAGGATATCGAAAAGGGAATAAAGCACACCAACGCCTTCCCGTGCTTCAAGGACGCGCACGTTTCCGCCTAGCGTCAGTCTGTCGATCATTGCCTTGAGGTACTGTCCCAATTCACCATCACCAACGATGAGGAACTGGGTTTCTGGCATTTCGTCAACAACCGCTCTTGCCGCCCTGATGAGATCCGCGTGTCCTTTCTGCTGCGTGAATCTTCCTATCGCACCGACAATAACAGCGTCCCGCCCTATGCCCAGCTCGACCCGAAGCAAATGTGAATCGCCAGGTGATGTGGCGATCCGCTCCGGTTCGATTCCGTTCTCAATCACCGCAATGGAATGTTTCGGGATCTGGAGTTCGTGCAGAGCCACGCTCTTCTCATGCGGACAGACGCAGATCATGCAATCTGTGAATCGTGCGGCGTAACGCTCAAGAGAACGATAAAATCGTCGCGCCATATTTGGCACGTCCATTTCGAAGGGGAATCCGTGTGGTGTATGTAACAGGCAGGGAACATCGGCGGATCTGGCTGCAAGCCTGCCGAGGAAGCCAGCCTTGGAACTGTGCGTATGCACGATCTGGAAGTTTCCCTTCTTGATGAAACTACGGATCTTGAAAAAAGCGGAGAGGTCCGACAACGGACTGATGCTGCGTTTCATTTCGACGATTTCGACTTTAATACCTTTGTTTCGCATCTTCGCAACGTCTTCAATGAATGCGTTGTTCCGCAATGTTGAACATAGAACGGTGACATTGAATATGCCTCGATTCAGCCCCATGACGACATCCATGAGGTGTCGGCGCGTGCCACCCGTGGTGGCTTCGAGGATTTGAAGGACTTTAGCGGGCATCCTGAGCGCCTCTCCTGCGCCGCAACTTGCTCAATGCCCAGTTGAACATTTCAAATGGCTCGTTGAGCTTTAGGATCTTTGTGAGGACCAGGAAGAGCAGGGATGCAATGATCCCGCTTCCCGCTAGCTTCAACAGAAGGGCTGTTTTCGCCATGGGCTCGGCCAGTTTCATGTCGCAAGCCTGGATAAAGAGATAGCAACCACCCGCCGCGGCCAGGCCGACAATGAGTGCTTTGCCTATGAATATCAGTGTTTCGACAATCGGGAAGAAATCGAGGTCCTTCTTGAGAAGGAAGACGAGCGTGATTGATTTAAGCATTCTGCTGATGGTGAAACCCAATGCAATCACAGCCAGCGCAGCGGCATCGGTTGCACCGAACACTATGATGCCCAGGAAGCTGATCGCAATTGAGAGAGCAGAGAAGACAACTCCGACAACCGTGACAGAAACCATGCGCCTGTTGGCAAAGAATGCCTGCATGAGGAAGAACTCCAGTGCGAATGCGGGCAGGACCAGGACGTAGCAGGCCATTGAGATTTCCGTCCAACCCGCTTCCTGCACTGTGAATCTCCCGCCTTGCATGAGGAAGCAGAGCGGGTTACTCACAACTACACAGACCAAAGCAAGCGGGATGAAAACAGATAGCAGCATTCGTGATGAGCGTGAAATTACTTTGCTGAAAGTTATCTTGTCATTCTTGTCGACCAGTTCACAGAAGAAGGGGAACATAGCGATTGAGATTGCATAGGGAATCATCCATCCGACTGTCTGGTGGAGTTTCTTCCCCACAGAGTTGGCCTTGATCAAGCCATCAGTATCGAGCGTGCTCAATACGTAGACGTTGTTGACGACATCGCGGACCTTGGCGAAGATAATCCCGATAAGCAGCGGAAGAATCAATGCCATCATGCGTCGCACGGCGGGATTATTTATGCGCAGGGATAATCGGAATAATCTGAATTTGCGCAGCAAGCCGAACAAGTGGGTTGCCAGTTTTGCGATACTTCCGACCACCAGGCCAAAAACAATGGCCATGTAATCCATGCCCATGACGCCCATCCCGACGAACAAGGCGGCAAGCACGCATATTCGCCACGAGGCGTCACCGAATGCAGCGAGAAAGAATCGTCTGTAGCCATTGAGGAGCATATAGGTTGTTGACGCCAATGACAGTCCGATCAGTGACGGCGCCAGCCAGAAGAGGGCATGCCTGGCGATGCCGTATTTCTCCGGTGTTCTGGTCTGATTCCAGGCGGTGATGAACCTGATGACAGCATCAGGAAAGAGCATGGTGAGTGTCACAACACTTAGAAGGATCATCAGTTGAATTGTGAGAATCACATTTCCGAACTGCCACGCAGCCTTTTCGCCGTTTGCATCCTTTTCTTTCATGAATACAGGCAGAAAAGAAGGGCCAATTGATTCTTCACCGATCAGAAAGAGTGTCAGGATGCAGCCCTCAAATGCGAACCCGTAGACGGTGTCGTAAACCTTGCCGTCCAGGTGGCGCGCGGCAAAGATTGTCTGTACTACACCCAGCAGCTTGAAAACGAAGTGTGCGATCGCCACCACGAAACTGGCCCTGACGATCTTCTCGCCGACTGAGGAGCTGTGGTTACTGGTCATGCTTGTAGTTCCAACCTTTACCATAGAGTTTGAAGAGCTTGATTAGTTCTTTAACATTCATAGATATATCGTAATCAGACTCGACTTTTGTCCTGCCATTCTCGCCGATTCTTCTGCGCAGGTCTGGATCATCAAGTAGCATCGCGATTCTCTTGGCCATAGCTTTCTGGCTGCCCTGGGGCGCCAGGAAGCCCGTTTCTCCGTTGATTATCAATTCCGGTATGGCGGAAATGGCGCTGGCAACTACCGGCACCTTCATGGCCAGCGCTTCCAGTATCACATTGGGAAGCCCATCCATGTCACCGTTGGCCGTTACGATCGAAGGAACGACCAATACCGTTGCCCTTTCATACAACTCAGCGAGTTGCTCTTCGCTCATTGCTCCCTCGAGCGATACGAAATCATCCAGGTCATACCCCGCGATCATGTCGTTGAGCAGTTCTTTCATCGGGCCATCGCCGGCAATAAGGCACTTGAAGCGACGTCGTTCCTGCTTAAGGATCTGACATGCTTCAACGAGATACCTGAATCCTTTTTTCTCTACCAGGCGGCCAACGGCAAGGATTGTGCAATGCTCAGGATCGTCCGGTCGGAATTTGGACATATCCAGGCCATGCCGAACGGTTACGATGCGCCCTTCAGGAATGTGTGGGAGCATGTCCACCAGTCGTGAACGCCCGTGCTCAGTACAGGTCGCAACAAATGCCGAGTTCTTGATCTTGCCCGATAACGCTGCTGCATTCTGCGTATATATATCCCAGGCATGAGCGCTGATGCTGTAATTTACCTCTAACATCTCTGCCACGATCATTGCTATATCTGCCGGGATGAATGCGAAATGCGCATGCACATGTCTCGCGTCATGCTTCTTGGCTATACGTGCAAAGTAGAGGGCCGCTGGAAAGTTCAACAAGGTCTTCAACATCACGATCGGACGGCGCCAGTTGCCGGCCATCACACGCCCTAGCATCGCCAGGCATTCTACAGGAGCCGCCCACCACCAGTAGATGTTGCTCATAAACATCGCTGCAGAGAACAGGGCGGGGCGATACTCCGTCGATCCAACAAGTTCGGCACTGCCCGGATGAGTGATCTCGCCATCGGGCCGACGTAACGCAAAGATCGTGACGGCAAAGCCCTCATTCTTTAGCGCCGTTATCTCCCGTTGTATGAATGTTTCTGAAATCGAGGGGAATTGCGCCAATATGTATGCAATCTTCATCTTCTATTCATTCTGCCATAACTATGTAGAAGAAATGAAGATATTACCTGATTTCACCAGCATAGCATACAGAAGAGCGAATTCAGCACGGATCACTGAGAAGAGATTGGGCGCAGGAGCGCAGCTTTCTGCGAATCTACCCCATCTTTCTCCCCTTGCAGATCTGTGATGAGCTTCTTCCTGGCTAGAGCAGTTTTACAGATTCTGTAGTCGTTTGTGCTACTGCATGCAACAGTTACAGCGTCAGGCTCCATCGCAATAGTTCAACTATTACTGCTTCGCCTTCCTTGTCCCTGTCGCATTCGCCACGCTTCTCCGGCTACAGTATTTCTTCAATCGCTCTAGCAGTTGCGAGTGCTATGTTCAGCTGTTTCCCGATAGATCTTCTCCATCTCGCCAACGGCCCGTTGCCAGGAGAAGCGACGTGCCTGCTTGAATCCTTCGTCGATCAAGCTACTCCTTAGCGGTGCCTGCTCCAGGACATCCTTGATCGCCCGGGCAATGTCATTCACATCCATCGGATCGACCAGAACGGCTGCGGTGCCTGCTATCTCGGCCAGCGATCCCACGTTCGAGCAAATCACGGGTGTACCACAGGCCATTGCCTCGAGTGGTGGCAGGCCGAATCCTTCCGCCAGCGACGGAAAGACAAAGAGGTTCGCTATATTGTAAAGGCACAGCAAGTCCTCGGGTGGTACGAACCCGGTGAACACAACTTCCTTCTCAAGTCCGAGTTCCCGGGTCTTGTCGGCAACATCCTGATGCCCCCAATCCTTTTCACCGGCAAGAACAAGTTGGTGCGGGATCGCCACATTCTTCTTTAACGAATGATAAGCTTCAACAAGCCGAACAAGATTCTTTTTGGGCTCGTGTCTGCTCACGCAGAGGATGATCTTCCCGGTCAGTCCGTACTTGTTCCGAGCGGCCGTCAACTTTTCGGCATTGTGCAGGATGCTGAACCGGTTCTTGATGCCGAGATTGACAACGCTGATCTTCTTCTCGCCAGCGTTGAGATGTTTCACCAGGTCATTCCTGGTCGAAATCGAAGGCACCACTATGTGGTCGGCACGCTTCACCGAGCGCTGCAACATCAAACCATAGTAGAGTCTATTGCTGGGCTTGCATAATTCAGGACGGAGCAAGGCAATGATGTCGTAGACTGTCAGGACAACCGGTACTGACGTCTTGATGGGTGCAATGTAGCCGGGCGCATGCAGCACGTCCACCCGGTCACGCTTGAGCCTGCCGGGCAGGATCATGTGTTCCCATAATATGCGAAGTGGCCGCAGATGCGCAGGTACCAGTGTTTGCACTGTGCGGAAGTGTTCGCGCTTGGGTATTTGTGCCCGGAACCTGGTCGGAACGTAAAACACATACTCTTCATTGCCGGAATACGCCAATGCATTTGCCAGATCGTAAATACTTATCTCCACGCCGCAGAAATGACGGTTCAGGAGCATGCCATTGATCGCGATCTTCATTGCATTCCCCTGAGCAATTTGTCGTATTCTTCGCTGATCTGTTCCACGCATCTCTCCAGGCTGAACGAAGCCTCGATACGCTCCCGCGCAATGCATCCAATGCGTTCCGCCAGCTCCAGGTCAGAGAGGAGCCGCTCTACAGCCCTTGCAATAGCAACAGGGCTGTCCGGTTCTGCCAGGAGTCCGCTCACCTCGTTTTCTATTATCTCCGAAGGACCGGCGGCATTGGCTGCGACAACAGGCAGCTTCATTGCCATGGCCTCAGCCACGACACGACCAAACGGTTCGCGCGATGCCGGATGTACAAGAACGTATGCAGCTTTAAGAATCTCAACGACATCGTCACGCTGTCCCAGGAAGCTCAGTCTGTCCGACAGACCACGATTATGAACGAGTGCTTCCAGCGATGCACGATATCGCGGATGATCATCAAAAAGATCTGACCCGACAATAAGACAATGCAGGTTGCCGTGATCCTTAACGAGCTGCGCACAGGCTTCAATGAAAAGCGCGTGCTTCTTCCAGGGCGCAAGTTGGCCGATCATGACGACCAGTTTCCTGTTTGCATCCAGTCCCAGCTTCTTCCTCGCATTACTAGTGGAATTGCCGGGTACAAAATGGGCGAGATCAATTCCATTATGGATGGTCCTTATCTTGTTTCGTGCGCCATATCTTTCGAGATGTTTGGCAACTGCATTGGAGATCGCAATGATGATCGTTGCCGATCGGCAGAGCCGCTCACCCAGTATCCCAAGCTCCACCAGATCCCTGCTATGCCAGATTGAAGGAATGTTGCATTTCGCTGCCACTGCGCCGGCGTAGATGTGTGCGATGTTGCTGTTCGAATGGACCAGTGCTATCTCTTCGTTCCTGATGAGATCGGCAAGGTTGGATCTAACGGCCAGTAGAACGCGCCAATACGAAAGAAGCGTGAGGGGATTCATTGTTCGTGTGAATCGGATCATGGGTACGATCCTGGTCTCCACATCCAGCCCCTGGAGTTTCTGGGCAAGGGGACCGTCCGCAGGAATGGCGACCAGGGGCGTAAACCTTGAGCGGTCAAGGTGCTTCATAATATCGAGGAGCCCGTTTTCGGCGCCACCGAGCTTTCCTGTATGGTTAACGAACAGTATCTTCGCCGACTTCATTGCATCATCTTACTGTTTCCTGGGAAGCTCGACTATCTCGATATCGCTGAAATTGATCCTCGTGTGATGGCCGCCTATACCGACACGGCCCACATCGATCGGTGCATTATCCCGGAATCTCAATACTTCTTTGCGGTTGATGATGGCGGTTATCAAGTCGCCCTGCTTTCTGAGGGTCAGGTGTGAGCGGTGCGGGGCATAGGGATCATGTCGGCCGATATACTTGACCGGAAAAGCCGAACCACTCTGAATTCTCACTCACAGCAAATGCTAGGACGAGATCAGGGGGGGGGGACGGTCCGCTTGTTCCATAACATCCCTTTGCCTCTTTAGTGTTACGACTCATGGTGGGTTCCTGCGCTTCTTCGTTCAGGTCCTCAATAGCAGCCGTGTTGGGGGTTGGGAACGTGCAGGCTGTCGAGTCAGTGTTTGACATTGTGCGTTCTTCTGTTCTCTCCCTCCAAAGCACAAAACTTTCCTTGCTTTAACATTAGGGAAAGCACAATGTGGTCGGAAATATCAGAGGATCAGGCAATGAATGATGCCGTTGAACAACGCGCCAGGAAATATACAATCCTCATAGTGGATGATGAAGAGGCCGTCCGTCGAGTTCTCAAGCGGTGGCTCGAGAAGGCCGGTCATGAAGTCCACGAAGCCGCCAACGGCAAAGAAGCTCTTGCCCTTATTGAAGCAGGCGTCGAGTATGGCTTGATCATCACCGATCTCAATATGCCTGAAATGGACGGCATTGAACTCCTGAAGCGTATTCATACCAAGATCAGGGTGCCAAAACTGATCCACAGCGCGACGATTGTTGCCGACAAAATACAATTCGTACTGGAACAGGACGGCCTCATCACCTCGAAAAAGGATCCGGCAATTATCGGCAAGCCCTGTCCAATTAAAGAGTTTTATGCCACGGTCGAATCACTGCTCGAAGAATATGAGCGGTATAACGAGAAGAGCGATCCATGCGCATGAATGCCGACGGTGTAACTGACGGGCCAGTCAGGCGTATTCTATTCGTTGAGGACGATGCCATTGTACTTGAACCCCTCACGCGTTTGCTTAGAAAGAAAGGCTTTTCTGTCGATACGGCATGCAACGGCCACACCGGCCTGGTCAAGGTAAGAGCCAATCCTGTCTACGACCTGATCATTACCGATGTTGTAATGCCGAGGATGGATGGCATCAACTTCCTGAGCAAGATTGGGGAGAAACGTACTGCCGTGCTCGTCTACAGCGCCGTCGTGGACATTTCCAGCGTGGAATCACTCCTTGCCGAGAAAGGTGTGCCGTTAACAAATCTCGTCGCACTCGCCAAGCCATGCTCGACAGAGAAATTCTTTGACGCAATCACGAGCCTTCTTGATGGTCGATCTGTAAGGTCTCAGACCTTCCCGACCCAGTCGGCGGTAAGCTCCATCACCTCATGCTCCCATTCGAGTGAATAGAAACTGTGGTTCGCTCCCTCGATCTTGTGGAAGCTGTTGGCTATTCCCGATTTACCGTAGAATGCAGCATAATTCTCTGCCGCACACTTCGTTGCGGGATCATTGCCCCCGTAGATGAAGAGTATCCTGCCCTTGTGCGAACAGAACTTCGCTAGGATCTTCGCTTCATCCCGGAGTTCTTCTTCAGACGGCCGTTCATGATCGAACAGAGCCTTGCTGACCATGCTTTTATTCACCTTGCCGGTGAAGATCTTCTTCCAGGTCTTTGCGCTGAGGAGTTTGCCGACATAGTTTTTCAGCGCATGCCGGGTCTTCCTGGAATCTGTGCCTGAATCACGCAGCTGTCCCATGGGTTCGGCCGACCATAAAACAAGGTCGTCCGATTCAGCATCCTCTGCTGCCGCTCCGACCGCAACTTTGCCGCCCGAACAGATGCCAAGAAACAACGTTTTCTCCACGTACCGGCGCATGAATGCCCGTGCGGCAACAGCGTCAGAGATCATGGTTCTGATCCCGGCGTCTGAAGTCGCGCCGTCGCTCTCGCCGCGGCCACGAAAATCGAACCGCAGACAGTGGCAACCGGCGCCAGACAGCCTGCGAGCCATTTTGACAAACATCCTGTGCGGGCCCAGTCGGCAACCGGACCAGCCGTGGAGAAATACAACACCCCCCCCACTTGCGTTTTCGGCAGGTTCGTGCATTATGCCGCGCAATGTTGCGCCATTATTCTCGAATGATACCGGTTTTTCCATCAATCCACTTTCCTGTTACGTCAAGTAATCCGGGGCGATCCGCCAGCCCGATGAGATTCCAGAACGGCTGCTCTGTTACAACCTTTAGTTCCAGCGAAGGTTTCGCATCATGTAGCTGAGTCATTTCCTTCGTTTCCTTCTGCCGGTGCGTGATGTTCACCAGTAAGCAGGAGCTATTCGTATCGGCATGTTTGAGCAGGTCCATATTGCATATATCGTGGTAAAGAGACGGCGTGAGCGGATAGCCGGCCAAATCGATCGTTCTGCCGCTTTTCAATTCCGCGATCAATTCCGCCCGTGATGTGCGACTTTTCCCGAAGGTCATCATTTCCTTCATCAATTTGCGGCGCAGCTCCTGTTCAATGAAGTCGGATCCGCTGATCACCGGCTCCCATAACACACGGTAGACCACTTCCACCGATGCTGCCAACGCGAGTGATGCACCGATCCTCAAACCGAGAAGACCGATCGGACCTGGAACTGTGCCCTGAACGAACTCAATGGCTGACCTGATATCCGCAAGCCAGTCCGGTATTGAGAAGTCTTTCTGGCTGCCCGGACTGTCCCCGCAACCACGGTAATCGAACCGAAGCACGGTGAACCCATTGTCGCAGAGGATACGAGCCATGTTGACCATGACTCTCTGCGATGATTTATGTTCTTCGAAAATGGGGTTGGCAAATACTATTCCACCCCTCGAAGAGCCGGATGGCCTGTGGAGCATACCGTACAGCTCGCAGCCACCGCTGCTGATCGCTATTTGGTCTTCAGGCATTGGTGCTGGGGGGGGGGCTAAGCTTCCATCTTTGATTTTACGAAATCGGCCAGGGACGAGATGGTCTCAAACAGGGAGAGCTTGAACTCCTCGTCCGCGATCGCAACACCGAATTCTTCTTCAATGCCTACGACCATTTCCAGGAGACTGACCGAATCGACTCCATACTCATCGACCAGCGACCGGGTCTCATCGATCTCTTCCGGGGCTATTCGCATGAAAAGCCGTTCAACCACCATTTTCTTCAATCGATCTTCAACTCTTTCTTCTGTCATCCTTCACCCTTTCTTAACAGGAGCCTAAGCCTATGTTTATTAACCGGCACTGGGGCCATGATAACACCTGCTCTCGCAAGTGCGAATAACAAATAACGAATAACCAGTAACTCTGTCATTTCTTCCTGTACCCCAATGGGGAAACGCCGACACGCCGCTTAAAAGTCTTGGAAAAGTAGAAGACATCACTGAAACCCAACTGTTCGGCGATCTCACTGCAAAGCAGCGCTGTGCTTCGCAGCAGATTGCAGGCGGCGCTGATCCGCAGCCGTTGCTGGTGTTCGATAGGGGAGGTGTTGAAAGCTTTCAGGAATTGGCGCTGGAAATGGCCGGCTGACATTCCCGCGTGGCGGGCAAGATTTTCTACCCGTAGAGGCTCCCTGTAATGAAATTCGATGCATTCTTTTGCTGCAATAAGTTGCGATTCTTTACCCGCTGTTGCCAGGGATTCCGGCTCGAAACACTTACGGGTCACGGATGTCAGCAGATCGGCGATGCGTTGAGTGCAGAACATGGCCGACAGTGGGCCTGGCGTCTCCAACCAGTCAAGAATACTGATGAAGGCGGCTTCTGCCTGGTCTGTCTGATGTGCGCCGAGCAGAAAGAACGGCTACTGGCACGTGGCTGGTATTGGTGCGATGACAATTGCTGCAATTTGAATGTCGAGATGTATCGGCAGTTCGCGTATCCTGTCCTCAAGGGAGTGTTCGAAACTTTCTCGCCCGATTCCTGCGATCTGCGCGGTCAGCATTCGGATTCTGCGATGGGACATCACATGCCCGCATTGAACGAGCTTGGCCTCAATTCAGCCAACCTAGGTCCTTCATTGAGCGTAACAGAGATTCGTGAGCAATTGCCAAATGCTGTGATTCATGGACAACTGGCGCCTTTAGTTTTCAGCCGCAACGAAGAGGTGCAGATTGTTGGCGAATGTCTGCGTGATTTCGAGATGGCCCGCGAGAAGAAGGGCATCGTCTTCGCCACTGCAGGCAGCGTCAATGCTCACCGGGCTCAGGCTGATAATGGCAACCATACAGGAGCATTGCCGGTATCATTAAACAGGAAGAAAGCACAGAATCTGAACGCACCCTGGCCCAAGTTCAGCTGAGTATAATGGGAAGGAACTTGCCTCGGCCGGATTTCGTGATTCCGACATTCCGATGTTTAATCGACCACAGGCAAGTCGCCGACCTTGTCAAGATCGGTTGGTGGCAGCTGCTTCCAGGCCGTTTCTTTGTGGGGTGGTCCGTTCTCCTTCTCGAACATGTGGTGCCACCTGGTTTTGAACAACATGCCGTGCTTGATGATCAGGGCCGTGTTGGGCACCGTGGGCGTCCCTGCAGTTGTTACGCTCTCAAAGTGGTACATCTCGATTGTCGGTATGTAAGTGATCTTATAACCCGCACTCCTCGCGCGGTAACAGAGATCAATATCCTCGAACTCCACCGGGTGAAAAGCCTCGTCGAATCCCCCCACCTCGTCCAACACGCTCTTCCTGAACATGCAACAGGCGCTGATCAAACATTGAATTTCGCGCGCATTGTTGAACCGTTCATCATCGCGCGTTTCCCCGCGCCCCATGAACTCAACACGACCCTGCGGCGAGACCGCAGCGCCGGCACATTGGATGTTGTGCGGGGGCAGGGGATAGACGAGTTTTGGACAGACGGCGGCAATCTTCGGGTCGCGCTCCAGTTCCGAGCACATACGAGTCAACCAATGCCGACTCCTTAACGCGACATCGTTGTCGACAAACACAAGTTGACCGCCCCGCGCCATGTCGATCCCCTGATTCCTCGCCGTTGAACAGCCGATGTTGTCACTGTTCTGGATGAGTGTGACGGGAACGTTCGCAGAATCCCTGAAATCACGAAGCCAATCGACAGTACCATCAGAGGAACCGTTATCGACAACCACCAGCTCCCACGACTTATGTTCTGTCCCCAGCAAGCTGGGCAAACATCGCTTCGTAACCGGCAGCTTGTTGTGCGTTAATGTTATAACTGAGATGTTCATCGCAGCAGATTATACCCTAAGCACCCGCATATTTCATTGTATTTTGCCGGTAACTGACCAGCTCAGCCGATACGATTCAGTGAGATTCGAGCGAAACGCGACAGCTTGCGACAGGCCCTGCGCGGAAAGCGCTTCAGAGCTGACATCCTTCTATTACCCGCTAACTGGCAAGCAATAGCCATCCGCTGGTTTTGATGACTTGTTCCGGCTCCTGAGGCGACGTCGCAATAACGGTTGAGTTGAGCCGATTCCCGAAACTTGCGCGAGGGAGATTGACTTTGCATTTCGCATTCCTCTATACTGAATTTGGAAACCAAAGCTTTGCGGCATGATTGCTGAAGCATCATATCACAGCTTCACGATGTTGCATGTACAAGCGTTCAATATCCGATATTATACACAATAATTAACGCAATAAATGGTTGGGCATGAGAAGATGAAATACTCAATCGCAACAGTAATCCTCGTCTTCATTGTCGGGTGCTCGGCGCGCCCGACACCACAGGAGGTGTTTCTCCGTGCTGACGGCACAATCGAAGCCAACGGCGCGCCCACGACCGACAGACAGTTGCGTGACCTCGCCATGGCGAAATACCGTAGACACGGTTCCTTTCCGCTCACGATCTGTGCAGATGCGAACGTTCCTCTCTGGCGCCTTGCGCACATCGCTGACATCTTCCGTGCCTCCGGTGTCTGGGAGATCCACACCAGCCGCGCGCAAGCGGCGGCATCCGCTGTGCTCTATCCGACATTCCACACATGGGGGAATGAATGGAAGTGGCATGGCCACTTCGCCGGGTCGAATTCCATCACTGCGATCACGACTAACGCGGGAGTCAACGTGCGCCTCCTACCGGAAGGCGCACAGATTGAATCCTCCTCTGCAACCATGTCAGCATTGCTCGACCATCTCGCTTCCCTGGCAGGAAGCGACAGGGCCAGAGTCGTAATCACTGCGAACACAAACGCCCCCCACAGCAGTCTCATGGCAGTGCTGGAGACATGCCAAACACATGAGATTGATCCGCTATTTGTAGAACACTGGGAAGCCGAACAATCGGATGGAGCAGTTACTCAGGAATCCGCGCGAAGCGCGGTTCCCTGAGAAGCTCATCCGAGAACGTTCGACCAAAGAAACACATTGACTTCATTACACCTGTAATATATTCTATTACAGCCTAAGGAGGAGTGTAACATGAGAAGTACAATAACAATAAGCGTCCCTGAGAAAATGAAATCAGAACTCGAGAAATTGTCGAGGGCAGAGGGTGTCTCCAGAAGCGATATCGTGCGAGAGTCTCTTCGCGACTATTTGTTCATTCGTAGATTTCGATCTATGCGTAAGTCGATGGTGAGCAAAGCTTCCGCAAGGGGAATCTATACTGATCAAGATGTATTTGACCGCGTGTCATGAGGCTAGTCATAGACACCAATGTTCTCATTGCCGCGTTCATCGCTCACGGCGTGTGCAACGAGCTTCTTGAGCACTGCGTGCTTAATCACGATGTCGTTCTCTCAAAGTTCATTCTCGACGAATTGAAAGACAAGCTCGCCGGCAAATTTAAGTTCACAACCCAAGAAGCTAATGCTGCTGTCCGCCTGCTGAAGTCACGTTGTTCCATTGTCGCCACTCAGACCCTTCCCTCTCCCGTGTCACGAGATCCAGATGATGACAACATCATCGCCACAGCATTATCCGGAAATTGTGAATGCATCATTACTGGAGACAAAGACCTGCTTGACCTGGAGAAAGTGGGAGACATCACAATCGCCTCTCCTGTTCAGTTCTGGGAAATCGAAACGACGTAGGTCGAACAAAGGTTGGACAGGTATCGTCTGAATCCGCGCCGAGCGCGTCTCCAGACGAGTTGTCAACCTGATCGTTAGAGCAGAGATGATATGAAGAAGAAAGCCCGATCCTGTCAGCTTGCAGTCGTGACTCTTGCCTGGCTGTGCTTTCTCCGTTCCGCTGCTCTTGCCGACGTTGTGTGGCCGGAGGGAGAGGAACCCAATATCTTTGTGCAGTGGTGGCTTAACAGAGCCACAAGAAATGCAGCCTTCTGGCCTGCAATCATCACCATCTGTGTGGTCACTGTCGGCTTGGTGCTCTTCTTTATAAGGCTCAGGCAATACAAGCGTACGAGGAATCAATTGGGAACGTAAAGGATACTCTAACCAAGCAATTGAGGCTCAACAATGCTCCGCATTTTTAGCCTCATTGTGGACGGGCTTAAGAAAAGGAGAATGACACATGGCAGACATCAAATTCACATGTCCACACTGTCAACAGAATATCGAAACAGATGATTCCGTTTGCGGTCAGACGGTTGAATGCCCGTCATGCCAAGGCGAGATCATTGTTCCAGAGAAAACGAAACCGGAACCCAAGATCGCAAGCGTCATCTCAACCTCGCCCGAAATAGAAGCAGATGATCCAGAAGAGGAACGTACTCTCTTCACAGAGAAACCCGCTACACGGGCCTATCTTGGGCGCATAATCGGAGCCACAATCTGGTCCCTCATTGGCATTGTCGTATTGTTGGTGATCCAATTCAATGCCTTGGCTTCCATAGTATTGCCGCCTCTTGTTATCGCTGAGCATCAAGTCGCAATGAGAGTCTTCGACCGGGCATTATGGACATACTCGAAGGAACAGGCCCTGGAGCGTACGTCGCAATAGCGCCGCCGCTCAGGGCAATCGTTGGCTGCTTGACACAAGCATCAGTATATGCCATATTGGTATGCATGAGAACAACACTAAACATAGATGACGGAATCCTCAAGCGAGCATCGCGACTGACGGGAGTGCGAGAAAAAACTGCACTGGTTCGAATGGGATTAGAAGCTCTTATCTCACGCCGCAGTGCTCAGCGCCTTGCGGTGCTGGGCGGAACGGAACCGCAGGCACAACGTGTCCCACGAAGGAGACCACCAAAGTGATCCTTGTGGATTCTTCAGTGTGGATTGATCACTTTCGCAAGCCAAGTACACGCCTCGCATCCTTACTGGATGCGGAGCAGGTTTGTACTCACCCATTCGTGATTGGCGAAGTTGCTTGTGGCAACCTGAAGAACAGAAAAGAAATCATCGCCCTTATTCATTCGCTCCCCAACGTTCAGAAAGCTGACGACGACGAAATTCTGTTCTTCATTGAACGCCACCGCCTCAACGGTCGTGGCGTTGGCTTGATTGATGTCCACCTCCTCGCCTCCTGCCTTGTCGAACGATGCTTTATCTGGACAGCCGACAAACGTCTGAGAACAATCGCTGAAGAGATGAAGATTGAGCGCAGCCAACAAGAGCATGGAAGGTAGTTTTTGAAACGCGCGCGTTTCAAAAACACCTTCATGCTAAACGTGTGTGCCGGGCATGGCACGTAACTTACGGGGTGAAAGTCCCCGTGCCAGGTATAGGAGAAGCCGAAGGGAAGCTGAAGGACAACTGCGTCATCGCGAGATGGG
>JAUXFM010000193.1 GCA_030622955.1 Lentisphaerales bacterium
TGGATATTGCATTCCTGTTCATTCTCCATGGCAAAACCTTCCTGTTGTGATAATCTTGCAGCGGTTGTGATGCTATGCGAGATAGCATTGTTGCCAATGAAATCAGGGTAGATGAATAGTTTTACAGTGCAGGATCAAAAAAGAGATATGAGAGCAACTTGCAGGGTGCATGCTCGCTGAGTACAATCCCCCTATGAGTTTGGCAGATAGAGATTACATGCGCGTAAAGGGCAGATCGGGTAAGAAGCCACGTCAATCTGCATCTAAGGCAAAGCCATCAGTCCACAATAGAGTACTGTTCTGGCTTTGGACCCTGTTTCGTGGCGCTGATCACAAGAAGCGAACTAGAAACTGAACTTGAGCGATGCGGCATATTCGAGATCATCGACGTCAAATTCGTCGACCTTCTTCCATTCCTCGAACAGGTAGTATGCTCCGACGTCCAGCATTACGCTCTGGCTCATTCCAAAATTGGCCGCCAATATAAGCTGCCAATAAGTCGTGGTCCAGTCGGACGATATCTCATCTTTGATGTAGCTCTTCAGCATGCCTACTCCGCCCATGAGCATCTTGTCCTTGACCAGTAGATCCACTTCCGGTGTAAGCACGTAATCAACCGAGTCGGTGGCTTCAATGCTTGAAGTGTAGTTCAAGGCAATACGCCACAGACCACTGAGGTCATGGAGTTCGTATGCGATGAAATAGGACATGTCATCATCGCCAAACGGAAGCTCCAGGAATTCAGAGTGGTTCACATGCCTGCGACCGCCGAAACCAAGGTACCGGCCATCTTTCGCTTCCAGTGACCCGAATGCGCACAGGCCCAAGCAGATGATCGCCATCATTATCAGCAAGTATTGTTTCCTGTTTAACATAACTTCATCATATCTGCTTTCCAACAGAGAACACAAGCGCTTTCTCGCAGCAAATCGGCATTGACCCGGGCTAACGGATCCTGTGCCCGATCTACTGTGCTATTGAAGATTTGGTTTGAAGGAAGGGGGTTGTTTGAGTAATGTTACTGGCTGAAAGAGGTTTAAGGTAATGTATACAAAAGTTTCGAGCAAGGTGGATTTCCCCGCCATAGAGCAGGGGATTCTGGAGTTCTGGCGCAGTAAAGGGGTCTTTGAGGAGACGCTGGAACAAACGCAAGGAGGCGACGAGTTCATCTTCTATGATGGGCCGCCTTTTGCTACCGGGCTCCCACATTATGGTCACTTGCTTGCAGGCACCATAAAGGACATTGTCCCAAGATACCAGACGATGCGCGGCAAGCACGTGGAGCGTCGTTTCGGGTGGGATTGCCACGGACTCCCTGTAGAATACGAGGTCGAGCAGAGCCTGGAAGTGAGCGGGAAATCAGAAATTGAAAAGCTCGGCGTTGATGTCTTCAATGAGAAATGCAGAAGCATAGTCCTGCGTTATACTCAGCAATGGCGTGAGATCGTTACGTCCATGGGGCGCTGGGTTGATTTCGATAACGACTACAAGACCATGAATCCCGAGTATATGGAGTCGATCTGGTGGGTTTTCAAATCACTTTGGGATAAGGGCTTGATCTACGAAGGCGATAAGATCCTTCCATATTGTCCACGATGTTCAACGCCGCTCTCTAACTTTGAGACGAACCAGGGCTACAAGAATGTGAGCGACCCGGCGATTACTGTCCGCTTCAAAGTGAATGACAAAGACAACACGTACCTTCTTGCCTGGACGACAACGCCCTGGACACTGCCTTCCAACCTTGCGCTGGCGGTTGGTGCGGATATCAGCTACGCGGTGATCGAGGATGGTGATGAGACCTACTACATTGCGAAAGATCGGGTCGCGACATACTATAAGAATGAGAGTGACTACAGTTTGCTGGCAGAGTGCAGCGGTTCGGATCTGGCCGGGACGGCGTATGAACCTCTTTTCCCCTATTTTGCCGATCAGGCCAATGCTGGCTCTTTCCGTGTGTTCGCGGCAGAATTCGTTTCGACAGAGGAGGGCACGGGCATTGTTCACATAGCTCCGGGGTTCGGGCAGGATGACTATGATCTTGGAAAGCGTGAAGGGCTGCAAGCTGTATGCCCGATCGACGATGAGGGCCGTTTCACCGCACAGGTGAGCGACTATACTGGCCGGGCCGTCAAGGAGACCGACAAGGATATTACCCGCAGGCTCAAGAAGGAAGGCAAGCTTGTACACCAGTCGACAATACTTCACAGCTATCCACATTGCTGGCGCTGCGATACGCCGTTGATATATCGTGCGATCTCAACCTGGTTCGTCAAGGTGGAAGCAATCAAGGACAGGATTATCGAAGCGAATAGGGCGGTCCACTGGGTTCCCGCACATCTAAAGGATGGGCGGTTTGGGAAATGGCTAGAAGGGGCCAGGGACTGGGCAATTTCCAGGAATCGTTTCTGGGGTACACCTCTGCCGCTCTGGCGCAGTGAGGATGGCAGCAAGACGGTTTGCATCGGTTCTATCCGGGAGCTGGAAGAACTCTCCGGCAGTGAAGTCACCGATCTCCACAAGCATTACGTAGATGGCATTGAGATCACCGATAAAGATGGCTGCAAGATGCGCAGGGTTCCTGAAGTCTTGGATTGTTGGTTTGAGAGCGGTGCGATGCCCTACGCTCAGAAGCACTATCCTTTTGAGAATAAGGAGCAGTTCGAGAAGAACTTCCCCGCAGATTTCATTGCCGAGGGGCTGGATCAAACCAGGGGATGGTTTTATACCCTGATGGTACTGTCGGTTGCTTTATTTGACAAACCCGCGTTCAAGAACGTGATCGTTAATGGTCTTGTTCTTGCCGAGAATGGTCAGAAGATGAGCAAGCGACTCAAGAACTACCCGGATCCCTCCGCTGTTATCAAAACGTATGGATCCGATGCGCTTCGTTTGTACATGATCAACTCGCCAGTAGTGCAGGGTGAGGAAAGTCGGAGGCCA
>JAUXFM010000141.1 GCA_030622955.1 Lentisphaerales bacterium
CCAAATCCTTTTCGGTATTCCGTCCCTACCAAACCCTTTTCGGCGGACCATACCTGGTCATTTTCGGTGGTCCGTCCATGCCAGATCCTTTTCGGCGGTCCGTCCATACGTGATGCTTTCCTGCAGTCCGTCCGCTCTCTAGTCCCATGGGAGCCATTGGAAGTAGCGCACAAAACAGGGATGAGCAGGATTGACAGGATCGCGCCAGACAATAGCTATCGCACGCTGCTCGCCTGCCGCATGGGCCCCGTATTTACTCGTCTTACTAAAGAATGACTGTCCGGCACAGAGCACCACGAAAAGATTGTTTTCGACACCTACAACCCCCGATATATTGCGAAGAAAAGATTCAGCATCAATCTGCGTCCCATCTGCTATGTCGGCTATATACTTGTTCCAATCAATTCTACCAAGTGCAGAAACGCTGTTGTACGGTCCGGAAGAACGAACGAACGAGGCAATATTCAACGCCGCGTTGGTTGTCAATTTAATTGGATCACCGGAATTGTACTCGCGTCTCGGCATTTCCAGAAAGGCCAAGGCAAGAACATCCCTGCTCTCACTATTGATATTCACAAGTCCCCTCCTGGCTTCAGTCGGAGCGTCACTAAGAGTGAAATCTTTCAATACATCGTGATAGCCCCCCGGACCATACGCTCGATGATAAATACGAATCGTCTTCCACGCATCAGCGGCTCCGCCTAAAGTAAGAGCCCCCAGCTCAAAAAGGCTATATAGCTCCCTGTTCGCAACCCTCATGCAACCATCCTCGTCTAAACCAACTGATGGCCCGGTCATTTCCCACCGCAGTTCCGTCACCACGTTAATTCTACCAATTCTGCTACGATCAACACCATCCACCTTGAGCTTTCTCCACTGACGCTTATCCCCAAAGTCCCAGTTCCTGCGCGGATCGTCGCATTGCATCGAGCCGTAGAATTTACCGCCTGTCGGCCAACTAGCGGCATTGCCACGCTGCACAGTGAAAGTACAACCATCCCCGCTTTCCGGCCAGGGAGCGGCATCCACGGTGCCGGCGCCAGCCTTCGTGACTTTTAGCTTGATCTCCACCTTGTAGGAAATATTCGTCGGATCGCCACCGGCAGGCTTGAGCCCGCTAGCGAGAGTGACCGAAGCAAATGATTTCGCACTCAGCCCCGAAATCTGCTTCGACCCAGTAACGTCATTCGGCACCCATGCAGCGTTTCCACCATTGTTCTCGAAGTCCAGATCATATTCAAGGAAGTAAGATCCATTTGGGCCTTCTGAGAAAGGAAACCACACGTCAACTATCAGTTCAGGTATGGTTCCTTTGATTATGGGATGGCCAATAATCAACTCGTCTTTGTATCGAATCTCGTAGATCATGGGGACACGCTCCACGCAGGGACGCGCCAAATCCTGCGGCACATCATCAATATCGACATAATCCTTCAGGTTCAAAAAGGCGATCTGTGCCTGCTCATCGCTGAGCCCAAGCGCCTTGAAGGCAGCAACAACCGCTGCGCCGCTCACCGCAATATTGCCATCATCCTGCACAGTGCCCCATGCATCTGGATTGTCGCCACCGATGTATACCTTGCCAACATTGTTCCGGACAAAACGCGAGTAGGTACAAAGATTCGAGGGAAACATTGAAAGCCCTGAATTCCCGGACTGCCACAGATCGGACACCGATTCGTACCTGATATCTGTCGCATGATCAGAATTGAAAGACGAGACACTGCTTATTTCGGGCAAAGAATCGATCTGGATCTCATTTACGTTCGTACCGTACCAACGATCCGCGCCACTCGCACAATTCTGCGAACCGATATCAAGCAGGCCCGACGAGTTGAGGATCATATAAGCATAGCTGCCATCCGCGCCGCCCACCTCGACCCATTCCACCTGTGAAGCCGCTGCCTTTGCATCAGGCATAAGGAACCCCGGCACAAATTTCGTTGCTGCTCCCGTATAGAGGTCCGTGCATTTTGCGCCGCTACCACCCGTCGACTTGACGACCAACCAATTCGGGCAGATGCTGTCGCCAACATCATTATCGATCTGCTCTATCGCCCTGACAAGCGCTACTTCAGCCATCGATCGTGACTGAAGGTAGCTCTTGTACTTCCCCGCTGCAACCCTTTCGGCGCGCATTGTCACAGAAAAGGCAACCGCAATAAGCATAAGCACAGATAACATGCCGAGCACTATGATGAGCGCAACACCGCTTCTCTTGTCCAGCTCCCGGTCCTCTTGAATTCTGATCATCTTGATAATCCCCCATCCGGGTTCGCGCTACTCGTACTTGTAACGAGCTCGATTCTTGAGTGCCACACGCGTGGTATAATGCAGATCGAACTTCTCTGCATCTTTCCGATTCGCTACCCCATCGGCCCGCAGGCGCATATAGACATCGACCCATACAGGCAGGTTGGTCGTACTGGAACCGTAGCTGCTGTCGTCTTGCATCGCCGCAAACTCAAGTTCAACCACTCCACTGATGAGGGTGGCCGGCGATTCCGAGCTGTTCCATGACGGATAACCACCTGCAGAACAGACTCTGTATTCCCTGGTCAGATCCGTTCCACTGAGGGTATAGGTAACCTTCGCCGCAGCCCTTTCATTGGTTGAATTCAGGATTACGAATGTAATCGAGTCGTCGCCCGACGGGAAGTCGCCAGGGAGCACTGAATCCGCAACGGCCTGGGACATCTCTCTGGTCACAAAATCCATGATCGCCCTGGCATTCATATTCATCTCAGCCCGCCGATTACCAACCTCCATTGCCACCAGGCTCTGCGAGTACATCTTTGCGACTATGTAAACGATGATCCCGAGCACCGCTATAGCCACAAGAATTTCGATCACCGTGAAGCCGGACGCCTTCGACCTATCCCTCATTTTCGCTTCTATGTATGACCTCAAAACCATCCCCCGTTCCTCGACTACATCCCGTAGTGATAGACCTCGGTATAGAAAGTGTTTTCATGTGAGCCGAGCCGCCCATACTTGACCTTGAGCTGGATCGTTTTTCGTTTCGTTGTTGCATCCGTTACGCTCATATTATAGCGAAGCGCATGGTTTATGATCCCATGATCATCAGTCTTGTAGATGTTCTGGACCCATCCTGCGCTCTCACCCGCAGGCGTGATGCTGCTGCCACCGCCCCATTTGCCGGGTGTTGCCACAGGAATGACCCAACGCTCACGCCATTCAGCGTGGTTACTGTAGAACGCCGATCGCCCATGCATGCCGCCCAACACCTCGCCAGCAAAGAAGGAAGAATTTAGATCCGCAGTCGCGGCATCAATCTGGGCCAGCCCCGACGGGAACAGTGCGAAGACGGTGAGCAGCCCCATACCTACAACGAAAATTGCAAGAACCGTCTCAATGAGACTGAACCCATCTTCCATCTTCTTTCTCAGATTCCCCTGCATATGCATATTCATCGCACAGCACCCCTTCTCGCATCGCCTAGGTTTCGGTCGCACTCTTGGTTATGCCGGTCAGACCGTTGATTATTATGACTTCCTTCCTCTCTGTCAAATCCTTCGGTGCATAGATCTTTATAGTGAACTCACCAGGCTTACCGAGTCCGCCATCCGACCTGAATACAAGCTTGGAGTCACCACTCGGAAGGTCCATCGATTCAAATGAGATCCCTTGCGGCAGAAAGTAATTCTCACGTACTGCCTGCACCGTGCCGCCACGATTATATTCCGTTATATTCCAACTCTTCTTGGCCTTATCGAATTGAACAGCACATTTAGTCCCCTTGCAAATCGCCGTTTGGCGCGCCACCGACAATGTGGAACGTATATTGGAAACGCCAGCCCGCAGCCTATCGCCCTTGCCCATCCCCACGAAGGCGCCAACCGCCAAACCCATGATGAGCAACATGATCGCCATCACCGTGAGCAGTTCCAGCAATGTGAACCCTGATCTTCTATTGTCCTTTATCATGCTTTCCCTCAATCCGTAACATATCCTTCGCAACTAATCCGCTGCATGTTTCCGTCCAGTCGGCCACTTGGCAACTTTACCGTCGATGTGCAATCCCAAATCAAATCAGTCGGTTTCCTCTTCTTTCAAATTGAACGACTTCCCGAAATAAACGCTGACCCCACGCGAGCCCTTGCCGCAACTGACACCAAGCCCTTTTCCACTGGCGACCCCATCGCCGTTAGAGTCAACCTTTATGATATAGGGCCGCCCCCAGGGATCAACGAAAGCGCCGTTGGCATCAGTGGTGAAATCATCGAACTCAATGAATTTGATCCGCTTGGGGTTGGCAGTCTGGTTTGTGACATGCATCATCTGAAGAACAACGTAGTTGTTGTGGGAGTAGACCACGTCAGGTTTCCCGATATCATTTTCAGGAATCGGCCAATTCACGTACTCCACCTTGTACGCTTTAGCAGCATTAACTATCGCCTTGCCATCAGATATTGCCTTATTCCTCTTGGCGGATCTCAAGAATTTGAACACGGAGGGAATAAGCAACCCCAACAGCATTCCAATAATGACGATTACGACGAGCAATTCTATAAGCGAGAATCCCCTCCTGGCACAATCTTCATTTTTCATGGATCTGTCGATAATCAATTCTTGCTCCAGCTTGTAACGTCATCATCGCGCGCGCCCGAACTGTCGTCAGCCCCATCAGGGCCGGTCGACCAGACTGCTACATTGCGATAAACCGTCCCATGCGGCGTTTCTACCGCATCGTCCAAGTCGTCATCAAGTGCCATCTTGTAAACGTTGTACCAAGGATCCTGCATTTCGGTGACTCCTGGCTTAAATTCCAAATATTTGTATTTGTACGTATTCTGGCCCTTGAGTATCTGAATAGCCGTCGGCCCCATCGTGATCGGAGATGAAGAAGGTAACTCCCTGTAGTCGTTGAGATAGCTCTTCCATGCCATCTCGATCTGCTTGACCTCCGTCTTACATTTCGTGCGACGCGCCCGCATACGCGCTCTGTGCAGAGCAGGCAACAACATGCCGGCCAGCAGGCCAATGATGGCTATGACTATGATCAGTTCAACAAGCGTGAATCCTGAATTCCGTTTCATGCTTCTCACCATCCCTCTTCCGGGCCCACAGCCCTTGCCTATCGACTATTCCGTAAACCGAGTGTGCCCAACGTCATCTGCCACATCGTCCGTAGGTCCCTTAGACCACAATTGATATTTCTGATAAGGCGCCCCGCAGTTGTATTTATACGGCTTACCCCAGGCATCAGAAATGCCCCACACGCCGTTAGAATAGCGGAGTTCGGTATCGGCGAACCCGAAATCTCCCATCTCACACTTATGCCCCTCGATGCCCAGTTCCTTCCCGATCTGGTCATTGGCCTCCCTCAGCCTGCTTGACAGTTGCTCGCCATAGCCCGCAGCGAACGTGGTACAGTCCCGGAGCATGTAGTAGCTCAATCCAAACTGCTCCGGTTCCAGATCATGACCAGTCTTATCCTTCACCTCACCAACGATACCGGTCCAGTTCGGAGGCTTGGCGCCTATACCCCAGTTCCTGTAGGACACAGTGGTGCAGGGCGGATACATGCCATAAATTGAATGGAACTCCTCGAGAAAATTGCGAATGTGTTCGAGTTCCTTAACCGTCGCCGCCCTCTTCATCCTCTGGTTGATCAGGACCCCAATTCTGAACAAAATCCCCAACAAAATAAAGATGATCACGATAACAACCAGCAAA
>JAUXFM010000115.1 GCA_030622955.1 Lentisphaerales bacterium
GCAGCCAAGCACATCCGCCACGCGATCGATATCGGTGGAGAGGACTGCATCGGCCTCGGCGGCGACCTCGATGGGATTACAAGTATGCCGTGTGAGATCGAAGGGATTGCTGATTACAGCAAAATACCAGATCTACTCCTTGCTGCAGGACTTCGCGCCCGTCAAGTGGAGAAAGCCTGCTACCAAAACTTCGAACGAGTCTTCTGCGAGGTGTTACATGACTAGCGGAAGTGCTGAAGCTCCTAATGCGTCCGTTCGAAATTGGCAGAACCGCAGAAAAGCTATCGATTGATTCCTGAAGCGGCTAATTGGGGCCTTAGCTCAGACGGGAAAGCGCTTGCATGGCCTGCAAGAGGCCAGGGGTGCGGGGGGGAGAGTAGGCTCTTTGCTGTTTGGAGTAGGTAACGAATCCTGACCGCAAATGATAGAATGCCGTTCTCTCGCCCGTTCGTTGCACTCACTCAAGCTGCCAAAGTGTCGCGACACCAAGATCGCTAAGACATGCCTTTAATCCTTGTTCTCCCCCCCCCCTTTTTTTTCTGCTGTTCTCCGCATTTCTGCGAGAGGATGCTCTTGCTCTCTCTCATTACCCTTCTCTCATTACGCATCACTGTTTCATGTCGGCGAATTCATCTGACGAAAACACCATCATGAAGTGACGGAGGCGACAGGCATATGCGCGAATTTGCCTGAGAACCAACACACCTGTAAGCTGACTAGCGACAATCTTCGCGTCGAACTGAGCGAAGAAAAGGGAGGGCGGACATGGCTATCAATGAAGAACTGCTGAGCTTTGTCAAGGATGCCTTAGCGCGCGGCCTGTCGCGTGCGGACATTGAGAACGCCTTGCTGCAGGCGGGGTGGAAGCCCGACCAAGTGAAGAGTGCATTGGCAGCCTTCGCCGAGATCGACGAATTTCCGATTCCGGTACCGAGGCCCAAGCTGTATCTTTCAGCACGGGAAGCGTTTATGTACCTTGTTCTGTTCACGACCCTATATCTCACCACGTTCAACTTCGGCCGGCTCATCTTCCAGTTCATCAACCTTGCCTTCCCCGACCCGGCGGCATATGCCGAATTTGCCGACTCCGCGCGGCAGGCGACCCGCTTTTCGGTGGCCTCACTGGTCATTGCTTTCCCTATCTTCCTGTATATATCTCTGTTGATCGGCCGTGCCATCAAACGCGATCCGAGCAAGCGAGCCTCGAAAATTCGCAAGTGGCTGACGTACATGACCCTGTTTGTTGCAGCCGGTGTCATCATCGGTGACCTGACTGCTCTCGTTTACAGTTTTCTGGGCGGGGAGCTGAGCCTGCGCTTCGGGCTAAAGGTGATGACCGTCGCTGTCATTGCCGGTGGCATCTTCGGCTACTACCTGTGGGACTTGCGCCAGGAAGAACGGGAGACGGAGGCATGAAGACGCCTCGCAAGGCTATCAATGTCAGGTCCGTTGTCGCCATCAGCCTTGTCGTTGCGGTTCTGGCCGTAGTGATCGTCGGGGTCACGCTGCTTGACTCACCGGCACAGGAGCGGTTGCGTCGGCTGGACGAACGGCGAGTGAGCCCTCCCGTCTTTGCTGGAAGAGCTTGCGAACGAGCCAGGTGTCTTCCTGGAGCTGTTCGATCCTGAAACCGGTCAACCCTATGAGTATCGAGTGCTCAGCAGCAATACCTACGAGTTGTGCGCGGAGTTTGCGCGCGATACCGCAGAAGAACGAGACCGCTTCTACAGAGACTACTGGCCCCATGGTCCAGGCAGGGAATGCTTCAAGCTGGAGGCACGTGATGTTGAGCGGGTTATTGATCGATAGGGTGTTGTCAGACTTCGATTGCGCCTGCTATCCCGGTAGTGAAGTTGGCTTCTATCCGATGTGGATAAAGGGCTCAGAGTTGAGCTTTGCTATATCGACTGGTGAGCACATCAACTCTTTCCCAGCCACAAACAATGAACTTGATCGAGCAATTGCATCGCGGTATCCTGGCATGTACGACAGCTAGGCCCAAGATGCGGGAACAGAGGAGCAGCAGAAGTGATGGAAATGGGAAAGCGGCGAGAGCCAAGGCGCTTGTGCGAAGTTCTGCAGACAAGTTGTTGTTGGGGAGAGTGAAGTTCTTGCCGTGATCCCTTGTGGAGCTTCAATACCACAGGATAACTGTGCAATATTGAGGGCACTGTTTTCGGGAGGTGTAGATGGCAACGCAACAGCAATTCCGCGATTTTCTTTCGGACATTGAGCCGAGTGCAACAACAAAGTCAGATGCCAGTCCCCGCCACACGGAACTACGCGATTTCTTGGCAGCAGACGCAGAATTCAAGGAGCATCATGTCCAGACCTTTCTTTCCGGCTCGTACAAACGCGACACAGCGATACGCCCCAGAATCTTAAATGGGACCGTTGCACGGCCGGATGTCGACATCATTGTGGTGACCGACTACACGTTGGAGGACGATCCCAAAGACGTGATCGATGCAGTGTTCGAGGCGGTACAGCGTCTCAAGAATAAAAGGACCAGCTACACAGTAATCCGTCGCCAGGCGCGGTCGATTGGTGTCGAGACGACGACTGTCGATATGGACGTTGTGCCCATCATCGCACCGGAAGGCATGGAGGAGACGCTCTATATCGCCAATCGGAAGTACGAGAGTACAAGCGAAAAGTGGCTCGTGACTAACCCGCCTGGCCACACTGCTTGGACTGTTGAGATGAACAGGAATTCCGGCGGTCGTTTCAAGCCCCTGGTCAAGCTGATGAAATGGTGGCGCCGAGAAAATCCGACAATTTCGAAACGCCCGAAAGGATTCGTGATCGAGTGCATCATAGCCCAATGCTTCAACGCCGAGGAAGCTGACTACGAAAGGCTATTCTTGGGAGCACTGGATGCGATAGTCTCGAAATACGAGCCCTACATCACTGCCAGGATTCCGCCTCAGATCGCTGACCCATCGGTACCAGAGAACTACGTCACTTCAGGTCTGACATTCGATGCCTTTGAGGGTTTCTATAACAAGGTTAAGACGCATGCTGAGATCGGCGAGAAGATCCGAACCGAGACGGATCCCGACGAAGAACTGAAGCTCTGGCGCAAGATTTTCGGTGATCGATTCCCGGCGGCCGGCGGAAGCACAAAGGCGGATGGCTTGCTCCAGGAAGCCGCGTCCGTATCGCCGTTTACGTTCCCGGATCGCCCAGTCGTCCCGAAGAAGCCAGCGGGGTTTGCCTGATGGCTTTTTGGTTCTTGAATGATCTTGAGCGTCTCGCCATTGAGCGCAAGGCACTTGCCAATCTGCAAACCGAAGTCGAATGGCTTATCGGTATCGATTGGTCCTTCGAGCGCGGACTACGATTAGACGCCACGATTCGCGTTGGGAGTCGTGATTTTGCCATCACATTGACGTATCCAAAGCACTTCCCTTTCGCACCACCAATCGTCAAGCCGAAGGCTGCCGAGGAACGCTGGTCGTCCCATCAATATAGTGATGGCACCCTTTGCTTGGAGTTGGGCCCCGATACCTGGGTCAGCGACCTGACTGGCGCAGACATGCTCCGTAGCGCGTATCGACTATTGAGTACAGAGCGTCCAGAGACAGAGGAGCGGACGGTGACCGCCCCGTCACGACATTTCTTGACCACCGGGCAGAAGCTGCGCGGCGTGCGCGGCCGTTTCTGCACGACCCACTCGCTTCGATCTTTCTGCAGCGAGTTGCCGGCAGGGACCTATGGGACGTTAGAATTCGTGCTGCGAATTCACCGAAACTGCTCGTCCATCATCGTGACCAAAGCCGTGGTCCACGACGGGCAAGTTTGGTGTGATCCGGAAGTGCCAGCGGGGTTGAAACCTTCAACTTTGGGAGGCGTCTTCTGCAGGATGCCCGAGGCCTTGCCGCCAAAACACAAGTTGAGCACTCGTACTGAGCTATACGATATGCTCGCCAAGTGCGGTTGTTCCCCCGAGTCACCCACCGGCGGTGCTCGCAACGATCACCCGAGGTTCGCATTGATTATCGACGGTCGTGGTGCCGTGCATGCTTACTGGATTGCCAGCGGTGACGACGACCGTGTCTTCTTAGAAAGCAACGTCGATTTCGACGCAACATTATCCAATGCCCGTTTGTCACTCGATTTGCAGAATCTTGACAAACTAACTGTCGGCATAGTTGGCGTTGGCTCGATTGGCTCCAAAGTTGCGATTTCAATGGCACGCCACGGATTCCGCAGCTTTGTGTTGGTAGACCCTGACGTCCTGTGCGCAGAGAACTTGGTCCGACACCAGTTGGACTGGAGTAGCGTTGGCGACCACAAGGCGGACGCGGTTGCGTCTGCAATTGAACGGATAATGCCCGAAACAAACATAAGAATCTCGAAACTTCATTTGACGGGTCAGGAAAGCAATGCTGCTTTGAACGGAATCTTACGTGCGCTTTCCGAATGCAGCGTGGTGATCGATGCAACGGGCGATGATTCTGTTTTCAATCTCCTGTCGAGCGTCTGCGGTCTCGGCGAAGTTCCGCTGGTGTGGGGACATGTTTTCGAGGGCGGATTCGGTGGGTTGGTGGCACGGTCACGTCCAGGCAAGGATCCCACGCCGCAGAAAATGCGCCTGCTATTCCTTGGCTACTGCGAGCAGAATCCGTTTCCACAACACGAGGGCTCGTCCCCCTATTCTGGCGTTGTTGACGGAGAGATAATGGTAGCGAGTGATGCCGATGTAAGTGCGATTGCGAGCCAGATCAGCAGTATTGCTATCGATACCGTCCTCGATACTGAGCCTTCCCGTTATCCCCACTCGCTTTACCTTGTTGCCCTATCGCGTGGCTGGGTGTTCGAAGCTCCCTTCTGCACAATACCCATCTTGTCCACCGAGCATCTTGACGTGGCATCGCCTTTCGACGGTTCAGAAGAAGCTGTCAGAGATGGCGTGAAATTTGTCAGTGAGCTATTGAGCCGTGTCCAGAGCCAAGATTAGGGTTCCTGTCTACATCACCGAGCAAATCCGCGAGGCGTTGCTGAAATACGGTAGCAGGGAATGCGGTGGGATTTTGATGGGCGAGCACGTGGGCCACGAAGAATTTCGTGTTGTCGATCTGACTGTTCAATCCCAAGCCGGAACAATTTCCCGATTTGTACGAGCTGTCGCAAGCTTCGTTACCAAACTTGCCGCGTTTTTCGAGAGAACAGAATATCGCTACCAGAAGTACAACTACCTCGGCGAATGGCACTCTCATCCACTTTTTGCGCTGCAGCCGAGTCGGGATGATCTTCTGACCATGCGAGACATCATAGACGATTCAGAAGTCGGTGCGAACTTTGTCGTCTTGATGCTCGCGAAACTCAGCAACGGCAACGTTGAATCGAAAGCATGGACGCTGATTCCCGGCGGAGTATTAATCGAGGCGGACGTGATACCTGATGGAGCAACTCATGAGTAACAATAATGGCAGCAAGAAGAAAGCAAAGGATTACTCAACACCATCCCTGCTCGAACCTGAGTCGCGGGGCGGCGATACCGCCGAGGGAGGCTTCAGTTTTCAGGATGGCGTGGTCCTGGCGACCATTCCTGAGTGGCTCGCGCATGAAGGATTTGGGGCATTCATTCGGGAGTCTATTGGCGATGTTGAGAGTCGTTGGTTCGAGCCAGCGACTGGCGAGATCGTTGATGCGATAGAGGCAAAAAACCATCGCATAACGCCGGCTCCGTTTTGGAATGAAATCGAACGCTTCCAGACGATGGCGTCATCGCCTCAGTACCGATGCTTTACGCTGGCATGCACCACTGTTTCCGAAGAGATCAAGGCGATCAGCGAAGCGATGCGACGAATTCGCGATCCTGCGGCGTTTTATGGTGACGATTCAACCGTCGTAATGAATTCGGTCGACGACTTTGCAAAGCTCGTTGAGGAAAAGGGGAGAACAAGGACCGACGCGGAGTTCCTTCTCAGTCGCGTTGACGTAAGTGTTGGATGGACCAGCTCAAGAAGCTCTGCTGAAGGAATGTTTCGGCAAGGGGCCGAGAAGTGGATACCTGGATTCAGCGAGCTTTCCGGCCGACAAGTTGGCTGCGTTTTCAACCGACTGCTTGCCCTGGTTCATGCCAGGCTCAACCAGCCGATAACCCGTAAGGAAATGGAATCTGCTATCTGTGCTGCGCTGGAGGACGACGGGTTTTTCGCGAATCATCGAATTCGCGTCGAGACAACGACCTCAGGTTTTGCGGGCACCGAGACTGCGATGCGCTTTGAGTGGGATAGGTTCTTCGGTGGTAACGAACGAATCTACCCAGCACCTCGAGACTGGCAAAGCGAGGTCGTGGAACAGCTAGAGGCAGCTCGGACGTGGATCACTGAGAATCGCAGCCAACGCAGAATCGTCCTCAGCGGCGAAAGGAGACTGTCGACCTTGGTTGCACTTGGCAGCCAGTTCCCGGCCGTAGCTGGGTTCAACATTGATCTCGAATACCGAGGGACGGTTTGGGCCACGGACTCGCATTCTCAGGCGGAAGATGTCTACAATATCGTGGAAATGCATGTTGGCGAGACTGGCAGCGAACTTGTTGTCATTGTCGATATTCTTCGCAATGTTTCGGAAGCGGTGAATGCGGCTTGCACTGAACTTGGATTGAAGGGCCTGCCGGTGATTCGATTTCACGGCAGTGAGGTGATTAACTCGGACAGACAAGCGAACACGGTCGTACGTTTCATCAAGCAAAGCATCAAACGACGCCTTCACGGAATCGGCGCAGAGACCATCCATCTATTCCTCGCATGTCCAGCACCTCTAGCATTATTCCTGGGGCACCGGCTGAACGCTACTGCGGAAATTCAGTGCTACGAATGGACGGGAGCATCTAGCTACGTACCAACGTGCTATTTGCGAACTTGAGCTCGAATCAACGCCTTTCCCAATGTGGTGATTGGCACATGCAGCGATGCCGGGGTTAGAGCTTCATTCTTTGGAATTGGAGGGGAACTGGAGGGAGAGAACCCCTATTTCGAGCCAGACTATGTGTGAGCCAGCGATTGCGATAATGAGATCACGGTCGCGGAGGGAGTGGAGGAGACCGGCCAAAGGAAATCTGGTTCAGCAAAACAAGGTCCGCACTCTGTGGCGGGAAGCCCTGCAACGTGCGCTGGAGCGAATACGGCAGGCGGTCAGTACCTGCGCGTCAGAACCCGAGGTAAGAGCCCAGTGCGGTAGTTCCGCACGCTGGGATCTATGCGGGGGCAGTCGGGTAACTGGCTGTCCTACCGTGACCAACTTATAGGAGTTGAGGAGTTTATTAACCAGATGGTTGATGCTTTAGGTATTATTATAGATAGATGTCCTAAAAGGAAGACCTCGTAAAAGGGAAAGCTGAAACATAGAAAAAATAGGATGTGTTGTCCTATTTTCTATCTAACATGTTATTTGGATATGATATTAGGTTGAAATATCGACTAATGATGTATATAATATGGGGTGATAACCTATATTTAGTACATGGAAGGTAGATATTATGGAAAATGAAAAAACTTTAGGAAAAATTAGTGCTAAACTTATTAGAAAATTATATGATGAAAATAGACCTATTTTTGAAATCAATCATGCCCAAAGAATTTTAGGAAAAA
>JAUXFM010000183.1 GCA_030622955.1 Lentisphaerales bacterium
CAGTAGCTCTTCCATTATGGTTCATCGCCTTCCTTGCCCTGATATCGCCAGCGTTCCTTGCCGTCCGCGTTCAGAACATAGCAGCAACGGTCGTCGCTGCCTGCAATGATCTCGCCCATGCCATCACTATCTATATCAGCAATGGCAACTGAGTTGATCTTTCCACCAGCCTCAAATTCCCACAACTGCTCACCTTCGCCGCTAAACAGTTGCACCTTGTTGTCCTGGCATCCGATGGCAATCTCCGGTTGGCCCTCGCCGTTAACATTGCCTTGTGCAATAGCCAAAACAGGCGCACCCACGTTTCTAGTCCATCGTGCTTGAACTCCTCGCGTTTCCAGAGCGCGCCGGGCAGTTTTAGCTTCCTGTTGCCCGGCTGCTTCAGCCCATGCTTTTTGAAGATCGGCGGCTCGAACAGATCCATGATCGGCAATGGATTGCTCTACAGAGGCCGGCTTCTCCGACGACAGCAGAGAGCCGCGCCACGTCATGCTCGTCGCCGCGTGAACTGCCATCCTGTCGGCAGTAAGCATGAACTGATCTGCCCTGGCTTCCACTTGAGCGTCGCCAAGTGTGAAAATCGCCGGGCCAATGCCCAGACAGGTGATCTGCTCATCATCCTTGAGAAGGACAACACCCTCGCAGACCGGTCGCATGTCAATCTGGACCGGTCGCTCTATATTGCTGACGAAAAACACGTTAGCGAAACAGTGCATTTCGCCTGCTTTCATAGTCATGCTCTTGTTCTGCTGAACAATACTGGCGATGGGTTCGGTGTATTCATATTGCTCAAACCACTTACCCACATTCTCCACATCCAGCGTCAGCGAAGCTTTATCCGCTCCGTAGCATATAAGCGTAAACTCGTCGATGCGGCCCGGGGGTATGATCGGGGTATCCAGATCGAGGGCGTCAATCACTATCTCCTGATGGTCTGGCCCTTTCAGGATAATCGCATCGCAAATCGTGCCTGGGCGTTCGCGCAAGGTGAGTTTGATCTCATGTTCGCCTGCCTCTGTTATGGTTACCGGAACCGGGATGGATGGCTCGATATTCGCAGGTGAGACTGGTACTGATGCCACCTGTTCTCCATCGAGATGGAGGTAGAACGAATCGTCGCCGGTATGGTGTCCGCGCCTTACAACGGTAACTGTCCACGTGCCTTTCGTGAGGTTCACTTTTTTGGAAAGCGCGCCTTGTGAATGAACGATCTTCATACACTTGCCATCTTCAGCATCTTGTCGAGTGATCTGACTTACGGTTTTTTTAGGCGGTTTGGCCTGCTGTTGTACCGTGAACGTCATTCCGTCAATCCTGCCCTCGCCAGGTGTGCGCCAGTGAGCGCGCATGGTGTAGTCGCCTGGCTCCAGAGCCACGAGTTGATCCATAAAGAGAAAATACCTGTCCTTAGCCCAGAAGATGTTGCGATGCCAATCCATCCCGAAGTATTCGGGCAACGAAGTCTTGCAGAACCCGAAGGTATCGAGATCAGCAATTCCGTCGAGGGCTGCCAGCGGCGGCGGCTTTACGGTTTCGCCGTTGCGCAGCACGGTGATAACGTTGTGGTCGCGCATATTCGGCGCTTCCGTGTAAGATATATCCATGAGCCAAACGCGGGAGTTGTCCGTGAATTGCGAAACACCGTTGACGTCTACATGGCCGTGGCTGCCCATCCCGATGCCATCGATCAGGAGATACTGGTCCTCCGGGTCGAAAGTCCGTCGGAATGAGAGCTTGTCGAAGCTTCTCTCGATTGGGATGTTAGGTTCAGGTTCGTTGGGCATGGTAGTATTATGGGCGTTGTAGAAGTGTTCACTCATGGGCGCGACCTTGATACCCAGTAGATCCGTCGGTTCCTCTGGCTCCACTCCACGCACAACATTTGCCACGCCCCGGCGCTGGGGATAATCTATACCGCTATAATGCTTTCGTATTGCCCATTCGTACCGTCCATCTTTGTAGAACTCAGCGGCCTGGCGGAAAAAAACTGTTGGGAAGTAATAAAGGCTCCAGAAATCTCCGTTGCACGACGAATAGCCGCGATTATCCATTTCCAGAATAGCACGATCGGCAGCGGCTCGGAAAGACCCGTTCTCAAAGAAGGAATAGTCACCACTCCCCAGCGACCACCATCCAGTTTGGTACAACGTCCCCCACTCATAGGAATTACAGTCGCACTGGGGTTTATGGGAGACTTTTTGCGAATCGAAGAGCTTTCCAGCCGCCTGTATCCATTCGTCGGCTTCCGGCAAGTTATATCCCAGCTTGAAATAGCGCCCGCCGAAGAGACAAGCCAGCCCGGGTAGTGTTTGGTGATTGTGACGCACGCCTTGCTGCTCGGTCCCTTTTTGGAAGAACCTGTGCATACATCCCTCGTCAGAACGGAGTATATAGAGGAAGTGGTTGGTAATAAACAGCCGGTCTGCATCGGAGAAGACCGGACTTTCCTCAATAAGCTCCCACTGTGAAATTGTGTCGTAGACATTCATATGAGTGCCCATGCCCGGTTCATCAATGGCTTTGTGTTTTCTCATGGTCATCTTGAAAAGCTCGGCCCAGCCCTCCTGGCCGGTACTGTAGTACCTCTTGGCCATACTCGCCGCGCTTGAGATGAGGTTGCGTCCATTCTTGAAACTCAGCGCCTGGTCAGCGCGATCTGTGTAACTCCTGATCATCTCCTCCGTAACTGGGTTTTCGCGCTTGTCCGTTTCAAATGTCATGATCCAATCCACTGCCAGTGTATCGCCGGGATTGAGCATACCCAGGAACTTCTCGCTTGCCATGCTCACGGTTGTGGGATTCTCGCCACCGATGAAGATGATATTTTTTCCATGCCCAAAGGGGTTGTGGATAGAGCGAATTACGAATGTCTCGTCGCCAGGATACCACGTATCGAATAGCCAACGCTCCCAGACCAGGCGCTGCACCAAGACGTTGTCAGGCGCATTGCCGACGAGGATGACGTTGAAATATTCCAGGTCCTTCGCGGTAAGATCGGCTGGATCTTTGATGGGCAGTTCTACTCCCGTCAAAGCCTTAATATGCTTCTGAACCTGTTCTGCAATGGGGCTATAGCCCTTTGGGGCGACAATGATCGCCTGGGCTTGCCCATCCACGACTAATTGGGTTTGGATATACAGTGGCTTTAGCTTTGTTATCTTCTCGGAATCAGGTGCAGGTTGTGACAATACAACTAAGCCCAGCAACAAAAGATGAATCCCCATAACTTCCCTCCGTAATCGCTTTGCTGTTTGAGCGAGACAGGAATGTCCCGCCTATCGATTGATTCTATTGCTTCTACCACGTCCCCGCGTACGCGGGGATCAGTCGGGACATTCCTGATACTGTTGGCGAATCCATATAGTGGCAATTCTTGCTCGACAACATTGCATTTTGTCATTCTGAGCGAAGC
>JAUXFM010000006.1 GCA_030622955.1 Lentisphaerales bacterium
TAGAGAAGAGCGGCATTGACCTTGTTATTGGAGATGGCAAAGAGATTGATCGAGACAACAAGATTCTCAACGTAGACAAAGACGAAATAGAATATGATCGTCTCGTTCTTGCGACCGGATCACAGCCCATCACGCCTGCCATCTCCGGTATAGATATGGATGGCGTCTATTCAATCCTGAAAGATGTACGTTATTTGTCCAATCTACAGGAACGGATCAAGAAAGCAGAGAATGTGGTGATTATTGGCGGCGGATTCATCGGTATAGAGTTCGCCGATGAAATCAACAAGAACGGGACAGCGAATGTTGCGATCGTAGAGGTCGAGGAACACTGCTTGAGTCTGGCGTATGACGACGAATTGTGTGTTGAGATGGAGAAGCATCTGTTGTCACGCGGCGTAAACGTGTTGACGGGCCTGCGAGTTACTGCCATTGAGGGAGAAAGAAGAGTCAAAACTGTCGTCCTCTCGAATGGTGAGTCGATTCCCGCAGATGTAGTGATCCTGGGTATTGGCGCCAAGGCAAACGCTCAACTTGCCAGACAGTCGGGGCTCGATATGCGCGAAGACGGATCCGTCATGGTGGATCGCAACATGAAGACATCGGATGAGGACATATTCGCTTGCGGCGACTGCGCCGCAAAGACATCTTTCTTCGGAGGAAAACCATCTGCTCTCAAGTTAGCGTCAATCGCAACCGTTGAGGCACGAATTGCCGGAGCAAATCTGTTCTCCATCAAGCGGGAGAGCATTGGCACGGTAGGCGTATGGTCAACGGCTGTTGGCGATCTCGCTATGGGCACAGCTGGGTTGACCGAGATAGCAGCCAAGAATCTCGGGTACGCCGTCGTAGCTGCAACAGTTGAGTGTCCCAACCGACATCCAGGCGGAATGCCGGGCGTGAGAACAACACGAACGAAGTTGCTGTTCGAACGGTCATCAAGCGTGATTTTGGGAGGACAGGTCATGGGAGATGTAGCCGTTGGGGAAGTTATCAACACCCTTTCGGCGTGCATCCAGAAGAAGATGACGGCCGAAGATGTGGCAATGTTCCAGACCGGCACGCACCCGGCCCTGACGGCCTCTCCCATCGCGTATCCTCTTGTGAATGCCGCAGAGCTGGCTATTGCACAGATGAATTGAGAAGCGAAGAAGGGACGTTGTGGCAATGACAAGTAGAGTGCTGCGGATTCTTGCGTTTCTTTGCAAAATATGCCCATTTTGCATAATTGCTCGGAGATGGCCGAATAGCGGCTTTGCCAAAGTGCTTATTCGGTTCGAAAAGCACTGCCCTGCATGCAGGGCGTACGCGGAAATCAGCAAAGCCCCATAGACGATGGGCTATGAATATCAAGATCCTGTGTGACAATGGGGCAAAGGAGGGATTTCAAGACGCATGAGGAATTCAAGTTCAGCAGAAGCGGTGACCGAAAGGATTGAGATATGATGTCCATAGGCGTGATTCACACACCATACCGGGAGCATGATAACATCCCGATACAGGGGAGGTTCAAACCCGCAGTAGAGGGGTGGTTGGAATTGGACAAGGAGTATGAGTCCGGCCTGAATGACCTCGAGAGATTCTCTCATGCGATTCTGTTGTATCACTTCCACGGGACAGACAAGGTGGCAATGACAGGCAAGCCATATCTCGAGAATGAACCGCACGGCATCTTTGCCATTCGAAATCCCCGTCGGCCGAACCATATCGGATTGTCGGTGGTTCAAATACGGAGTATTCAGGCCAACTGCTTGCATTTTACCCACGTTGACATGCTTGATGGCACACCTCTTCTGGATATCAAGCCCTACATCACACATTTTGACTGTTTTCCAGATGCGAAATGCGGATGGGTCGACAAACACTTTGCGGATGGTGAAATCCCGAGCAAGGCGATCAAGAAAGATGATTGAACAGCAGACAGCAAAGAAGAAGCCAGACATGGCTGGCAAGGAAGTCGTTTAGGAATTCCGGCTGAAATTCAAACCGAACTACATTTACATCGACAAGACGGGAGAGGTAGTACGGGTGGCGCCCGATTTCATAATCGGTTATGAGTTACAATCCCGAATATTAGAAGTCTTCCGCAGCTTCTGCCAGAGTTGTATATCAGAATGACTGTTCGATGTTAAGAAAGGCACATATATGAACAGGCAAAACGAAGGAAACCAGGCAACCGAAAGGATCGACGCGACACTGGAGAATGATGTGTTCTTGGGGAGGATGAATGATCCTACCAGTGCCGGTATCGTGAGAGGGCCCTGTGGCGACGAAATGGAATTCTACCTCTATATCAAGAATGGCATTATCGAAGACGTAAAGTACTATACGGACGGCTGCATAATAACCAGAACTTGCGGACAGGTGGTTGCCGCCCGGGCAAAGGGATTGGCAATAGCGGAGGCATTGGCAATAAGCCCGGCGGAGATAATCAGCTTGGGTAAATGTCTGCCTGCTGAGGGGCGCCATTGTGCTATTCTGGCGGTGAGCACCCTGTACCGCGCAATAGCGGATTACCTTTTGAGGCCATGATGACTGTTGTGTTGTGTTTTCGACATGTCTTGCAGTTTGCAATACAATACAGGCGAAGTATGAAATGAGGACCACCCCAGATAAAGAGCGGACTTTGCGAGAAACAGACAGAGAACATCTATCGACTATTCTCAACTGCGTCGCCGACGGTGTCTTCACGGTAGACTGCGACAGAAAAATCCGCTTCTTCAACCGTGCGGCTGAGCAAATCACGGGGTTCTCGGCCAAAGAAGCAATCGGACGGCCCTGCCGGGATGTTTTCCGAACAGCAGTTTGTGGATCATCCTGTACGCTGCAGGAAGTGGAGAAGACGCAACACAACATTATTAACCGGCCAGTCGAGATTCTTGACCGTAATGGACGCTCGCTTCTGGTGAGCATCAGTGCTGCAGCCCTTCGTGATTCAAAAGGAAATGTCATAGGCGGCGTGGAAACGTTCCGGGATCTATCTGCCGAGGAGGAATTACGCCGTCAGATAGAGAAAACGTACACCTTCCACGACATTGTCAGCCGCCATCCTAAAATGCACGAGCTCTTTGCTATTCTGCCCGATGTCGCAGAGTCAAACGTAAGTGTGCTAATAGAAGGAGAAAGCGGGACAGGAAAAGAACTCTTGGCCAGAGCTATACACAATTTGAATCCTCGCAAAGACAAACCTTTTGTGGCAGTCAATTGCGGCTCCTTGCCTGATACCCTCTTGGAATCGGAGCTTTTCGGATACAGAAAAGGAGCGTTTACCGATGCCAAGGCAGATAAGCCCGGCAGATTTGACGCTGCGAGGGGTGGCACACTCTTCCTTGACGAGATTGGCGACGTTTCGCCCGCTTTGCAGGTTAGATTCCTGAGAGTACTGCAGGAAAAAACATATGAGCCGCTGGGCTCGATCGAGCCTGTTCGCGCCGACGTAAGGATACTGGCAGCGACAAATCAGCACCTTCTCGACCTAGTACGTGCCGGGACATTTCGTGAAGATCTGTACTATCGGCTCAACGTGCTTCGGTTGGAACTGCCGCCGCTTCGTGAGCGGCGTAGCGACATTCCTCTCCTGTTGGACCATTTCAGGCGGCACCTCAATGCTGAGACGGGCAAGAACATTGAGGCGACAGATGACTCGGTCATAAACTTGCTCATGAGTTACGACCTGCCCGGAAACATACGTGAACTCGAGAACATCATGCAGCACGCGTTTGTCCTGTGCAAGGAACCGATCATTCAACTATCCCACCTGCCTAAGGAGCTTGTTGCCGCGGTTAGTCTCGAAAAAGGCGTGACGCCTCTTTCCCTCAAAGAAATGGAAAGAAGAGTGATTCGGGAAGCGTTGCTTGATCATGACGGCAACAGGACATCGGCAGCCAAGCGACTCGGCATAGATGCCAGTACTCTTTACCGGAAGATGAAACGGTACGGGATCAAATAGGCCCGCCGTTCATGCGGGCGGGAGCCCCAAAAAGAGTAAAATGACCATCTGCCGGCCTTCTTGCGATCTACACAGATGTTCCGCTTGATTCTTGCATTCTGCGACGACTTGGAAATGTGACCTCATCCCGATGTTCTGCGTAAGTCTTTGTCCCCGTGTATCTTAGCTGTCTGCGCAGGCTCTTGGCACGCTATTTGCATTACATTTAGACGATGAATACAGGTCTGACAACAAGTGGCGACCGAATGGCCCCATGTTTCCCGGGCGCGGAGATTTGGGTATTTGGACCAACTCAAGATATGGGCAGGCATCAGGTCGTATCCACTGCCAGATGGCATTCGTTGGCCTGGGGACAGGAGCTTATGCGTCATGATGTAAGCATTCTCCTTTGCGCGGGTATAGACCAATTCCTTTGGGGCTCGCTGCAGGGATATGGAATAGAAGTGATTCCAGACGCAATGGGAATCCCAAACGAAGTCTTGAAGCAATGGCAGTCCGGACAATTGACGATACCACAAACGTGGCCCATGCCTTCCGCTACGCCCGGTCGCGGCCGTGGATTGGGCCGCGGCAGGCAAAGACGTTGTCGCGGAGGACGTGGATGAAAGGAGCAGTTAGAATGCCGGGTGGAGATGGAGCAGGTCCGAGAGGCACGGGTCCTATGTCGGGCCGCAACATGGGAATCTGTATTCTTGCAAGTAATTCTTGGAAACGGGGAAACATCACAGGAGTTTTTGGCATCGACGGTAAACCTGTGGAATTTACAAACAGTGAGGCGTCCACCTTCGCTTTGCAAGCTGCGGTGGACTAGACTTCGCGTCAGGCTACGACTTGGCGCGGCAAGAAAAGGAGGTGATCAGAATGCCTAGAGGAGATGGAACAGGTCCGGGAGGAATGGGTCCTATGACAGGCCGCGCGGCAGGATATTGCGCGGGCTATTCGGTTCCGGGATACGCGAATCCGGTAATGGGGCAAGGTCTTGGTTTTGGCCGCGGCCGTGGGGTTGGGCGTGGTCTTGGACGGGGCTTTCGGGGAGGCCATAGTTGGGCCGCTTCTGGCGGCGCTGCCTATGGCGTACCGTATGGCTATGGCGCATTGCCCGCACCAAACGGACCGATGGCGGGAGTTCCTTATGGTGGTGCAGCACCGACTTCCCAGCAGGAGCTTGATGCTCTCAAGGGACAGTCGGAACACCTTGAAGATGCGCTCGGTGGAATCCGAAAACGCATTGAGGAACTCGAAACTGAAGCAAAAAAGTAAGATCTGAAGACGCCAGGAGCCGGGGTTGCTCTACTGTCAGTTCGATATGGTTTGGCTGTAGACGGCCCCTCTCTTGGTTTTATTAAGGGCGCTTGATCAATATTAGGATGAAAACGTACAAACAATGCCTTTCTTGTTTTGAGCGACAAGCAACTGATGTTTGTGCCATGTCAAAGCTAGGCGAAGAACAGACGGAGACGGTGCTGCTTGCGGTTCAATCGAAGATAGCCGCATTTCCGTTCGATTATCCGCCCATCAAAATGGCCATGGAGATTCATGATTTGGTTCGCTCGGAATCCGGCGTAGGGGATCCCTATGCGGAAATCAAGAAGATGTCCAATGATGTTTGCAGAGAATGCGATGCGCTACTTGGCGAAACCATGGCACGGTCATTGAACCCTCTGCGGACGGCTACGCAGCTTGCTATCGCTGGTAATATTATCGATTGCGGAGCCTATGGTCTGCGAAAAGTGACCAAGAGACAACTCTTTGATGTTGTACAGGAAGTGCTGTCACAACCGCTCAAGGGAAGTTCCGTAAGCGACTTTGACAGGCTTATCAGCAGCGCCGAAAGTATCCTGTATATCGGGGACAATGCAGGCGAATGTTTTTTTGACAGGCCACTGCTTGGGGTGATACCAGCAGGCAAAGTAACCTATGCAGTTCGTGGTGGCCCCGTGTTGAACGATGCCACGGTTGAGGATGCCGCTGCGGCTGATATCCATAGCATATGTCCTGTAATTGATACCGGAGATAATGCTCCGGGTATTCTTCTCGAAAGATGCTCAAATGAATTCAAGCGTGCTTTCGAGGATAGTGACCTGATCATTTCGAAAGGACAGGGAAATTACGAGTCATTGAGCGAGATCACGGGAAAGACGGTGGTGTTCCTGACGAAAGTGAAATGTGAGGTGATCGCGAAAGACATAGGCTATCCGCTTGGTAGTAATGTTCTCAAAATTCAGAGCAAACCGAATCTTCTATCGCATAAAGCTATGGAGGACAACAGGGAGGTGCATCATGCCTAGAGGAGATGGAACAGGACCGACAGGAGCAGGGCCGAGAACTGGTCGCGGTATGGGAGGTGCAGGGCAGGTGGGACAGGGCCAAGGTCGCGGACGAATGGGGGGATTCGGCCTTGCCGCCGGCGGCAGTTGCGTGTGTCCAAGCTGCGGCAAGACAGCCGCACATCAGAGTGGCGTGCCCTGCACGCAGGTTAAGTGTCTGGAATGTGGCACTGCAATGTCGAGAGTTCAATAAGGACGCTCACCGAAAAGAAACAAACTGGATGAGCAATTACAAATATCTATTTGGCCCCGTGCCCTCACGCCGGTTCGGGCGGTCACTGGGTGTTGATTTGACGCCACACAAAACATGTAGTTTCGACTGCATTTTCTGCCAACTGGGACGGACTACGAACAAAACCGTGATGCGCAAGGAATATGTGCCAACCAACGAGGTAATCGAAGAACTTGATGATTGGCTAAGAACAGACAACAGGACCGATTACATTACACTCTCCGGGTCAGGGGAACCCACTCTGCATTCCAGGTTCGGCGATATTCTTGAGTTCATACGCGCAGCCACCACGATTCCGGCTGTACTGTTGACCAATGCGTCGATGCTCCACCTGCCCGAAGTAAGAAAAGCTGCCGCTTCCGCAAACATTGTGAAGGCTTCGCTCAGTGTGTGGAACCAATTCTTATTTGAACATATCAATCGTCCTCATCAAACACTTGCGCTGAAAGACATAACGGAAGGCTTGCGGACCTTCCGTAATGACTTCAATGGCAAGCTCTGGCTGGAGGTATTTCTCGTATGGGAACAAATACGGTGCCTGCTGACATTGCGAAACTTGCTGATCTTGTCAAAGCCATTGGCGCTGACCGAGTGCAGCTCAACACAGCCGTCCGTCCTCCTTCGGAAGAGTACGCCTTTGCAGCGGCAAGAAATGATATGAACGAGTTGTCAAAGCAATTTGATCCACCGGCCGAAGTACTTTCCGAATTCAGCATGAACACATCGGAATCCACTGACGTAAATGAAGCCGACATTCTTGCCATGCTGAAACGTCGGCCCTGCACAATGGAGCAAATTGCACAGGCTTCCGGTATACACAGGAACGAAGCATCAAAACACATCGGCAAATTGATGCGCACAAATCAGGTCAATGCACAGGACAAGGACGGCGATGTATACTATGTCGGGTGCGTCGAAAAGGAAGTAGATCATGCCAACCTATGAATGCGGTTGCGAAAAGTGCGGACATAGCTTTGAGCAGTTTCAGAATATGTCGGAGGAGTCGTTGACGCAATGCCCAGTCAATGCAAGGCGTTCCTGGGCCGTACAGTCATGTTCCGGCGCAAAGGCTTCCTTTTTCGGAACAGGATTGGCGGAGTACGTAATGGGGGCCTGGAATTGACCGTCCAGGCCGTGCATGCAGCCATGCTGTGCCACGACATGATGGTTGTGAGCGATGGGATGCCGACTTCACATTGCGGCGGTGCTCTTTACAGCGGTGGAGAGGGCGGTATTGAGAATGACGAACAAGGATTGGCGATGGCACGGAATCTCGGCAAGAGAATAGCCTCGCTCATCAACATGCAAATGAACAGAAGGGAACAGATCAAATGATAATCACAGTTGCAAGTGGAAAGGGCGGAACGGGGAAGACAACTTTTGCGGTCAATCTGGCTCATGTCCTGGCGAGCCGCGGAGAGAATGTAAGATTGCTTGATTGCGATGTAGAGGAACCGAATGATCATCTCTTCGTGCGGCCTGAATTTACCGACGAAGAACAGGTTACGGTATTGAAGCCTGTTCTGGACCAGAACAAATGCACGGGTTGCGGCAAGTGCGCAGATGCCTGTAATTACAACGCAATTGCAGTGGTTAAGGGCAGGGTTCTGATCTTCAACGAGCTCTGCCATTCCTGCGGGGTCTGTTCATATGTCTGTCCCGAAGGTGCGTTGACGGAAAGAGAGACTCCAATAGGAATAGTGCAGATTGCTTCAGACAACAAACCGTTCTTCTTCGCACATGGATTATTAAACATTGGTGAGGCGCTGGCCCCGAAAGTGGTGGCGCAAGTTAAGGCGCATATTGACATGGAAGCCATCAACATACTTGATGCATCGCCTGGAACCGCTTGTCCAGTCGTCAAAGCAGTAGAAGAATCTGATGTTGCCGTTCTCGTGACCGAACCAACCCCGTTCGGATTGAATGACCTCAAATTGGCTGTTGGCCTTTCCCTTGCAATGAAGGTGCCTACAGGAATTCTCATCAACCGCTCGGACGGCAATGATGCGATTATTGCCGACTATGCCGAATCTGTGGGCATTCCCATTGTTGGACGAATTCCTTTCAAGCGAGAATATGCCGAAACGTACTCATCCGGGGCCATACTTGTTGAATGGCACGAAGAGCTGCAAAAGATCCTGCTGGACATCTATGACAACGTTGCAAAATTGAAGGGAACATCTGTGCCGCCTGTACCGGAAGCAGATATTGTCAGGATTAAAGAAGACAAACCGGCCCCGTTCCCTACGGGAACGAGTGAGACTCACCGAGAGATTACCGTTATCAGCGGCAAGGGAGGAACGGGTAAAACAACTGTTCTTGGCTCGTTCGCGGTTCTCGCCAGGGACAAGGTGTTGGTAGACGATGATGTTGATGCGGCGGATTTACACCTTCTTCTGGCCCCATCAGTAAGGGAAGCACATGATTTTGTCGGAGGAAAGAAGGCGACCATCGATGCTGATAAATGCATAGGATGCGGGAAATGTATGGCAGCATGTCATTTTGACGCCATTTGCTTTGATGGGCCCTCCAATGATCTGGCAGGAAAGACGTATAGGATAGATGAGCTTGCATGCGAAGGTTGCGGGTTCTGCCCATTGGTCTGTCCTGTCGATGCAATTACTGTCGAGCCGAATGTTACGGGACGCTGGTATGTTTCGGGAACCAAGTACGGCCCAATGATACATGCATGCCTTGGAATTGCTGAAGAGAATTCCGGCAAGCTTGTTGCGCAGGTACGAAATAGAGCTGCTGAACTGGCGGTAGACCTGAAGCTGGGTCTGATACTCGGGGACGGTCCCCCTGGGACGGGCTGTCCTGTGATTGCATCGGTTTCCGGCACGGATCTGGTGGTTATTGTTACTGAACCAACTGTTTCGGGCGTGCACGATATGGAGCGGGTATTCAAGCTTACGACACATTTTGGCGTACCTGCGCTCGTGATCGTCAATAAAGCTGACCTCAACACCGCACAAACATCAAGAATTGAGACTATCGCGAAGGAATACAATTCCCGCGTAATAGCCATGATCCCATTTGACCGAAACGTGCATGATGCGTTGATGGAGGGAAAGACCGTTATTGAATATGCAAAAGGTGCAGCAGAGGAAGCCATACGTGAAGCATGGTCGGAACTGCAGAAAGAAGCAGAGATCAGAAAGTAAAGAGACGGGCGTGATGCTTGTTGCTTTCTATCACAAAACGGAGGAGACAAATGAAGATAGCAGTCACATCAGAGGGAACAACGTTGAGCGATCAGGTGGATCCGCGTTTCGGACGTTGCGCACATTTCATGATTGTTGAAACGGACACGATCGAATTTGAGGCGATAGGGAACAGCAATGCAGGTGCGGGTGGTGGCGCGGGCATTCAGTCTGCACAACTCATGTCTGAGCGCGATGTCAAGGTGGTTCTGACTGGCAGCTGTGGCCCTAATGCTTTCAGGACATTGAATGCCGCAGGAATAGAAGTGGTGACGGGTGTGGGTGGTTCGGTTCAGGATGCGATCGAGAAGTTCAAGGCGGGTGATCTCTCAAGTAGCACAAGCGCAAACGTTGCCGGTCACTTTGGAATGCAGAAACAGCAGTAATGAAACAAACCGGAAAGGCGAGAGATCTATATGGCGGCGCATATTGATACAGACAAGTGTACGGGATGTGGTCTTTGTTTTGACGCATGTCCCGTCGAGGCTATTGAGATTGTGAGGGACAAGGCGAAAGTAGACAAGGACAGATGCGTGGATTGTGGCGCCTGTGTTGGCGAATGCCCGAATGAAGCCATCAGCATCGATTAGATTGGATGTGTGCCATGAACGAAGCAACAGTAACCGGAGCGGCAGCTCGCCTGGGAGAAATCGGCGACCGGGTGATAATCCTTTGAAAAATCTGAACCCCTTAGGCTGCACCAATATAAAGATACTGTATGATAACCAGGCAGAGTCGGGATTTCACAGTGGCTGGGGGTTCTCGGCGCTGATTGACGATTCCACGTTGTTTGATACGGGTGAAAACGCGGAGGCGCTGTTGGCGAACTTGCGGGCTTTCGACATTGAGCCCGAGCAGATTCAGAGAGTAGTTCTTTCACATGAAGATTGGGATCATGTAGGCGGCATCGCCATCCTCCGGCAGTGTGGTCCTGTGACTGTCTACGTGCCGATCTCTTTTTCGAAAGCCATAAAGAAGGATATCATCGGCTTCAGTCCCGCCGTCAATCTTGTGGAAATTCGCAATGCCCTCGAGGTTGAGCCAAATATGATCGTGACTCCCCAGATTGGAATAGTCAAAAAGGAAATCTCGCTGGCTATTCGAACCGTCAAGGGGATAGTGCTCATTGTTGGCTGTTCCCACCCTGGGCTTGACAGGATCATGGCGCGAGCTTCTGAATATGACCCCATTCACGCTGTCATAGGTGGATTTCATGGATTCAAAAAGCTCAAGACATTGAGGGAAGTGCCAGTGATTATTCCGACTCATTGCACAAAAAGGAAGCAGGACCTCCTGGACATGTACCCGAACCAGGTCCGGCACGTTGCTGCCGGAATGCAAATCTGCATCAAGGAAAAGCAATGATCAAGCAAGCTGGCAGCTGGCTGTCACCTAAGGAATTTGCCGTTCGGATTGGCACGAGCGTGCATTTTGTTCACAAACGGCTGAGCGCTGGTGATATTCCCTGCCGGAATGTGCCGGGCGCGGAAAAGGGTTTAATCCATTGCAAGCACATCAAGCGATGAAGAAAGCATGTCCCTATTTCCTGGCGTTGTTCGCGTTTTGCATTTGTGCGTTGGCATTGGACATACTCATGGATCTGAAGATCAAGAACAACCGGTTAATGGCCGCCAATGTGATGGCCGTGGCCCAACATCTCGAAAGGCACGCCAAAATGTCACGGATTCGCTATCCGGGCTTGAAAAGCGATTCCGGGTATGTGGTGGCTGCCCGCCAAATGAACAAAGGGTGCGGAGGAATACTGGCTTTTGACGTGAGAGAGAGACAGGAGGACGCGAAGAAATTCATCAGCACGCTTAACATGATCTGTCATGCAGTGAGCCTTGGGGCAACAGAATCGCTCATATGTATCCCTTATTTGATGACCATGCTTTACATGCCGTCCGAACGCCGCACAGCTTTTGGAGTTAAGGTCAACACGGTGCGGCTTTCCGTCGGTATTGAGCCGGCCGATCGGCTGATCTTGGACATTGAACAAGCATTGTCGGATGTTTGATATGACTGAGTTCACTTTTAATGCCGCATTTCGCCATGAATTGCGGGAAAGCGCTCACCATTACGGTGAGTTAGTGTTTCTTGAATCCGTTTTACGTCCCGGCATGACAGTTATTGAAGGGGGTGCGAATCGTGGAGTCACAGCCATTGCCATCGCTAAAGCAGTAGGAACAGAAGGATGTGTCCACGCTCTTGAACCGGTACCGGAGTATTTCGACGCACTTCAGCAGAATGTTTCGCGCAATAGAATTCACAATGTAGCGCTCTATAATCTGGCTCTCAGCGATATGAATGGCTGTCTTCGATTTTACAAACACGGCGAAGGAAGCGGGGTGACTCGCGCCAAAGACGCGGAAAGCATCCGGGTGCAGGCAACTACCTTGTCGGCATTCGTGTCCTGCCATGGCATTTCAAAGTTGGATTTCATCAATCTCGACTGCGAAGGCAGTGAATTGAGTATCTTCCGGAAAGCGAGTTCCATTCTGAAAGAGCAAACTCCACCGATCTTCTGCGAAGTACATCGCGACTATCTAAAGATGATGAAGCAGTCAGTTCAAGATGTTGTCGGGCTACTTCGGACATTCGGATATACAGTTCAGCCAATTCAGGTAGAAGACTTGAACAACGACTCAAACTTCGAGCACTGCTCGCATGTCTACGCTTCAATGAGTTCGTCCGAGTCAAGAAATCGGAAGAAGAAACGAAAATGACACGATGGCGAATAAGACCGGAAGTAATGCCCTTCATTGCGGCATCATTTGCAGTCGGCATCTTGGCCGGTTTGGCGGTCAAAGCATTCGCCAGTTCATGGCATATAGCATTTGAAGTTGCTGTCGGAGTAGCAGCATTGTTTACTGCCTACATGCTCTATTTCTTCCGGGACCCGGACCGCTGGGCGCCAACCAATAGAATGGCGATAGTGGCCGGAGCCGATGGAACAGTGGCAGCCATAACCGAATTGCGGGAAAACAAATACCTGAAGACAGATTGCGTACGAATCAGCATTTTCCTCAGCTTATTCGATGTCCATGTCAACCGCGCCCCGATTACGGGAAAATCAAAATTTCTTGGCTATTTCCCCGGAAAGCGGTTCTTCACGTTTCAGGAGAAATCATCCAGCTTGAACCAGCATAACAAGATACTCATAGAGGGAGAGCATACGAGTTGCCTGGTTAATCAGATTGTCGGGCCGGTCTGTCGTCGCGTCGTCTATTGGCCGGATCATGACAAGGCCGTCGATGTGGCGGTAGGCGAGAGAATTGGCATGATGAAGTTTGGGTCCAGGCTCGACATGTATTTTCCAAAGAAAGACGTGACCGTGCGGGTAAAGATGGGCGACGGCGTCAAGGCCGGCGTGACGATTGTGGGGTATCTCAGAAACAACCAAGGTGATGCAAATTGAAGAGCCTTGCTGAATGGATAGACAGCTTGGGGCGAACCCCCGTGATGCCGCTCATGGGTTATCCGGGAATGCGCCTGACCAACACGAGCATTAAACTCAATGAATTCAATTGGGGCGTTCAGTCATGGAGCATACACGAATTGTATCACCGTTTTCGACCGGATGGCGTCTTTCTTTTGATGGATCTGGCCGTTGAGGCAAGCGCTTTAGGATTACAGGTAAGATTTCCACTTCTTGATAGTCCGAGTGTGGAGATTCATCCTGTTCGCGAGGAGTTGGATCTTGATCAATTCATTGTGGCAGATGTTCTTAAAGATGGTCGCGTGATGGCGTTTGTGGAGGCAGCCAGGCAACTGACGAGCATTTTGCCAGCCGGCGTCCTGAGATGTGCGTATGTTACAGCGCCCTTTACGCTCGCCGGGCTTATGATGGGTGCGAGTGAGATGGCCATCAAGATAATGTTGGAGGAAAAGCTGGTGCGCCAAGTCTTGGACGTGGCTACAAATGCAACGATTCGATATGCGCGTGCCCTCGCGGAAGCCGGAGTTCAGCTCATTATGCTTCTTGATCCATCAGCGGTCATGATGGGCCCTGCGCAATATCAGACATTCGCAAAACCATCCGTCAGGATCGTTGATGAAGCTCTAGAGGAGATCCCGATCGTCTATCACATCTGCGGAGATTCGCGCCATCTTATCGGCGATATCTGTTCTCTAGGAGTTGCCGGCGTGAGCCTCGATAGCTCTGTTCATCTTCCTGCCGTGGCGGAACAACTCCCCGATGAAATGATTCTTGTCGGCAATATAGCTTCCGTTGATATTATGATGAATGCAACCGCATCCGTTGTAGAAGCTACAGTGCGTGAGTTGCGAAAAGGCATGGAGCCGTACAAGAATTTCATTCTGTCAACAAGTTGTGACCTACCACTTGAAACACCACCGGAGAATATAGATGCATTCATGCGGGCAGGTGCAGGTAAGAGGTGAAGATGAGTCGAATACAGCAAATGAAAGGGGAAATATATGTCAACGCTACCGGACGATGTAAGCAAAGCGTGGGATAATCGTGAGGGCCCTATAGTCTTCACGACGACGGATGGATATGGGAAGCCAAATTCAATCTACGCAACCTGTGTCAAGAAGTTCAATGAGAGCAAATTGGTCGTTGCGGACAACTACTTCAGTAAGACGCGGGCCAATATTATTATCGGCAGCAAAGGAGCGATCCTGTTCATAACGAAAGACAGGAAAGCCTTCCAGGTGAAAGGCTCTATTGACTATGTGCGACAAGGTGAGATCTATGACGACATGAAAATGTGGCTTGACGCGAAATTCCCGGGCAGAGCGGCAGCCGTATTGAATGTCGAAGAGGTCTATACCGGTGCAGAGAGACTTCTGTAGCCGCAACACCATGCGGAGACAATAGACCATATGGTTCAAAGGGACAGAAAAGAGAAAGGATCATGAAGGATCAACGCAAGATCGTGGTGATGGGATGCTCGGGGTGTGGAACTTCTAGTTGATTCCGTATCGCTTCAGTTTTCGATAAAGCGTGCTCGGATCTATGCCCAGCTGGCCCGCAGTTGCTGTTCGGTTGCCTGAGTTGTCCATCAAGGTTTCTCGAACAACCCTTCTCTCTATTTCCTCGAGAGATAGTGGCCCCAAACCAGGTTCCTGGGTTGCCCGAGTTGCAAGTTCTTTTGGAAGATGGCATGGGAGAATAATAGAATCCCTACAAAGCACGAATGCATGTTGAAGTATGTTCTCCAATTCTCTGACGTTTCCCGGGAAGTCGTGCCCCATGAGGACGGTCAATACGGAGTCGTCTACAGCCTCAATGTTCTTGCCGGTTTCGGCGTTCAAGCGGCATCGAAAATGGTCGATGAGTAATGGGATGTCACAGCGTCGTTCTCGCAGCGTGGGCAACACGAGTCGGAGAACATTGAGTCTGTAGTAAAGATCTTCCCTGAAAGAACCATCGTTCACCTTGCCAAACAGATGTCGATTTGTTGCGGCTACAATTCGGGCTTCGGATTTGACTGGTTCAGTGGCGCCAAGTGGTTCGAAAATCTTCTCCTGCAGTACTCGAAGGAGGCGCACTTGGAGAGCGGGGGAGACATCGCCCACTTCGTCAAGGAAGAGCGTTCCTCCCTTGGCTAGATCGAAGCGTCCGGGTTTATCATGTTTAGCGTCTGTGAATGCGCCTTTCTTGTATCCGAAAAGCTCCGACTCGAGAAGTGTGTCGGGCAGTGATCCGCAATTGACTGCCACAAAAGGCTTGCTCTTTCTGGCGCTCAGGTTGTGAATTGCTCTTGCGAACAGTTCTTTTCCCGTTCCGCTCTGACCTTCAATGAGTACGTTCACGTTCGATTCCGCTACATCCGGGAGAATTGCGAATAGCTCGTGCATTTTGGGATTGCGGCTGACAATCTCGTGGAACGTGTAGGTCTTCGATATCTTGCGGCGCAGTTCTTCTTCAGCAGTGAGGTCCCGGAATGTTTCAACTCCTCCAATCACTGCCCCTTCACTATTCTGTAGTACCGCCGCACTGATGCTCACCATTATTGATCGTCCCTCTCGGTTGAGAATTTGTACAGGGCGGCCAATTATAGGCTTTCCGGTTCTGACAACATGATCGATCACGCATGAATCAGCGCAATTGCGTGTTCGAAAGATATCGCGGCAGAATTGCCCCAGCGCTTCACGCGATGAGAACCCGGTGATGCGCTCTGCGGCATTATTGAAGAACTGTATTCGTTTTTCGTTATCAACGGTGAAAACGCCATCAGCGACACAATTCAGGATGGTTCTCAAGTGGTCCTGACCACTGCCAAGGTCGTCCTGCTGTGCTTTTCCTCTCTTTTTCATGGGTTTATGATTCTTGATTTACAGTATTGCAGAATGCAAGATGCGTCAAGTTGCAATGGTCGACAGCAAAGGCTTCGTTGTTGGTTCAGCTGCGAAAGGGTGCAGAGGACGACTAACAGCCAAGTATTGCAATACGCAATCTAGAACAGCTCTTCCTTGAGTTCGTTCCAGACCATAAGGGCCCGGCATCCGCTGAACGCGACGGCCAGGGCTGCAGCTTCTTCAAGTTCTTCTTTGCTGATCCCCATGTCGAGCGATTTCTTTATGTGGATCTTTGCGCATGGCACGCAATGTACTGCCAGCCCAAGTGCAACGGCCATCAATTCTTTTGTCACCACATCGACTGCGCCAGGCTGCATTGCTGTGCCCATAAAACCCGTGAACATCTGCATCGCTTTGTCAGGCGTCCCTGAACCCTGCGCGCAACAGGTTTCTTCTCCGGCTGTGTCAGTTGTCATCTCGTTCTCCTTGTCAGAAGCGGTGTTCTGTGTGCGGCTGGCTCTAAATGTTCGTGCGGAATCAGGCGCCTCGACCATCACTTTGATGTGCCCGTCAGAGCTATCGGCTATTCGACCAATGATTGATGCTTCCGAAACTCCTGCCTCATGCATTTCGACAAGTGCCTGCTCAGTCTTTTCAGGTGGCAGTGAGATCAATAAACCGCCCGAGGTCTGTGCATCGAAAAGCAGCGCTTTCATTTCCTCGGTGACATCTTCTGCCATTGTGGTTCGCTTGGCACTGTATTCGGCGTTGCGTTCGTTCGCTCCCGAATATATGCCCTGCTTGGCCAGGTCGAGCGCTTCAGGCAGAAGTGGCAATTCATTGAACCATATTTCTGCAGTGGTCTTGCTCTCGATCATCATCTGGCTGAGGTGTCCGAGAATTCCAAATCCCGTGACATCTGTGCAGGCATGTGCCTCATATTTGAGCATGATCTCAGCGGCCGCCCTGTTGAGCGTCGACATCGATTTGGTAACTGCAGTGACGGCCTTTGCAGAAGCGCGATCTATTTGGTTGGCCAGAGAAAGGATTCCGGTGCCGAGCGGCTTGGTGAGGATCAGGGAGTCACCCGGTCGTGCATGAGCATTTGTGACGAAGCGCGCATTATTGACTATACCCGTTACTGCGAAGCCGAACTTGATCTCTTCATCGTTGATGCTGTGGCCCCCGAGCAGAATAGTGTCGGCCTCGTTGAGCACTTCTATGCCGCCCTTGATGATGTCAGCCATGACTTCGTGCGGTAGTGAATAGATAGGGAACCCTATTACCGACAGGGCTGTCACGGGTTTTCCGCCCATGGCATAGACGTCACTCAAAGAATTGCATGCCGCAATCCTCCCAAAAAGGAATGGGTCATCGACTCCGGGCGTAAATACGTCGACAGTCTGTACTACAGTCAATTCTGGTGTTATTTGGAACACACCTGCATCGTCGGCTGTTGATGTTCCTACCAAGAGGCGTGGATCGCTGATCGTAGGCAACAGGTTCAGAACCTGATGCAGATCCTTCTGACTGATCTTGCTGGCGCAGCCGGCGGAGCGCACAAACTCTGTGAGCTTGACCGGCTGGTTCTTATCCTCCGGTGGAACACGTTCACCTGCACATGTACAGATGTTCTTTTCCTTAAAGATGGGGCAGGGGCAGGGTTTACGCGGATCGCACACGCAATGACCGATCTTTATCGATCGTGACATCACTCTCTTGCGTTTTTCTTTTGGATCCAAATCAACTCCTCACTCAGGTTTCAGCTCTCATCCTTCTTGAGCATTCTTTCGTTCCCGATGCGTTTTGTCAGGCCTTGCGCATCCCAATACTCTAGCATGGGGATTACGTACTTGCGCGACGTCTCGAACAGGCCTTTGGCAGCACCGGAATTCAGTGATTCATGTGTCTCAAAGTAGGTTAGCAGCTTCTTCTTTGATTCGTCCAAATGATTTTCGCCCAGGACTACCTTGTCGGAAAGAACGACGAGCGCGCCCCGTTGTACAAGGTGATCGAATACCGGTGCAAGTATTGGTGCGGGTGTACCGATCATTTCGGCAAGCTGGTCTTTGCGTGGGGAGGCAAGACCGGTTTCATTGTAAATGGCCGTGATCTTCTCGGCCAGCGCCGCCTGTTTAGGGGACAGACTCGGTGCTCGCGACAATACCTGGTAGCCCTGTGCCGTCAGTTTGACCTGGCCCTTCTCCTCAAGGTTCTTGAGCGCCTTCTCAATGACCAGCTTACCGGCTGAAAGCTGTGGGAAGAGCTTCTTCCTGGGGAACCCGACCTTGAGCGGCTCTTCATCGTGCATTGCGGACAGGTGGCGCAGGATGTTCTCGCCTGCTTCAGTGAGGACCGACGAGTGGACAAAGCGCTTGCCGTGCAGTTCTATCGCTGTGCCTTCCAGTAGCAGCGATGCAATATTCTCAGTTGCCGTCTCTTCGTTGAGGAAGGCCTGTCGCGCAAGCTCCATCAGTTGGAGTGGTTCTTTGCCCGCATGTTCAAGTACAAATGCGAGTGCGGTTATTGGCTCCTTGAAAGCGATTTCACGCCGGTTGACCTCGTCAGACCATGTCTTCCTGGACCTTCGTAGCCTCATTTCATCGGGTGCGACAACGTAGCCCCCGCCAAGAGTGCGCGCCGGACTCAGCGATCGTATGACGAAGAAATCGCCAGGTGCGACCACGGCCGGATACTTCAATTGAAACTGCGCATAACTCTCCGCGCCCGGTGCCAGGGGTTTGAGTTCTGGCAGGACGAGGTGGCCTGGTATATCAGAAGTCCCGATATGAAGCCGTATGGCCGTTCTTGGCTTGATGGCGCTTCCCAGATTCGGCAGCAGGTGAACCTTGGCATCTATGAAACGTGTGGGCTTGAAATAGTCCGGGCTGGCAAGCACCATGCCGCGGTTGACGTCATCCTGTGAAAGGCCGCTCATCTTGAGCGCGATGCACTCACCCGCATGCCCTTCTTCACCGTCCTGGCCATAGACCTGGATTCCGCGCACCTTTCTGGTATCGCCCTTTGGCAGAAGCTGGAGCGTATCGCCGACGCGGACAATACCGGAGAGTGGGATACCCGACACAATGGCACCCAATCCCTCGAGTACGAATGACCGCTCTACGTGTAGCCTGAACGCGCCAGTTGCATCCCGTTCGGCAGTTCTATCTACCGTTGCGACAAATGCGTTGTAGAATTCTTCGAAACCGGCGCCCGTGCGGGCAGAGACGGGAACAACGGGGCAGGTGTCGAGGAAGCTGCCCTTGACAAGTTGACGAACCTGGTCTTCTACCTCCGCAATACGGGATTCCGAGGCGAGATCGATTTTGGTGACTGCAACCATGCCCGACTTGATGCCCAGGAGCCTTGTAATATGGAAGTGCTCAATGGTTTGCGGCATCACACCGTCATCGACGGCGACAACGAGCAATACTGTGTCAATCCCTGAAGCGCCTGCAACCATATTGTGAATGAACCGCTCGTGACCGGGAACGTCCACTATGCCAACGCGCCTGTGATTGGGTAGTTCGCATGTGGCAAAGCCAAGGTCGATGGTCATGCCGCGCGCATGTTCCTCGGGCAGCGTGTCGCAGTAGCAACCGGTGAGAAGTCTTATGAGTTCGGTTTTGCCATGGTCGATATGGCCGGCTGTGCCGACTGTCAGACTGACGGTGTCGAGTCCGGTAGTAGCTACACCACCACAGTTTCCTCTCTTCTGTCTCTTGTTGTCAGCCATAGTATTCCTCATGCACCGGCTGTGTTGGTCTTCGGGATCGCGTTTATGACATCGGTCATCTCTTTCGGGAACAGCGTGCGCATGTTGAGGCGCACCGTATCATCGGAGATGTGGGGAAAGACTGGTACAGCCGCCGAACGAAATGAGCAGGCAATGCCCTCAGTTGATTCCTGCTCAGATCGAATGCTGACCGCATAGGCAGGATGCGCCTCGCCGGGCAGCGAACCGCTCCCGAGAAACGATTCTTCTTTGACCACCGAGACGTTCCAGTCCGGGCGTTTGCCTGCAATCTGGCCCGCAAGATCCTGTGCCTGTTTTTCCATATAGGCCAGGCCCTTTCCAATCATTGCGTAAAGAGGGTGCTTTGCCATGAGCAGTTCCGGTTCCTTGAATAGTTGGAGAGTTGCCGAGAGAGCGGCAAGTGTCATCTTGCAGACGCGCAGCGACCTGTAGAGTGGGTGTTTACGGATTCTTGTGACGAGTTCGGTCTTGCCTACAATCATCCCGCCTTGTGGCCCGCCGATTAATTTGTCCGTACTGAACAGGACGAGATCTGCTCCCGCGGTGATGCTCTCGCCCACTGTCATTTCATGTTCAACCCCGAACTGTTCCAGGCCGATAAGCGCTCCGGCCCCGATATCATCGACTACGGGGATGTTGTGCTTGTGTCCGACGTCAACAATTTCAGCGATGCCCACTTCCTTGGTAAATCCGACAATCTGATAATTGCTCTTGTGGGCCTTCAGGATGAGGCCGGTTTTGTCGCCTATTGCGTTTTCATAATCGCGCAGGTGTGTCTTGTTCGTTGAGCCCACTTCTTTGAGAATTGCGCCGCTCTGGGCCATGATTTCAGGCAATCTGAATGAGCCACCTATTTCTATGAGTTCGCCGCGGGATACGATGGCTTCCTTGCCCTCGGCAAGGGCCCTGAGCACCAACATGGTGGCACCTGCATTGTTGTTCACTAGCAGTGCATCCTCAGCGCCTGTCAAATCCCGAACAAGGTCAAGGAGGCAGTCTTCGCGCTTGATGCGAGCACCCGTTGCCAGGTCGACTTGAACATTGCAGGAACCTGCAAGATCCCACAGGGCCTGCCTGGCCGCTTCCGGCATTGTGGCACGCCCGAGGCCGGTATGCAGGACTATGCCCGTTGCGTTCACTACTCGCTTGAGCTTTGATGCTGAACCACGGTTTATAATCTCTATCGCGAGAGTAGTGATTCCCTGCGGCGTGCAGTTCATCTCCTCTCCCTTGAGAACTGCGGCACGCGCGGCGTCTATCGCCGTTCTGATCGCGTTGACCACATTGGTCCTTCCATGTCGTTCTATGAGCTGCTCCACGCTATTGAGTTGAAGAACCTTGTCAACTGCGGGAAGTGCTTTCAGTAGTTCTTGTGTATTCTTTGTCACGATCAAAAATGATACGTCAATGTCAGGCCTGCCTCAAGTAATCATGGCAAAAAACCGTGGAGCTTGATAATATATATCAATTGTGGAAATACGATTTGACGTGGTTTCAATCTATGGACCTTGACCGACTCAAGATTTCTCCGGACAAAGCTGGCAAGAAAGCGACTCAAGGTGGCAGGAAATCTGTTGTCCCTGTTGTTGCGTTACTATGCTTTGGATTGGGGTTCGCCGCAGCTGCGTTGATTGGGCCGTGTCGCAAAGAAGACGGCTTGAAGGTCGAAACAGTTGTGGTCAGGTCCAGAGATACGCAAGGTTCAAAGTCTTTTTCAGCGGGCGGCTGGATTGAGGTCGCCGTCCCGGATTACCCCGTAACGATCAATAGCAGGATCTCCGAACGTGTTACGAAGCTGCATGTCAAGGAAGGAACGGACGTCGAGCCGGGCCAGCTGCTGGCGACTCTCTACGCTGCCGATATCAAACTGCAGCTCGACCTTGCGGAAGCGAAACTCGAAGCCGCTCGCCAAGAGCTGGCCAAGAGCAAGACCGGCTACAGGGCTGAAGATGTCACGGTTGCGTCAGCATCGGCCGATGTTTCGGCCGAGCGGCTGAGACTGGCTGAAGCCAACTACATGCGCAGCAAAGGCCTGGAAGCAGGCGTTCTTTCGAAGGAAGAACTGGACCGGGAATTGGCGGCCTATAATGAGTCCAGGGCAACCCATGCCGCGAAGAAAGCTGAGCTAGAGAAGATGCGATCAGGTTACAGGAAGGAAGATATTGCTGTTGCCGGCGCCAAAGTGAGTGAGGCAGAAGCAGTTGTCAGGTTGGCAGAAAGAAAGCTGGGATACTGTATGGTAAGAGCAGCTGATGATAGCCCGGTCCTGCGTGTACTCAAGGTGAAGAGACGAGTGGGCGATTGGGTTGATGCGGATAAGGATGGAGCCTTGCTTACTCTTTATGATCCCGTCAATATGCAGGCCCGTGTCGATGTTACACAGGCCAACGTCAGATATGTCAAAACTGGCGGCAAAGTGTTGATCACGACCGAAGCCCGGCCCGGGCAGAAATATCATGGCACAGTGCTCCGAATCGATCCACTCGCCGAGCTGGCCAAGAACACGGTAACAGTACGTATCAGGATTGACGATCCTGATGATGTTCTGTTCCCTGAAATGGTTACACATGTCAATTTCCTGGCCGCTGCAAGTCCTGGCGGCAGCAAGCAAGTCGGCCGGGTTCTGGCATTGCCGGAGAGCGCTGTTGTTGAGGAAACCGGCAGTCATTACGTTTTCGTTGAAAATGGCAACTTTGCCAGCAAGGAAGAGGTCACGATCAAGGAGCGTAAATCGGGGAAGGTATTTGTATCGGGTGGGCTCAGTAGCGGGCAGCGGGTCATTGTGAACAACGTCGACAAACTCCTGGACGGAATGAAGATAGAGGTGCAATAGATGGGTTCCTTCATAGAAATAAACGATGTTTCAAGACTCTATTACCAGGGCGACAACGAAATCAAAGCGCTCGATCATGTCAGCGTGAACATCACGAAGGGCGAATTCGTTGCGCTCATGGGGCCGTCGGGATCAGGCAAGACGACGCTACTCAACATCATCGCAGGTATTGACAAGCAGACTTCCGGGCGGGTTACTGTGGATGGCCGGGAACTTGGCGCCATGACGGAAGCAGAATTGACCACCTGGCGTACACGCGGCATGGGTTATGTGTTTCAGTTCTACAACCTGATTCCCGTGCTGACAGGTTATGAGAATGTAGAGCTGCCCCTTCTTATGTTGCCCATGTCGAAAGCGGAGCGTCACGATCATGTGATGGCTGCTCTTGAAGCGGTAGGTATTGTCGAATACAGCACGCATTTCCCGCGGCAGTTGTCGGGCGGGCAGGAGCAGAGAATTGCCATTGCCCGTGCAATTGTTACGGATGCGACCATCCTGGTAGCTGACGAGCCGACCGGCAATCTCGACGCGGAATCCGAAATAGAGATCATGGAACTTCTCAAGGAGTTGAACAAGAATCACGATAAGACGATAATTATGGTCACGCACGATGCTTCGGCTGCCGCCTATGCGGACAGAACCACGAAGCTTGAGAAAGGGCGACTGACCAATTAGTGGGAGGAGGTGAGATCCTGTGCCATCGAAGACATGTCTGTTGATACTCAAGAATCTTCTTAGATCGAAAACCAGATTCTTGATATCCCTGCTTGGTTGTACGATCGCCGGTGCGGTTATATGTTTCTTCCTGTCGGCTGAACGCAGCTTGAACAGGGTGACCAATATCGCAGGGCGGGACGCTAATCTTATTATGCGTCAGAAGGATCGTTTCTGACCCACCGCAAGCAAAGTTCCGGATTCTGTGGTGCCACAGATTCGGGCGCTTCCACAGGTCGTGGAGGTCATGCCGGTGAGGTTGACGATGACCTCCTGTCAGTCCAGTACTGACGTTATTGCCATGCACGGAGTGGACAAGGAAATATTCGGGCTCTTCCACAACTACGATCTGGATGACAAAACGATAGAAGCGTTCAGGTCTGACAAGGCAGGCGCGATTGTAGGCGAAAAGATTGCCCAGCGCTATGATTGGGAGGTTGGCCAGCATGTCACTCTCGCCGAACTGAATGGCATCAGCTTCAATATTCATGGGATCTTCTCCATGGACGGAGCTGCTGACGATTTCATCATAGTAACTGGCAGGAAATTTCTGCAGGAAGCAGATAACGAGCAGGGCCTGTCGCACTATGTTCTGATCAAGGCCAGGGATGGCCTGGATCCGGCGGCTGTCGGGCGTGAAATCGATGATCTGCCATTGGTTGTCGAAACGACGACACTTGGAGAGGGTGCGCATATTGCTACCGTGTTGGCTCAGCTTTCGGATTTGGTAAAACTGAGTCGCGGCATCATCTGCGTAATAATTGTTGTCATATTGATCGCGATAGGGAATGCCATTTCGATGGCTACTCGAGATCGTGCGCGGGAGTTCGGCATACTCCGAACGCTTGGCTTTCAAAAACGCACAATAGTGATGATGGTGCTGGGCGAAGGTGTCATTCAGGCCGTTATCGGTGGGCTTATTGGATGTGCAATGGTGCAGGTGATGGATGCCGGCAATTTCGTCAAGGAACTGGCTACCTGCAGTGTTTCCATGGAATTCTCAGCAGGACCCATCGAATGGATTGCTGCCATATCGACTGTTGCCGCGGCCGCTGCCATCGGCAGCATGTTGCCGGCATGGCGCTCTGCCCAACTTGATATCGTCACTGCACTGCGTCGTCAGGATTGAAGCTTATGCTGAACTTACCGCTATCATATTCATTGAGAAATATACGAAGGCGGCCATGGCGGTCGGTAATAACGGTCACGGGCGTTGCAGTTGTCGTTTTTGCGGCCGTGCTCATGTTGTCGCTGTCTCGCGGGCTGAGCAGCAGGCTCGACGTGACGGGGGATGCTGCAAATCTCCTGCTCATAAGCCAAGAGGGACAGAACATCATGTTCAGTTCCATTTCCGAAGAAGAACTCGTGGAACTTTCCTCCTTGCCTGGCCTGGCATATAATAACGACGGCGAGCCACTGATTTCCGGCGAGGTGATGCATAACCCGCTTCTTCGGGTCGACGGGGTCGCTGCGCCGATCGGCTTAAGGGGTGTGAATCCCATCGCTTATGAAGTGCATAGTAGCCTCAGGGTTGTCGAGGGTCATCTTCCCGAGGAAGAGAACGAGGTGATTGCCGGTCGCTCAGCTCATATCAAGCTCGGGGTAGAGGAGGAGGCGCTTGCTGTCGGAAAGACGGTACTGTTCGAAGACAGGGAATGGATCATTTGCGGCCGGTTTGAAGATGGTGGCTCTTTGATTGAATCAGAGCTCTGGATGAATGAGACAACCTTGAAGGATCTACTGCATCGCAGAACACATACCTTCGTGGTAATGCGCCTCGAAGATTCGGGTAAGATGCCGGCAGCATTGCAGATGTTTAGGGAAACTGGCGCATTCGAGCGGTTTTTCAAAGGCTGGTCTGAAAAGGAATATTATCAGCAGTTTGCCGCTTTTCTTGGATGGGTCTTCTCCCTTTCACTCCTCATGGTTATTGCGGTAACCGTTGCAGGTGCCTTGATCGGTGCGAATACAATGTACACAGCAGTCATGAACCGGATGAAGGAGATTTCGACTCAGCGCATCCTGGGGTTCGGGAAGCTCGATATTCTAGTCTCACTGTTGACCGAATCGCTTGCGCTAGCGTTGATAGGTGGTGTCATGGGCGTTGTCGCTGGATTGTTCATTAATGGATTGCCTCTGAAACTTTCCTATGGCGCATTCTATCTTGTTGTCGACTGGATGGTCATTGCCGGCGGCATTGGGCTGGCAGTCTTCATTGGCGTTGTGGGTGGCCTCTGCCCAGTCATAAAAGGGCTGCGCATGAGCGTTGTGCAGGGCTTGAAGTATGAATAGGCGATTGGCCCTTGTTATGTCCGCAATCTTTCTTTCAGTTGCCGGCCTGGCTGCGGCTGAAACAGAGCGCAGGAACTCGCAGCCGGCCATCCACGACAAACTCAGCCCGGAAACAGCCATTGAATTCGCCTGGCATCATCATCCGATCATGGCGAGTGCAAGGGCGCAGGTTGCAGCGCAGCATGGGCGTGAGGTCCAGGCTGCTTTATGGCCCAGGCCTGAGCTTGGCGCATTACTCATTGAGGAAGATGAGAAGACAGAACGCCAACTTTCAATTTACCAGAAACTGGAGCTGGGCGGGAAGCGTTCAGCACGTGTATCGGTCGCGGCTGCATCGGCATTCCTGAGCGAAACGGACAGGGCAGATGCATGGAGAAATCTGCGTGCCGAGATCATTGAGGCATTCGCCAGGCTTGCATATGTGCGCGAGTTGGTCGAAGTGACGGGCGAGCTTGAGAGAATAGGCGAAGAGCAGGCTCAGTTGGCAGCAGCACTATTGAAAGCAGGTAAGCTTTCCGAACAGGTGCTGCTCAAGACGAAACAGAGATCCGCACTTGCCGCGGCTGCAAGTGATAATGCCGGTAAGCTGTTGAAGGATGCTGAACGACAGGTCTTGATCGCAATGGGCGCCCCGGCCGACAGTCCAATGCCAGGCGAGATAGACTGCAACCGCAGCGGTTCTGATGAAGCTCTTCCTGCATTCAAGGAGTTGCTGCAACTTGCCTTCACGAACAACCCGGCGATGACGGCGAGTAGGGCGCGTGTCATGATTGCAGATTCACTTCATCGTGTTGCACGGGCCTCGCGCTGGTCGGATGTGACGCTCACGGCTGGCTACAAAAGCATCTCGAAAGAAGAAGGACTGGATAGTACAGCTACAATAGCCGGCCTTTCGATGGGGTTGCCAATCTGGGACAGGTCGCAGGGCGACATCGCCGCCACCAGGGAGCTCTCCCTGTCGGAGAAGAGTGCGCAAGAGTTGACAATGCTTGATGTTGCCGCCCTGGTCTCGAAGCTGCATGCAGAATATGAGGGGCGAGTGAGAGACGAGAAGACCCTCGCTGCCGAGGTCCTGCCGATCGCTGAAAAGCGATACGCGTTGATACGTAACAGGCACGACAACGGCAAGATCGGTAAGGGTGAACTTCTCAGGGCACAAGCTGAATTGGAGGAAACGATGCTTGAGCATGCGCGTGCCAAACTCATGCTGGCCATTGCCACCGCAGAGATAGAGAAAGCCGCTCTTGGCGCCGCGATCCCGGGTGAGAACGCTTCGGATAGGCAGTAGCTTGTTGTCAATTGGATTCCTTTCCCCCGTATGGCTTGCACGAATATACCCATGAGCAGCAGCTCTGCCATTCGGTGCTCCGGCTTGCTACAGCTATCAGTCCGTGATAAGCTTCTGTCTTCATTGGCAAGGGAAAATGGGAGTGAATAGGTACCTGGTGGGCCTCCTGGACTTCAAATCCAGTGTGGGGCTTTAAACGGCCTCGGTTGGGTTCGATTCCCACTCACTCCCGCCATGAAGCGCGAAACTCGAAACAAGCTACCAATGGATGTTATCTGTCATCCGAGACGCGATCAATGTTACTGCGTATCTTGATTCTTGTGGATTCGGATTTGCAGCTTTAAGATGCCTAAAAACGATAATCGATTGATGCTGGCTCTTCTGTTTGCGGGCGCTGCCGGGCTCGGATGCGAATTGCTCTGGCTCCGCGTCCTGAGCATTGTTATTGGCAGCGAGACACTCGCAGTCTGGGGGATACTGTTTGGCTTCATGGCAGGGCTGGGACTCGGTACGTGGCTCTTCGGCCGCCTTGCCTACAAATTAAAGAATCCCGTAAAGCTGTTCTTTGTCCTTGAACTTACTATTGCCGGCATTGCTGCGATAAGTCCCTTCGCGATACATTTACTCATGCGTCATCATTCACTTGGGTTCGGGGGCACAGACCAATCACAAATCCAAATGGTCTTGTCTACTATGCTCATTGCGGGGCTGGTGCTGCTTCCCGGCACATTATGTATGGGAGGAGCTCTGCCACTACTGGTGGAGGCCAGGCGTAGATGGGCAACGCCCGTTGAAGACGGTCGCGGCGTAGGCCGACTCTATGCGGCCAACACTTTCGGTGCAGTTGTGGGGATATCTGTATCGACATACGTTTTGCTGCCGGCAATGGGCCTTTCCTGGGGTGGTGTAGCGATCGGGGCTTTTGCCGTGGTCGCTGCCCTGCTCGTTCTTCCATGGATGAAGGATCTGCCGCCAAAGGCTCGAGTGCTTGCCGACCCCGGTAATTCAACATCCTGGATTGCGTTCCTGCTTCTGATCGTCACTGGGGCGGCGGGGATAGGACTTGAGGTCACGGGGCTGCGTATTCTCGGGCAGTGCATGCAGAATACCGTTTACACGTTTGCGAACATATTGATCGTATACCTGCTTGGAACATCTCTCGGTGCCTGGCTCTATCAGCGGCAGGCGGGCCGTGTCACTACCACAAACAGTCATTCAATAACTGCCATGTTCTGCCTGCTATTAACAGGGGCAGTGTTCCTGGCCGGATACATGATGCACTTTGCGCCGGGCATTATGTCACGCATCAGCCCTGAGGGAGCGCCCTACATTCTCCATCTGCTGGCCGAGTTCGTCGTGGCTGTCAGTGTATTCGCCATGCCAACTGTTCTTATGGGAGCATTATTCACGCATCTTGTGGCGCCATTTGCGCCTTCATGTTTCGGCAGAGCCAATGCCCTGAACATGATCGGTGCCGCCATGGCGCCGTTCCTGTTCGGTGCCTGGGCAATTGCCAGGCTTGGCTATCGTGAAGCGTTTTGCATGAGTGCCTATCTCTACATCGGTGCGTTCTTTTTGCTTGCCGCATTTGGCCGGGTGAAGCGAGCGCCATTATGGTGCCTCTGCCTAGCCGTATTGATGTGTCGCGTGATTGTGCCCACATCGATGTCACTGATGGCCGATCGGGACGGATGGTCTGTTCTCAAACGTTACGAAACCGTATACGGTGCAGTTGTTGTGACCGAGTTCAATGATTACGGCTATCGTGAACGGCGGTTGCAGGTAGACCAGCATTTCATGATGGGAGGTGGCCCCGGATTCGCAGATCAACGACTCGGACATCTGCCATTCATCCTGGCATCCCACCCGCAGAGGGCGTTGTTTCTGGGGGTAGGCACGGGTGCCACGCTCAGTGCGATCAGGTCCTACCCGCTTGAGCATGTGGATGCAGTGGAGCTTGTTCCTGAAGTCATAGACGTGATGCACTACTTTGAAGATGGCAACAGGACCATCGACAAAAGAGAGAACGTTCAGTTTCATGTCTGCGATGCTCGGCGTTTTGTCATGGCAGCAACCGGGAAGTACGATGTGGTAGTAGGTGACCTGTTTCACCCTGCGCGTGACGGAGCCAGTCACCTATTCTCCCTCGAACATTTCGAGGCCCTGGACGGGATTCTTTCGGACGGAGGTCTCTTTGCGCAGTGGCTTCCGCTCTACCAGTTTGATGAAGCTACGACGCGGAGCGTTGTAAGGACCTTTGTCGAGGTGTTTTCGGAAGCATACTGTTTTCTGGGCATCTACAATGCCGATGTGCCTTCCATGATGCTGCTCGGACGCGCAAGTTCAGGCGATGGAAAGTTGCTTCAGCTCGATCCTGAATGGATGACGGAGAGTTTTCAGAACGGGGCGAGCTATGCCTTCGAGAGTTTTTCAGACATACTCGGATCCTATATGATGGATAGGGAAGGTCTGCTGGCCTATGCAGGAGAAAGCAGGCGCAATACTGATATGATGCCCAGGATCCTCTTCGATGCGCCGCGTGCGATCTATGAAGGAGGCCCTGCGATCAAGTATTCCAGTCTTGAATCACTGTTGCCCTACAGGAAGACATGGCCGGATCAACTGATCGCGAATATACCAGGTGAGCATATTGATGCATTTAAGGAACATGCCGAAGCTTACAGGACTGCTGTCGGACTGTATCTCGAGGGAGATATCCTCCGTGTCAAACAGGGGCAGGTGTCGCAAGATACGCTTAAGCTATGGTTGGGCGCCTATCGCACGCAGCCGGACTTCTCCGCTGTTCGAGGGGCTCTCCACAGGGCTGTCCAAGAGAAACCGGATTGTGCCGAGTTCGTTCACTCTGGTATGATGCTGGCCAGAGAATGAAAAGATACCGAAAGAACCATCTGAGTGCGCTGATTGTGGGCTTGTGGCTCATATCTATTACAATACAAGCGCATCCGATCACCACGGCCAAGTGCCATGCTTTGATCACGACCAATGAGGTCAGCGTGGCTATCTCGGTCTACCCGGAGAGCTTCTACTATTTTGGTGACCTGGAGATGGATGAAGAGCCTGTCGCAAAAGGATCGGCCATCAAGAAAGCCATTGAGTCACACAAGGAGTTCCTGCTCAAGTACTTCACAATTGAGAATGTGAGCACCCAGAAGCTTGCAGGGACTATTGTTAGTGTAGATTCGTCCAAGGCCGCAGAAACGGGCATTTCACTTGATGAAATGCTCGCCGCAGAAGATGACCCAACGGTTTACTTAATCTCTTATCCGCTGAAATCGCCACCCCATGTTTTGGTCATGTATCAGGATTTCGGCGGGGAGGATTGGATGTTCCCTTCCATGATGGAATTGACGGTACAGCAGGAGGGGCTTCCTGATGGCAAGATGGAAGTTCTCGATCGTGGTGTTCCCAAAGTAGTTGGATTCAACTGGGTGCAGGGCGTGGGCGACAAGGAATTAACTAAAAAGGAACTTGAGAAGCTTCAGAGCGATGCACTCGAACGGGCACTTGGCATTGCCAGCCATGGCGGTGTCTATTCCTTTATCTATATTGCTGATGCCGAAGTGCGACATGAAATCCTTCTTCCGTTGCGGACACTTGAAACATGGCAGCCGATAGCCAGAAAAGACAATCAGATCCTGGAGATTGCTGAACAAGTTGCCGCAAAGGAGGTCGTCAGGGAATTCTTCAATGGCATGAACCCCGTGACAATCGATGGTATCGAGGTTCAGCCTGTTCTCCAGCGCCTGGATTTCTACGATATCGACACCAGAGATCTGGCGCTGCAGATGGAGCCGAAGCGCTTGAGGGCGATGATGACGCGTGTTGGGATCATCCTTTCATACAGCACCAAGGGCCCACCTGATGAGATCACCGTCGATTGGACTATGTTTGACGATTCGCTCTGGAAGCTTCAATCAGTTGCTGTTTTCGAGGACGAATCTCGCAAACACGTGTTTGAGGTGGGCGCGCCTCCTTTCAAGTGGACGAGAGAAGGGAAGAAGGCCCGGGCCAAGGTGGAAGAGGTGGCGGTCGTAGCGCCGCAGGCATCATCAGCTCTAGTCGTGTCAATATTGGCAGCGCTTTGTGCGGTGGTTGCAACCGTTGTCCTTGCAGTGAAGAGATCGCCGGCAAAACGCTACCTGTTGCCGGTCCTGTTCGTGATCGTGGCTCTGGCCGCAATGCCTGTTATCAGGGAGAGAATCGGTGGGGTTGCGAGCATGTCAGAGGATGAAGCAGGCGCAATCTTCACCGCACTCCACAGGAATGTTTACAGAGCATTCGACTACAGTGAAGAGAGCGATATATATGACGTGCTTGCGAGAAGTGTCGATGGCGAGCTGCTCGAGGATCTTTATTTGCAGATACGTCGAGCATTGGTAATACGCGAACAGGGCGGGGCAGTATCGCGTATCCGGAAGGTCGACATCCTTCAAGGTGACATGGCGTCGCTTGATGGCGAGGGCTTTGCATATCGCTGCAAGTGGCTTGTGGAGGGGACTGTTGAGCATTGGGGTCATATTCATACCCGGCAGAATCAATACGAGGGACTGTTCCAGATCCGACCACGCGACGATGCATGGCGAATCGTAGGATTGAAAATGCTGTCGGAAGAACGTGTCGGATCAAAGATCAGCTTACGACGATTCTGATCGTTGCTCGCGGGAATGGTTCCTCGCGCCGCTGCTACTAATCATCGAAGACAACAGCGATTGTCTGCAAATTACCTCGCATGACGCTAATGTAATCTGAGCCATGATCGAGCTCCTCTGCGCTAAGCAATTCACAGGGAGAAAACTCTATGCTTTTGAGGCCAAGCTCATTCTGGAAACGCTCAGCAATAGCCCTTGTCGGGGCCGATTCCCATAGCAGATATTTGGCCGGGTGTTCTTTCAGAATTCCTGCTATCTTCTTCATCACCTGTTCCGAAGGCATCTCGTTGGGATCCAGGTCAAGGTTGCGGATATTCCACTTGTAGCGTTTGGCTATGTAGTTGTAGGCGGGATGTGATGCCAGGATGGGTTGGTTGCGATATGCCTTCTGGTATTCCTTCAAGGTCTCGTCCAGCGCATCGAGGTCTTTCGCCAGTGCGGAGAAGCCTTTTTCATAGAGCTGCCTGTTCTGAGGAAAACGTTTCATCAGAGCCGAGGCAATCTCCTTTGCCTGTATCCTTGCATTAACCGGGTCAACCCATGTATGACCGTCAAGTCCTTCATGAGCGTGTTCCCCGAGTTTGCCATGACTATGAACTACAGTATCGTTGAAATCTATGAAACGGTCAGAGAGCGCCTTTGAGCTGTTCACCACGCGACTCTCTGGCAGGCTGACCTTTCCGATCCATTTCGCGAAACCTGCGCCATTCAGAACGATTAAATCTGCTTTCTGGTATTCCTGGATGATTGTTGCACCGGGCATCCAGAAGATGGCATCGGCATCTTCTGGTACCGGGCATATGGCTTTCACAGAGTTGCCCGCTATTCTTTCAACGAAGTACCTGGTCGGGTAGAAGGTTGTATAAACTGTTGGTTTCACCGTTCCGGTTATGACTTGCTTTTGAGTTGTCTGCTGTCCGCATCCTGAGATGATGACAAGGGCGATGGCAGTCCCGCTGAGCCTTTGCAGTATATTCATGGATCTCCTCATAGAACTAAATGACGCTTGCAATATCCGGTGCATACATGAGCAATAGCACTGCGAGTAGGATTGCCGTAACCAGGCTCGCAGCCAGGACGATGAGTAGTTCTGTTGCATGGATCCGGAAGATCGTCATGCGGCTGCATCCGATTCTGAGCATTGTTTCCATCTCACGTTTTCGCAGGCGCAAGGAAAGCAGGACAATCAATGTAATGAAAAGAGCTGCGGCCACGCAGACCAGCGCAAAAGTGGCATCGAAGAATTTCTTTATCTGAAAGACGATGCCCATGAGCTCATTAATTATCCTTGTCGGCACCAGGATCTGTTCCGTAGGGGATAGATCATACCGTCCGCGCAACAGGATTCCGGATTTCTTGTCGTCGGGAATGATGATGACCGACGTAATCGGAAACTCGCTCTGATCGCCGTGGAAATGAAAACTGTCGATATTCTTTTCGCTGATCTGCGTGTAGTTGATAATTGCGGCATTCGCGATCACCGCGCCCTCGCGTCGTTCGAGGACAACAGCCTCGTCGTCAGTTGTGACCAGGTCCTGATGTCCGTGGCCGATACCCTCAATTATCCATGCGGTTTTAATATCAACGAACAGGACACGATCGTCTGGTGTGCCGGTTTCCGCCAGAATGCCGGTAATGTTGAGTTTCAGGGGATAGACAGCCGCGATGTTGTACAGGCTGGTCTGGTCTGTCAGTATCTTGTCGCCAGGTTTCAGTCCGAGTTCATCAGCTGCGAGGCTGCCCACAACAGCGTCACCGAGAATCATGGGGAGCGTGCCAGATGCGACATCGAGATCCCGGAATTCGAAGTAGTCAAGTGTTGTTCCGACCACCGGCTTGCCGCGAGCAGTGAACGAGACATGGAGCGGCACCGGCGTTGCCATGGCATAATTGCGGATGGTGTTGACCTGTGCCATGGTGACGGATTCAGGATCCTCGGCAGTGAAATACAGACTCTTGAGAATCAGGTCGTACCTGTTCCCTTTTGCGCCGAGCACGAGTGGTGTGGTCTCGGCACGCGCTACAAGATCACGCTCGTAGTAGGTGATCATTATATGTGCGGCCAGAGGCAGGAACATCGTTATTGTCAGCGCAGCGAGGAGGATCAGTGTCTTGAACCTGTGGAAGGCCAGATAGCGCCACGTCAATGTGAGTATCCGTCTCATGTCAGTTCTTGTCAGCGCTTTCTGTTAGATCAATAACGCGGTCGAAATCCTTCAGGAGTCCCTGTTCATGCGTAATCATGATGAAGGTCGTGTTTCGTTCGCGTGCCTGTTCCTTCATGAGCTGCATCACCGATTGCGTTGTCTCCGGGTCCAGGTTGCCGGTAGGCTCGTCGGCCATGAGAATGGCCGGCCTAGTGACAAGTGCCCTGCATATGGCAAGACGCTGTTTTTCGCCCTGGCTCAACTCGCCGGGCTTCCGTCGATGCTTGCCTGCCAGCCCTGCGGCCGCGGCCAGCTCGAGTGCGAACTCCTTGGCTTCACGAGTTAGCGTGAGCGATTTGTTCACGAAGTAGGGGAGCAGTATGTTCTCCTCGAGGTTCAGGTACTCGATTAGCTCAAATTCCTGGAAGATGAAGCCGATATTGGATATCCGGAAATCGCGTCGTTCTTGGTCGTTCTTGTCGGAAATAGATTCATCGTTCACGATAATCCGGCCGGATTCCGGAACATATATTCCCGCTATGAGATATGCGAGCGTAGTCTTGCCGCAGCCGCTACTTCCAATGATGGCGACCTGTTCCTGTTTATCGACGCAGAGATCGCGGATGCGCAATTCAAATCCCCTGTGTGGGTATCTGAAACAGATGTTTTGAACCTGGACAGTTTTTTTCATCACGAATCCCGATAGTTCCTGCTACCAATCAGACTAGGTGGTTCACAGTGTGTTGGCAAGTAACAGTTGGTCAAAGGCTCAATGGTCGCTTGAATCAACTGCGAGCAAGGCTGCTCCAAGGGCCCCGGTAAGCTGGGGGTGGGGCACAACTGTTACAGCATGTCCCACGGCTGACGACAGCGCTTCAGGCATGCCTGACACCATGGCAACACCGCCGGTGAATATGACCGGATCCATTATCTGGCGGCCACCCATAGTCGCAATCCTTCCGACAATAGATTGCTGTACGCCGGCCACAATGTTCTCCGGCGATTCCCCGGCCGCAAGTAGTCCGATTATTTCAGTTTCTGCGAAGACAACGCACATGGTACTGATAGAGGAGGGAGCGGTGGCATTGCCTGCGGCCTCGCCGAGTGAATCCAGTTCTATCCCGAGTCGGTCTGCCACGATCTCAAGGAAACGACCGGTCCCCGCAGCGCACCTGTCGTTCATCGCGAAATCTCGTACACGCCCATCGTTCTGCAGGCGGAGCACTTTGCTGTCCTGGCCGCCAATATCAATTACCGTACGGGCATGCGGTGCGAGATGATGAACACCATGTGCATGACAGGTTATTTCCGTGATGGTCGTGTCGGCCATAGGGAGAGCGTCACGCCCATACCCTGTCGCGACTATTCGTTTAATCTTGCCCCGATCAGATCCTGCGATATCGTTGAAGAGCGCCTCTGCCAGAGAGTCCTGTTTCACCCCCTGGTCTGTGATGCCGGAGGCAATGATCTCGGTGCTGTCGCCGTCAATTATCACTGCCTTTATGGTGCGGGATCCCGCATCTATGCCGCCATATATCATTTACCCCTCCGTTGTCGGATCGTCTCAACGAGGGCCCTGAGCCCTGTGCCAAGGCTTGGCCAGTAAGCATCGTTCAAGGGAGCCACCTCTATTTCAATAACAGGTAAGTCCAGTCTCGCTGCCACTATATCAGCAATGGCTCCGCCCTCCAATGCGCAATGACTGGCGCCGGGGATCCGCGAAAGCACAAGTGCCTCTGCACCGAATTCAGTGATATCGCTGCATATGCGATCCGCTCGATCGGCCGCGGTTCCTACCATGGGATCCGCCAGCGCCATTTGCGCAAGAGCACGCATTGGTGGAACATCTGTGGGGATTTCATCCAGGGCATGTGTGAAGAGGTGCTCAGTGCCGCATATTCTTGCGCCGCAATCTTCGACCAGGTTCATTACACGCAGGTCGGCAACGGGATTGACCCAGAATATTCTTGCTGCCTCCGCATCGAGGAATCCCTCGCCCTGATCAACTCTAGCCCGGGTCTCTATCAACAAATCCGAGATGACCTGCAGCGATGCATCCCTGTCAGAGCAATAGTGTAGGGCGAGCATTTCTGCAATGAGCAACTCAAGAGCTGGTAAAGGACAGACTGGTGCCTTGAAGACCAGTGAGCGCAGCTCGCTGAGGCGCTGCCTGATTGCGTTAGCCCTGGCAATCCCGTCCCGTAACATGTCGTCAGAAAGTGGCTGACCGGCAAGGCTCTCCAACGCCTTCTTTATCCGTTCCAGTTCGGATTCCACGAAGTCGACCTGGATTCCCGGTGCTGTCATCCCGCCGGGCAGCACCACAGCTCGCTCGTTTTCAGCAGGCTTTCTGCGGTGCGGGATTTCCCACCAGAGGATTGGATTACCCAGCCCGTTGAGTCGTTGCGCTATAGCCGAGAAATCATCGCAGGTGGCGCCAACACTGCAGGTCAGGAGATCAGGCAGGGGAAAATGTGCTTCTGTTACGAAAGCCCCAAGCATTGCGCGGACAGGACAGAAAGACTCATCGATGCCCAGCGAATCGGCAATCCCAAGCAGCCCCGCACTCAGTTCCATTACGCATGGGATCCACCAGGCACCGTCTGGATAGAACGCGACAAGATCCGGCAGGGAGTAGGCGAGGACGGGGACTGTCCCGAGATCCTTCATGGTGCCGACAAGTTTCTTGCCCTCAGCCCGAGCATTGGCCAGCCTCTCTTCTTCGGTTAGCAGGAAATTCCACAGGTTAAGAGCTGCGATGGAATTGTCGAATCTCAGTTTGGTCAGGCGCAGATCACCGTCGGTAAGGTGCCGGCTGATCTTTCCGCCGTAGGATGGCTCGGAGAGGCCGGTGGCTTTGAGCTGGTCGTAAAGTCTATCCCATTCTTCCAGGGCTATCTGTTTGGGTGGCATCTTCACCTCAAGGCCTCTAGGAAAGCCTGCACTTTTGTTTCCAATCTGGCAACGGGATCCTCGGCATTGAGTTCAAGGTCGAGCATGGGAACGTCAAGCCATTCGCGTATTCTGCCGGCTTCCGCATGCCAGAGGTCACACCAGAGATATCGGATCAAGATTACCCCTTCTATAGATCGTTGCCCGATCTCGGTGGCGAGCCATCTGTAGAGTTCGCTGTTGGGTCTTCGGAACGCATCAGGTATTGTCCCGAAATAGGCATCGGCAAGTTCCAGCAATGGATTGTCGCGCAATCTGCGCCTGTTAAAGGGTGCGGCCAATGTCCGCTCACCTGTTTCGGAGCCGTCAAGTTCGATTCGGCCACCGTAGCGCTCTATGGTCTTGAAGAGAACTGCATCATGCCCGGATATTGGGCCACCCACAAGGGCCAGGCGCGTCTGATCCGATGAAACTGAATCATTCCAGCCGCGTGCTGCGCGGAGCGTTTTGCGCTGCTCATCATATTTCAGCATGGTCCTGACAAGTTCGGTCTCGGTAGGCCTCTTTGCGCCGGCGGTTTCAAGGAAGACTCCCAGACGCTTCAGTTCGGCAATATAGAGTTCTTGTGAGCTTGCGTTTTGCCAGGTTGCAGGAACATTCATTGTGAAGCATGGTAGGTTGTCGACAATATCTGCCGCACGTCGCATCTGATCGCATGTTGTCGTGAATACTATTCCTGCAAGATCGCAGAGAGTGCCTGCTTCGTTTATGAAGCTACGCATGTATGGACAGAGCCCGACTCGTGAGTCGATAGGGCCGTCTATTGGAGCATTTGGCCCCCTGAGCCTGCGTGGCTCAAAACCGTGTGATGCAATCCATTCGGCCGGCACAAAGGGGGAGCTGTATGCAATAGTCGGCATGTCTTTTGCTATCTTCCGCGGATCGTCTCGAACAGGGCTTGGACACGGACGGTGATCCTTGCAGAATCTGATGGCGAATAGTCGGTCTCTATCTTCAAGTATGGGAGCTTGATTTCTTCTTCGACCAGTTCCCTGACGCGAGCGGATTCTATATCATATGTGAGGCAGGCTTGCCATATGAGTTCTATGACGCAATCGGGTCTGTATTCATTCGAGAGATTCTTGATTAGGTCCAGGCGTGCGTCGTTCTTTGTCATCACCGAGCAAGGCAGGTGGAAATACTTTTCCGCAATGGCACGCAACGGATCCGTTGCATCCGCATCAACGTCTTCAAGGATAGGTTTGAGGCCCGTACAGTTTTCCTGGCAGACGACGAGTCCGCCATTGTCCTCTATAATGTCCATTACCCGCTCCGCTCCATGCGGCATGGGCACCCCCGTAAGAAGAACCCTGATTCTGTCTTCTGCAGGAGGGGAAAGTGTTCTTCCGGGCAGGATCTCAAGGGCTTTCTCGTACTGCTCGATATCCGATGTAATGCAGGAGATGAGACTCTTCATATTGAGTAGTTCATGACCTGTGAGGGGCGGCGCGTCCGAGGTCATCAATGCGGCAAGATCTCTACGCAGTTTGCGCTCTCTATTCATTGCCAGGATCGCTTTCTTCAGCTTGCAGTCGGTTATGTCTGTGCCAAATGTCGACTCCATGGCGATCTTGAGTTTTCTCAACTCCTCAAGCCAATGTTCGAATGCTGTCGGATCATCCGGCTTCTGTGGCAGTTCAAGCACATGCATTGGCCGGTTACGCGAAAGTAACTCATACATCTTCTTCTTCCCGTCGCAGGTTGTCTCGGCAACAAGAAGATCGGCCATTTCGAGGAAGGGGTTAGCCTTTTCGACGCTGTAGCCGTATGTCGATTTGATGAGGGGGCAGAGGTTTGCTGGCAGCGTCTCCTCAGCCTTGGGGATCATTGCCGCGGAACCGCCGCAGAGGCAGACGGGGACTCCATCAGCAGCCATAATGAGCTCGCGCGGCGTGTACTCGCACATGATGCCGACGATTTTCTTCCCGGCGCGTTTTTGTTCCTCGGCATATTCAATGCTGCGTGGCACCATGTCATCGAACCATGTGATCGGGCCGTCCCCTCCAGTGGGTGTGGTGCCGATGCAACATGATGGGGTGGGCGGATTACAGGGATCGGAGCTGTTGGGTTCAGCGTCCTTATTGTTGCAACACTTGCTCATCGATTAAACTCCAGTTCCTCGAGCATGATAACCAGGGGCCAGGTTCCGTTCTTCTAGCCCAGCCCTTGGCACAGCACTTCTTACGTTTTTCTTGCTATGAAGCGGCCCTGCGCGATCTTGCCCGCATGCGCAAGTTCCTGCATGAAGACCATTTCTTTGCCCATGGCACCCAGCAGCTCCATATCGAACCCGATTATCTTCAACGCGTCATATGTTAATTGCATGTTGAGCATGTTCAGATAGAGGTCGATATGAGGCGCGAACTGCTCCGTGTCCTCTGCTACGAGTATTTCGCAACCGTTGGCTTTCAACAGTTCGCTGTAACCATTGATGTCCTGGAGGTTGGGGAATTTCATGAATTGGAGGAAACGCTGAGCTTCTTCTTCGCTCAGTCCTGCCGGGCCTTCAACCCAATCTGTGAAAGCGATCGCTCCGCCCGATTTGACAAGTCGTGCGGCTTCGGCAACCAGCTTTACTTTGTTAACAACGTAGCACCATGCATCCTCGCCCCATACGAAATCAGCTTCGGTGTCCGGCAGCCCGGAACTACAGGCGTCGGCCAGCGTGAATTGTATTCTATCGCCCAGCCCTTCTGTTGCGGACTGTTCTTTGCCGCGGTTAACGACTGTCTCAGTGGCATCGACGCCATGCATGCTGTCAACGTTTCTGAAGCGTGTGAGAAAACGCATTCCGGCACCGTTGCAGCAGCAGAGATCAACACCTTTCATTCCTTCTCCGATGCCGGCCTTTTCTGCGAGCGCCATCGACGATGCAAACCCTCCTACGTGAATCTGCTCCCCCATTATCAGTTCCCAAAGATCGCCCTCCGGTCCATTGTAGACTGCCTGAACGTTGTCCAGGCCCACACCTTCTGTTGTCTTCATGTTCTTTTTCCTTTCATTGTGGGATATTAGACTGAATTATTCATCAACTGGGCACAAAAAAAGAGTGAATCTTTCTATCTCATTCTGATGGAATGAGTTGCGTAAGCAACAAGAAAAACTCACTCATAAATGATGCTACCACTTCTCAGCTTGAATTTACATCTCTAAAAGGCAAGGTGGATGAAAGAGATAGGCGCCATGTTGGGAGACATGGATGGGCGGAGTTTAAGGTGGTTTGGATTATTCCGCTCCTGTTCTGTGCGTGAGCGCAAGGAAGCGCTGGGGGGAGACGCCGTGTACGTGTTTAAAGGAACGTGAGAAGTGATAGGGATCGCTGAATCCCATTGCATCGGCCACCTCCTTGATGAGGAGATCTGACGTTTGTAAGCGATCTGCGGCATGTTGCATTCTACGACGCAGGAGATATTGATAAGGGGAGTCATCGCCAAAGCGTTTAAACAGACGACAAATCACGCAGGAGTCCATGTGGCAAGCTTTCGCCACATCTGCTAGACGAGTAAGCGACATGAATTGATCGTCGATACACCGCTTGCAGCGTTCGTACGAATACATGGCGCGCGAATGCACGTCGTCCACTCGGGTTCTGAGGGAATCGATAATCTGTAACAAGAGGCGAAGCTGGAGCAGGCAGATGGCTTCCCGTTGCGGTGTGGCGCTATCAGCATGGTACTGTATGGCATCGAAGACGGTGCGAATACGATTCGGCTCACGCACCTGAACCGGTCCCATTCCAAGCGCCGTATCGTCAATGAGTGATCCCGCCTCAACGCCCGTGAAGTCAATAAAGTACTTGGTTATGGGGGCATTCGGATCACTACTGATACGGTGGGGGATGCCTGGGCGATAACTGAAAGCAATGCCGGGCGTGAGTGCAACCGTTTTTCCGCCCAGCCTAAGTTCGCCGCGCCCCTCCGCAACAAACTCGATGGAATGATAGCGGAATGTGCGTCGTTGCATTACGTAGTCCGCCCGGCAGTGTTCGACACCACCACACACGATCGCCAAAGGCTCCTCGCCGGTAGCGGTCAAGTTCTGGAAGTAATACGTGGCCCGATCAACTTGTTTTGAAAGAAATGATGGATTTCTCATGGCTTCTGTATAGTCAACAATTGGCATGCAATAGTCAAGTCCAGCTATTCTGATGAGTGCCTCATGTGTCGATGATTGCGTTTTATTGATTACCAAATTGGAGAAGAGCATGAACACGACAGCACAGGATGTACTCAACAAGGATGACCTGATCGTTATTGGCGGCGCGGGAGGGCTTTATTGGCGGTTCGCTTGCTCGCTACTTTAAAAATCAGGGGTTCAAGCGGATTCGCGGCATTGACAAGAAGCCGCTTTATGAGTGGTACCAGGTGGTGCCGGGCGTCGAGAGCCTGTGCATGGATCTGAGCAAGGAGTCGAACTGCAAGCGGGCCTGCGAAGGCACGAAGGATGTCTACAACTTGGCGGCCGATATGGGTGGCATGGGGTTCATTGAGCGGTTCCGCGTTGAATGTCTGCGCAGCGTTCTGATCAACACACACATGATAGAGGCCGCCTACAACGCCGGGGCCGAGCGAGGCATGAAGACAGCCATCGCACGCTTTCATAATGTCTATGGTCCCAACGGGACGTGGGATGGCGGACGCGAAAAGGCGCCTGCGGCGTTGTGTCGGAAAGTTATCGAGGATGGCGATGTTCCCGAGAAGCGCGAGTTCTGCAGAGTGCACGGAATCGATTACCTTGTCCTCAAGCGCGAGCCGGCTCCTGGCTTAACCCGACGCAGCAGTACTGATCTGCGTGGATTCTGACGCTGCGACGACAGTCAGTCCAAATACAGATACGCGGGAGAAATAAGTGCTCGAATCCTTTTTGAGCTTTGTTTTCGTTTCATGAGGCCTCGCGTTTTCTCCTTTCGGATCGGGAAGGATTAAGGATACAGTGGGTGCTGACTGTGAAAAACAAGTTCCTATCCCTACACACAGAGGTTCAGCATTCATCGGGACATGAGTGGCCGGTTTGGCACGCTGCCAATCGACCACGTCCACGTCAAAGCGGGCCAAGTGAGTTTCAAGGTTGTTGCACATTTCGGTGATCAGGAATTTGAAATGGCCTTTAATGCTGAACTGGTCGGATCGAACTAACCGGAGAATTGACCACGTCGCGAGGGACTCAGAAAATAATAGGAAAAAAAGTTGTTTGAACATTGGGCAGGCGCCGTGCCCAGTAAAACAAATTGGAGAAGAACGTGAAGAAAGCACTTACTTGTACAACTGTCGGACTGTCGCTATTAGCTCGCAGGGGGAACGCAGCAGGAGAAATGCAGGTCACAATAGATCTTACTAAAACAGCAGAACCTATTTCCAGATACATCTATGGCCAGTTCATCGAACACCTAGGACGTTGTATCTACGGCGGTATGTGGGCCGAAATGCTGGAGGATCGTAAATTCTATTATCCTGTGACTGGCGAAGCACCTGCGTGGGACATGTATAAACCCGGTACAGGGTCTTGGAAAGGTGACGGGCATCCCTATGAACTGCTGATGCGTTCCCCCTGGATGGTCATCGGGGACAAGACAACGATTTCAATGGTGACCGATGATGCATACGTAGGTGATCACACCCCCCGAATTAGCTTAGCTGGAAATGATAAACCACGGGGACTGTTTCAGGAACGGCTTGGTCTGGTAGAGGGCAAAGAGTATACCGGACGTATTGTATTAGCAGGGAGCTCTCAGGCTGCCCCTGTTGAGGTGAGCTTGGTCTGGGGTGGAGGTGCAAACGATCGTGATACGGTGATCATTGATGAAATCCAGGCCAACTATACTAAAACATCGATCTCGTTTACGGCAAATCAATCCACTGATAACGGACGTTTAGAGATCGTCAGCCGCGGTAAGGGACATCTTGAGGTCGGTACGGTTTCACTGATGCCCGCGGACAACCTCTTTGGCTGGCGTTCTGATACCGTGGCGCTAGTCAAGGAACTGGACGCTCCGGTGTATCGCTGGCCGGGCGGCAACTTTGTGAGCGGATATGATTGGAAGGATGGACTGGGTGACCCGGATCGCCGTCCACCACGCAAGAATCCCGCGTGGAAGGGGATTGAACACAACGATGTGGGATTGCACGAATTTTTGGCCTTATGTCGCGAAATCAACACGGAGGCCTTCATTGCCGTAAACACCGGCCTGGGAGGTGCGGAGGCCGCCGCTGAAGAGATCGAGTACGTTAACGGCGCTCCGGAAACACGGATGGGGAAGCTCCGTGCTAAAAATGGCCGATCGGAGCCCTGGGGTGTTAAGTGGTGGGCAATTGGTAATGAGATGTACGGCAAATGGCAGCTCGGGCACATCCCACTAGAAGACTATGTCAAAAAACATAATAAGGTAGTAGATGCCATGCGTAAGGTGGATCCCTCCTTCAAACCCATTGCCGTAGGTGCCAAGGGCCGTTGGAGTGAGCATATGCTTACGACCTGCTCAGACCACATGGATCTTATTAGCGAACATATCTATTGGCAGGACCGGGACAATGTGGTGTCGCACGTGAATCAGGCGGTTTCCAAGATTCGGGAGATAGCCGCAGCACACCGCGGTTACCGGCAGAAGATTAAGTCACTGACCGGAAAAGATATAAAAATTGCCTTAGACGAGTGGAACTACTGGTATGGGCCCAATGAATACGGCGAATTGGGAACACGCTACTTCCTGCAGGACGGCCTGGGTATTGCTGTCGGACTGCACGAGTTTTTCCGCAACAGCGACATGTACTTCATGGCCAATTATGCCCAAACTGTCAATGTAATCGGCGCCATTAAGACGACTAAAACGCAAGCCGAGTTTGAAACCACCGGACTCGTGCTCAAGCTCTATCGAGAACGATTTGGTGAGATTCCGGTTCAGGTCAGTGGTAAAAACAGCCCTCTGGATATTTCGGCGGCTCTGTCATCGGACCACAAGGTTTTAACGGTTGGGATAGTCAATCCAACAGGGCGAGATCAAGCTCTGCCGTTAAAACTGAACGGTGGCACCATTACAGGCGCCGGACAGAAATGGACCCTCACCGGTGCCAATAGATGGTCTCACAACGCCCCAGGCAAGATCCGTCAGGTGGACATCGTCACAGCGGACGTACCAGAGGCTACCGGTAGCATCAATGTGGTTCCATTGAGTGTGACTTTGTATGAATATATGTTGAGGTAGGATTATCACAATGAAAACGGCCATTCATTTACTTATGGGTGTTGCCTTCGATTTGGGCAACACGCCGTCAAGTGTGGCCCTGTGCTGCTGTGCTGCTACGTCAGTTCTCAGTCGCCAACGTTCAGCGGCCGTGTTTGATGCTGAAAGTCGAAAACATGGGCTTCGTGAAATCAGCATAGTCTCGAGTGATCGGACGCCTGTAGGTGAAGTTGCCGCTGCCGTCCATCTCAATGCCGGTCCTGCGCATCTCAAAGCTTCTCGGGACCAGGTGCAGGTTGCCTATCCCACCGTTTGTCGAAATGGTATAGAAAGTATCGAACTCAGTAGGATAAAGCGCCTCGGTGCCAACATAAAGGCTGGCCGGCTGTCTTGCATTCGAAACAAGCCTTGCGTTGACCCCGTTGAAGTTTATGCCGCCCACCTGGCCGTTGCCGGCAGATCCCGTATTTGCTAAAGCGGCGCCTGCAATCTGTCGCTCAATGATCTGTCGGTTCGCCAGGCCTTCTGCCATCCTTCGTTCGGTCAACTGCTGCACAACTTGCTCATGCCGCTGCTTCTGGTCAAGCTGAAGTTGTTTGTAGAGTGCGGTCAGCTCTATCTTCTCCTGGGTTGAAATGATGGGAATAGACGAAGCGCCACTGTTGATCTTCACGGTGTCTTTACTGATCTTGTCGATGCGAATGCTGCCATCTGCCATCTCGATGACGTCCCCCGTTCTTACACGCCATCGCCGTCCTGTCTCGAGCGACACAAGCCGGGCAAGCCAGCCCGATCTACGCAGTTTCTTGTCCTGCTCAAGCAGAATGAAATCACCATCGGCGTCGCGAAGAGATGCGATTCCCTGTTCCTTGGCAGCCTTGGCCTTGACGGTTGTCCTTCTGGTTTCGCTCCCGGGCTTCGCGGCCACTGGTTTCTCCGCCTTCTCTTCCTCTACAGAATATGAGATCACCTTGTAGTCGCCGAGCTTCTTGCCAATCTTCACGAAGCGAGTGTTGCCATCGAAATCATTAAAAGAAAGCACGGGGGTCTTGCCGCCGATAACACGGCCGGTCAGGACGTAGTCAAAAGTGTTGCGCTCTATATGATAGACCCTAACCGAATCTACGTAATCGTTCGCACTCGCCGCAGGAACGCAAAGAAAAGTGATAAGAAGATATGTTGCAATCGACTTGATCATGAGGTCGCTCTGCTCATTTAACACTGCTTAAACACTCCTTTTAAACCCCATGACACTCTATCTCACCGGACGGCAATCGTCAACGAACAAGCCTCGCTTACCGCAATTGGCGAGAACAAGCCATGGGAGTAGAAGCATTACAGTCCACGAGCTGATGCCTTCTCTTTTGACAACAAAGCCGAAAAAGACTAGCCTTCTGGCTCACGATTTGCAGGGATAATGGAAAGCGCTGTAACGAAACGGTATTTCCCCTGATGTCGACTTCCGGCGAAGGCGAGCAGAGGGTCCAAGTGAAGGAGTATGCATGAAGGTTCTGGTCACTGGCGGCGCCGGTTTTATCGGCAGCCATCTGGTTGAGCGTCTTCTTGCACGTGGCGACAATGTCCTGGTTCTCGACAACATTAACGACTACTACGACCCCGCGATCAAGCGAGAGAACCTGTCGAACTTCGAAGATTCACCCAACGTCAAAATAGTTGAGGGCGACATACTCGACAGGGCCGCGCTCAAGACGTTGTTCGATGAGAACCAGTTTGATGTCGTTACACATCTTGCTGCCAGGGCCGGCGTCAGGGCCAGCCTGGAAGATCCGATCCTTTACGAAGAAGTGAATTGCGTCGGGACCTTGAACATGCTGGAAGCGGTCCGCCGGAACGATATCAAGCAGTTCGTCTTTGCGTCCTCTTCAAGCGTTTACGGCAACACGAAGAAGACGCCTTTCAAAGAGAATGCAAGAATAGACCGGCCGGTCAGCCCCTATGCGTCAACAAAGGCTAGCTGCGAGCTCCTTTGTTATAGTTATCATCATCTCTACAATCTCTCCGTTACTGCGCTTCGATTCTTCACAGTTTATGGGCCGCGGCAACGTCCCGATATGGCCATCCACAAGTTTACAAAGCTGATAGACGACAACATGCCGATCCCATTCTATGGCGACGGTACGTCAGAACGTGATTATACCTACTATACCGACATAATTGATGGCGTGGTCAGCGCAATTGATCGTGATCTGGGCTTCGAGATCATCAACCTGGGTGAATCACGCACGATTCGACTCTCGCACATGGTGAGCCTGATAGAGAAAAACCTCGGCAAGAAGGCCATCAGGAACATCCTGCCGATGCAGCCAGGTGACGTTGTCAAGACCTGTGCCTCTATCACGCGTGCCAAGCAGTTGCTCCACTACCGGCCCTCAGTCAACGTCGAAGACGGCATTGAGAAATTCGTCGAGTGGTACAAGCAGAAGAATGGGCGAGGCGGCAGCAAGGGCTGAAATGCTTGCGAAGCGGGGTTGAGCGGAAACAGAGCCTGACCTTGTTGTTTGCTTTCGCAGTCAGGGTCATCAATTAGATGCTGGCGCAGCAGGAACCACAAGTCGCGAAGCTCAACGCGCTCGGGACGATCTTGTCGTCTGCGAAAAAGGTTCTTGTTTTGCCCTGCGATGAATCCTATAGATAGCGTTTAACAGGAGGTCACGCGCATGGAAGAACAGGTTTCTGGTTGGAAGGGGATCGTGCTGGCAGGTGGTGCCGGCAGCCGCCTGTATCCGTCAACAGCTGCGACCTGCAAGCAGTTGCTGCCTGTTTACGACAAGCCGATGATCTATTATCCGATCTCTATCCTGATGCTTGGTGGGATCTCGGAGATTCTTGTCATTTCGACGCCGAGAGACCTGCCGCTCCTCAGGGATCTGCTTGGTGACGGCTCACGGGTGGGTGTTGAGTTCTCCTATGCTGAACAGCCCAATCCAGGCGGCATAGCCGAGGCATTCCTGGTTGGCGAGAATTTCATCGGCGGATCACCCACTTGCCTGATACTTGGCGACAACCTGTTCTATGGCGATATGAGATTCATCCGTCGGGCATTGGCAAAGAAGACGGGTGGCACGATCTTCGGCTATGCCGTGCAGGATCCCGCGCGCTACGGCGTGGTCGAGTTCGATGAAGCCGGCAAAGCGCTGAGCATTGAAGAGAAGCCCAAGGCGCCGAAGAGCAATTTCGCAGTGCCGGGCTTCTACTGCTACGATAACCGTGTCGTCGAGATTGCCAAAGAGCTTGAGCCCTCTGATCGTGGTGAGCTCGAGATTACGGATGTCAATCGGAAGTACCTCGAGAAGGGGGAACTACAGGTAGAGGTGCTCAGCAGGGGCACCGCTTGGTTGGACATGGGTACGCCGCGAAGCCTGTTGGATGCCAGTAATTTCGTAGCGAGCATTGAAAGCAGGCAGGGCCTGAAGATCGGATGCCTCGAAGAAGTGGCATTCCGTTCCGGTTTCATTTCAAGAAAGCAACTCGCCGCGCTGGGTGAAGAGGTTAAAGGGAGTGAATATGGGGCTTACCTCCTGTCACTCGCAGAGGAGTCTTCCTGAACCCCATGAAATGGACTGAAGGCGAGATTGATGGCGTACTGATCCAGTCGGTCAAGAAGAATGTCGATTCACGTGGCTGGCTTGCCGAGGTTTTTCGATCGGACGAAGTGGCGCCCGACCGTATGCCCGCCATGGGTTACATTTCTGTCACACATGCAGGCATTACCCGTGGACCCCACGCTCATCGCGACCAGTCCGACTACTTTGGTTTTCTTGGGCCGGGCCGTTTCCTTCTCAGGTTGTGGGATAACCGCAAGGAATCTTTAACCTACGGAAGAACGCTTAATGTTGTAGTGGGTGAAGACAACCCCATGACCGTCAGCATTCCTACCGGTGTTGTGCATGGCTATAAGAACGTCTCCAATTCCGATGGCTTGGTTTTTAACTGCCCCAACAGATTGTTCGCCGGTGAGGGGCGCAAGGAACCGATCGACGATATACGTTACGAGGACGATCCGGAACATCTTTTTTCTATGGAGGACTAGTTGTATGAAGCGAGCTCTTGTTTGTGGCGCTGGTGGGTTCATTTGTGGGCACCTGGTGAAGAAGTTGAAGAGCGAGGGATACTGGGTACGTGGTGTTGACATCAAGTGCCACGAGTTTACCGAGTTGCCTGCTGATGAGTTCATGCTGCTTGATCTCAGGGAGAAGGAACAGTGCGATCAGGCTCTGGCCATTGAAGGTGGGAAGTTTGACGAAGTTTATCAACTCGCCGCGGACATGGGCGGCATGGGCTTTATCTCGTTCGCGGAATGCGAAATCATGCGAAATAACGTCCTTATCAATGTAAACATGACACATGCTGCGGCGCAGGCGGGCATTGAACGTTATTTCTATTCTTCTTCTGTTTGTGTCTATCGCGACATGGAGCGGGACGAGCCGCCATTGACCGAGGAAAATGCCGTGCCCGCACAGCCCGATAATGAATATGGCTGGGAGAAACTCTATTCCGAGCGGGTGGGGCTTGCCTATGCCCGTCAATTCGGGATGAAAGTCAGGATAGCCCGTTTCCAGAATTGCTACGGGCCTGAAGGCACCTGGATCGGTGGCAGAGAGAAGGCGCCTGCGGCGATCTGCAGGAAGGTTGCCGAGACTGATGCCGGCGGGAAGATTGATGTCTGGGGTGACGGTTCTGCGATCAGAGCGTTCACCTATGTTGATGATCTTGTGGATGGGATTTACCGGCTGACCCAGTCCGACATTGAGCATCCGGCGAATATCGGTTCCGAGGAGCATGTGACAGTTACACAGCTTGCCGAGACGGTGATCAAGGTATCAGGGAAAGATCTGGGCATCGAGTATATTGACGGTCCGGTGGGTGTGCATTCGCGGAACTTCACCAAAGACAGGATTCATCAAACCGGATGGAAAGCCAGCATCTCCCTCGATGAAGGCATCCGTCGGACCTATCCCTGGGTCGACGAACAGGTTCGCAATGCGGCCAGTTGTTAGTTGCCAGGGGAATCAGCCACAGGCCCAGAATGCCCGACTTACTTTCCTGAGATCATTCACCACCATGGCACTTGTCCATGGAAGGCTTGCCCGCCTATGGCTGGGCAGACAGATCGCTCCGATGCCTCCCGAGCGCGGAGCGTCTCGGAACGATCGGGTCAGCAAGAATCAGCCACAGGCTGGATCCTGCTCGTCCCCCAACAACCACCAACAAACAACTCAACAACCGCTGAACGCACCAGCGTTCAGCATAACTACTGTATTCACCATTTCAGGGTAGGGTCATAGACCAAAATCCTATCATGGCTGACGACTGAATGTTCGTTTCTGCCGCGCTGCCAACAAGCTCCTCGAATTCCGACCCAAGGACGTATGGAGTCCTGCATTGTTCTGTTTTGATCATCCAAGTCGGATCGTAGCCATGTCGTTCTGTGAGCCAA